>CADBHY010000076.1 GCA_902794615.1 uncultured Bacteroidia bacterium
CAGGGTTACGATAAAGAACATGCGCCAGAAGGTGGCGGGTTCCTTGAAAACCAGAATGCCGATGAGCACCGTGCCCACCGCTCCGATTCCGGTCCATACGGGATAGGCGGTGCCGATGGGGATGGTCTTGGACGCTTTGGCCAGCAGATACATGCTCAGGGCCGATACAATGACAAAACCCGCATACCACCAGACGGCTTCCCAGCCTGCGGCCATCTTGGCCTTGCCCAGGCAGAATGTGAATCCGCACTCACACAGCCCGGCAACAATCAGAATGATCCAGTTCATATTCCTAATGTTGTCCTCACGAGGGCTGCAGCAATATCCGGCGTCTCCTTCAGAGGAAATGCAAAGTTAAGCATTTCTTGTGTGTCCGGCAAAAAATGTGTAATTTTGGCTTCGTAATGAATGAGGAGCTCATCATAGAGACGGAGCGCCTGCGCTTCAGGCCCTGGGCCGATACAGACGCCCCCATCCTGTACCGCTATGCCTCAGACCCGGACGTGGGCGTCCGGGCGGGCTGGCCGTCCCACCAGAGCGAAGGGGAGAGCCTGCGCATTATCCGGGACGTGTTCTCCAACGGCCGCACCTGGGCGCTGGAGCTCAAGGAAAGCGGAGAGCCCATCGGCTGTATGGGGTATTATCTCCAGGGAGAGAGCAACATTCCCATCGGCCGAAAGGATGCGGAGCTGGGCTATTGGATTGCCAAGCCGTACTGGAACCGGGGACTGTGTACGGAGGCGCTGCATGCCATGTGCGACTGGTGTTTTTCCCGGAAGGGCTTCCATACCCTCTGGTGCGATTTCTTTGTGGACAACCCCGCCTCCGGCCGCGTAATGGAAAAATGCGGCTTCAAGGACACGGGAAAAACCAACTGGTGCAGCCATCTGTACCGCGGAGACGAGCGCCCGGTCAGAATCATGAAACTGCACCCTTCCATGTTTGCCGGAATCCGGGACATTTTCGTATCTTTGCAGAAATGAAAAAGAAGCTTTTGCCATATGCCCTGGCCGCGCTGGCCGCATCGGCCCTCATCTCCTGCTCCAAGGTGGTGAACAGTTGGGTGTACCTGAAGGCCGATGTCTCCGGCTTCCCTTCCGAGGAGGACAGCCTGATGGGAGTGGCCATGGCGGTAAACCTGGAAAAGGCGGCCTATGCCGCCCAGAACGAGACGCCCTACGAACTGGTGTATGACCGTGCCTCCGCCATTCAGGCCATGAAAAGCGCCGCCGACGCCTTTTATGAAGAGGTGAAAGACACGGTGACCTTCGAATATACCCTTACGCTGAACAAGGTGCTCTCCACCGTCTCCTCGGACGGCAGCAAGGTGAAGGAGCCCTTGAATACCTATGTCTTCAAATAGGAATCACTTCCTCTTGTAAATGTTGAAACGCCAGGTGATGCCCACGTCGAAGTTGTTCCGGTGGTCGTGGTTGTCGCGGAAATAGACGGCGTGCAGGCGCAGCTTGTCGTTTCCGAGCGGGAAGAATTCCACACCGGCTCCTCCGTAGAGGAAATCATGTCCGGCCGGGAGCACCAGGTCGTAGGAGATGCCGTCGGCATCTACGTTGGCGGCGCTGTTCCGCTCATAGCCCACCTTGGTGCAGAGGTTCCACTTGCCCAGGGTGAGGATGGCCTTGAAAATGGCCGACCAATCGGACAGGATATTCCGCTGGCCGAAGCCCACCCGGTCAATCAGGTCCAGGTCCAGCACCAGCTTTCCCAGGAAAAACTTGTTTCCCAGCACCAGCCAGTTCATCTTGCGGTTCAGGCCGTCTTCTACCAGGTTGTAGCTCCAGATGGCCTGCCAGGGCCCGATGCGCCCGTTCCAGTAGATATTATAGGAAAAGGCCGACAGCGCCGCCGTAGAAATGGGCGAGGGGCAAATCTGGAAACAGACATCGTGCCCGGGGGCGGGGGAGAAGGTGGCCGTTACGCCAAAGTCGTAGTAGCGGTCCAGCCGCGTGCTGAAAGCACCGTAATAGTAAACGTCGATTGGTGCGGAGTCAATCTCATAACCGCCGATGAGGATGGCCTGCTTCCCGGCCGTCACGCTCCACTTGGGCGCGAACTGCCATTTGAGCCAGAGGAAGTCGGTGGCCTTGAACGGGTTCTCCTTGGTGGGCAGCACGTTGAAACGTTGCCTTATGCGGAAGGTGAGCCGGTCTGTCAGCTGGCCCACGACGTGGAGATTCAGGTAGTCACCCTGGAAGGCGGAGTTGTATTTCTCCTTCACCGTCTCCTGGTGGAAGGTGGCACGGGTCTCCGCCCACACTTCACTTACGTGGAAACTTTGTGCGTACACAATGCTGCACAGGCAGATAGTACTTGCGGTCAGAATGATTTTTCTCGTGGTTAGCATATACAAAGATACATCTTTTTTCCGGCTTTTTCAGTATCTTTGCAAACTATGCAAGCAGAAAGTCTCCAAGACCGGAGATGGTACGCCGTCAAGGTCTTCTATAACAAGGTTTTCCGAATGGAGGATATCCTTTCGGACAGAAACATCGAGACCTATCTGCCCGTGCAGAAAGTCCAGCTGAAAGGCCAGGCGCACTTGTTGGCGGCCCGGAAACTGGCCCGGACGGATGAGTATCACCGCGGCGATGCCCGCTATATCCAGGAAGGCCCCGTCATCTACGAGCGCCGTCCCCTCATTACCTCCCTCATCTTTTTGAAAGCCTCCCCGGAGGAAATTGTGCAGGTATCGGCCCGCCTCAAAGACGAGCAAATCATGGGGCGCGCACTGGGATTCGTTTACAAAACGGCCGACTGGAAGGAATACGCCTCCATTCCCGACAGGCAGATGGAATCTTTCCGCCTGGTGGTGGAGTCCGGCCAGAGCGGTCTGGAGTTTTATTCGGCCGATGAATTCGTGCTCCGGGAGGGAGACAAGGTGAAGGTGCTGGACGGCCCCTTCGCCGGTGCCGAAGGCTATATCAAGCGAATCAGGAAGAACCGCCGCCTGCTGGTATGCATAGAAGGAGTGATAGCCGTGGCCACCTCCTATATCCCGGAAAAGTATTTGGAAAGATTAAGCGCAGAATAGATGCCTGCAGAAGGAAACATAGTGATTCGGCATGCCCGGGTGAACAACCTCCGGGACATTACGGTGGAGATTCCCCGCGGCAAGCTGGTGGTGATTACCGGCGTGTCCGGCAGCGGAAAGAGTTCCCTTGCCTTCGATACCCTTTTTGCGGAGGGGCAGCGCCGCTTTGCAGAAAGTCTCTCTTCCTATGCCCGGCAGTTCCTGGGCCGCATGGCCAAGCCGGACGTGGAGTCCATCGACGGCATTCCGCCGGCCATCGCCATCGAGCAGAAGGTGAACATCCGCAATCCCCGCAGCACCGTGGCCACCACCACGGAGATTTACGACTACCTGCGGCTGCTTTTCGCCCGCGTGGGCCGGACATATTCCCCCGTGAGCGGAGAGGAGGTGAAGGCCCATACCGTGAAGGATGTCATGGCCGCCGTCGATGACGGAAAGCCGCATGCCCTGTATGTCCTGGCCTTTTTGGACTGGGACAGGCGGGAAGACCAGGTGGAACTGATGCTCGCCCTCAAGGAAGAGGGTTACGGCCGTCTTTTCGCCCCGGCCGACGGCACCATCCTCCAGATAGAAGACGTCCTGAAGATGGACGGGAAGTACCCCGAAGACCTCTGGCTCCTGGTGGACCGCGTAAAGACGCCGGGCACCTTGGATGCCGATATGCGCACCCGCCTGAACGCCTCCGTCCAGGCCGCCTTTGACAAAGGGCGTGGAGATATGGCCCTGTGGTTCAAGGATGAGGGGACAGAGGTCCCTGAATCTTCGGTCACCCTCGGCCGCGTAAGAGGGAGGGGCCCGCTACGATTCTCCTCCCGCTTTGAGCGGGACGGACTGGTGTTCCGGCATCCGGACGAGTACCTCTTCTCCTTCAACAGCCCCCTGGGGGCCTGCCCCGTATGCGGCGGCCTGGGCAAGATTGTGGGCGTGAGCGAAGACCTGGTGGTGCCGGACAAGACCAAGAGCATATACGACGGTGCCATCGCCTGCTGGCGGGGAGAGAAGATGAGCTGGTTCAAAGACCTGGTTATCAAAAACTCCGAGAAATACGGCATCCCCATCTTCGAGCCTTACTGCAAGCTCACGGAAGAGCAGAAACGCATCCTCTGGGACTCGCGCGCCACCATGGGGGACGAGACCACCATCGTGGGCATCAACGAATTCTTCGAGTGGGTAGAGGCCAACCGCTACAAGATACAGTACAAGTACATGCTCAGCCGCTACAGCGGGCGTACCACCTGCCACGCCTGCGGCGGAAGCCGCCTCAGGAAAGAAGCCCTTTGGGTGAAGGTGGGCGGAAAAACCATCCACGACCTCCTGTCCATGACGGTGGAAGACCTCTTGAAGTGGTTTGGCACGGTGACGCTGTCGGCCTACGAGCAGGAGGTAGCGGGCAAGACGATAGAGGAGATTTGCTACCGGCTTCAGTGCATCGAAGACGTGGGGCTGGGGTATCTCACGCTCAGCCGTACCATGAACACCCTCTCCGGCGGTGAAAGCCAGCGGGTGAACCTGGTGACGGCGCTGGGCAGCTCCCTTGTTGGCTCCATGTATATCCTGGACGAGCCTTCCATCGGCCTGCATCCCCGGGATACCGAGCGGCTCATTGCGGTGCTCAGGCGCCTGAGGGACATCGGCAATACCGTGGTGGTGGTAGAGCACGACCCGGAAATTATCCGGGCGGCCGACTGCCTCATAGACCTGGGTCCCCGCGCCGGAGAAAACGGAGGCGAAGTGGTGTTCAAGGGCGTGGCCGATTCCCGGACGCCGGAGCAGACGGAGCGTTCCCTTACACTGCAGTACCTCTCCGGCATCCGCAAGCCCTACGTGCGGGAGAAGAATCCCTGGCACTACAGCATTACGGTGGAAGGGGCCATGCAGAACAACCTCAAGGACATTGACGTTCAGTTCCCGCTGAACGCCTTCACCGTGGTGAGCGGCGTGTCCGGCAGCGGCAAGAGCTCCCTGGTGGGGGATATCCTGTATCCGGCGCTCCACCGGCGGCTCAACGAGACCGGCGACCTCCCCGGCACCTTCAAGGGCCTGAGCGGAGACCTCAGCCGGATTACGCGCGTGGAGTATGTGGACCAGAATCCCATCGGCAAGAGTTCCCGTTCCAACGCCGTCACCTATCTGAAGATTTACGACGACATCCGCAAGCTCCTTTCCGACCAGCAGTATGCCCGCATCAACGGTTACACGCCCTCCTATTTCTCTTTCAACCAGGATGGAGGCCGATGCCCGGAATGCCAGGGAGACGGCTTCGTGAAAATTGGCATGCAGTTCATGGCCGATGTCACCATGGTGTGCGAGAGCTGCGGCGGCAAGCGTTTCAAACCGGATATTCTGGAGGTGCGCTACCAAGGCCTGAACGTGGACGATATCCTGAACCTGAGCGTGGAGGGGGCCATCGCCTTCTTCGGCGCCCAAAAGGAAGAAGCGGCGCGGACCATTGCCGCCAAGCTGCAGCCGCTGGTAGATGTGGGCCTGGGCTATATCAAGCTGGGCCAGCCGTCCAGCACCCTCTCCGGCGGTGAGAGCCAGCGCATCAAACTGGCCTACTTCCTTTCGCTGGCCTCCGGCAGCCGCGAAAAGATTCTCTTCCTCTTTGACGAGCCCACCACGGGCCTTCATTTCTACGACGTGGAAAAGCTTCTCAGGGCCTTTGACGTACTGCTTGCCAAGGGCCACACCGTCATTGTGGTAGAGCACAATGTAGATGTAATCCGCAGTGCGGACTGGGTGATAGACCTGGGGCCCGATGCGGGCGCCCGGGGCGGGGAAGTGGTGTTCGCCGGAACGCCGGAAGATTTGAAGAAACAAGGTAAAACATTTACAGCCAAGTATCTATGAAGCGCATAGCCGCCATTACCATGGTCCGCAACGACGATTTTTACCTGCGCAAGTGGGTGGAATACTATTCCCGTGAGCTGGACGGAAAGGAAAACCTTTATATCTTTTATGACGGCCTGGACCAGCAGGTGGCCTCCTTCTGCGAGGGTACGCATGCCCAGGCGGTGGAGAAGATAGGGACGCAGGTGGTATCGGCCGAGAAAGGGAGGCTCAAGTTTCTGTCCTCAAAGGCGGCGGAGCTGCTGGCCGGTGGTTATGACCTGGTAATAGGCGTAGATGCCGATGAGTTTGTGGTGGTGGACCCCAAACTGGGGAAGACCTTGCGGGAATACCTGAGCGAGC
Organism: uncultured Bacteroidia bacterium; assembly: GCA_902794615.1. GTDB lineage: Bacteria > Bacteroidota > Bacteroidia > Bacteroidales > UBA932 > Cryptobacteroides. The sequence continues at coordinate 6,242 of CADBHY010000076.1, forward strand.
TTCGGGTGAAGGGGTCGGCATCGGCCTTGGGACTGGATTTTGGTCAGAAACTGGGCGAAGAGCCGGACATTACTCAGGAGCGTCCTTTCCTGCAGCAGCGGCATTATGCCCAGATTGGCACGCGCTACACCAAGCCTTCCATTTTGGCTGCGCCCTATACCTGGGGTAGCGGCTTTCATCGGATTAAGGGCCATAACTTCCATATAGCCAAGGATTTGTACCTTTTCCACTTTGGCTATTTTGACATGAAGCGCCTGCAAGACCGTTTCCAGGACCAAGACCGCCTGGCACAGGGCTGGGGCAGGCACATGCAGAAGCGCTCCCGTGCCATCTGCTTGGTGACGGAGCTCAGAGCCCGTGACTTTGACCGCTGGACGCGGCTCTCTCGTGTGGCACAGACCCTCCTGCGGCCACCCTACGCCTGGAACAAGCCCGGTATGCTGGGGCTCAGGATTGTGGTTCGGATTCCGGAGCGGTTTTGGAATCTTCTGTAAGCCCTAAATCATAATTTACGCAGAAAATGATTCTTGCAACATGAGAAAGACTGATTTGATTTTGGCTAAAGCCTGGCTCCTCGGGGAGGCCCATCTGCTGAACCCCCTGTGGTGGCCGCGCGAGCGGCGCCGCGAGCGGCGGCGCAACACGCTTGCCGCCTCGCTGCCATGGTATTTCCGCCGGAATCTGCTCGGCGGCCTGGATGCCCTCCCGGACGGTCCGGTGATCCAGGACGACGTCTCAGACAAGGTATTCACCATCTGGTTCCAGGGCGAGGACAGGGCCCCTGCGCTGGTGCAATCCTGTTTCCGGAGCATGCGTCGGCATTTTTCGCAGGAGGTCGTCGTCCTGGACGACCGGTCTTTGTACGACTGGGTAGACCTGCCGTCCGTGGTGGTGGACAAGTACAGGGCGGGGAAGATCAAGTCCGCCCACTTTGCGGACATCTGCCGCCTGGACCTACTGTACCGGCATGGCGGCTATTGGCTGGACTCCACCTGTTTCGTGACGGGGCCGGTCCCGGAATGGATCGCGGCGGAGGATTTCTTCCTGTATCTGACGGAAAAGCTGTATGGCAGCGTGTACAGTTTCTGCCAGAACTGCTTTATCCGGGCCCGCAAGGGCTCCTACCTTCTGGCTGCCTGGCGGGAGATGGTTCTGGACTTCTGGACGCACCAGACCGTCCGGATGGACTATTTCCAGCACCAGCTGATGTTCCGTACCCTGGTGGAGAACGATCCGCGGGCGAAGGAGCACTTCGCGCGGATGCCGCATGTGGGGCAGGATGCGACGCATATCCTCGGAGCGCAGCCCATCGACACGCCCTATGACCCCGTGCGTTTCGCGCAGGACACGGCCGGGGCGTTCTTCCAGAAACTGACCTACCGCGGGGCGGATGCGGCTCCGGCTGGTTCGGTCCTCGATTTCATCCAGCACGCCTGAGGCCACCCTACGCCTGGAACAAGCCCGGTATGCTGGGGCTCAGGATTGTGGTTCGGATTCCGGAGCGGTTTTGGAATATCGTATAAGGTAATCGGCAAAGGAGCCGGGAACCACTTTCTCCATGTCCCGGTAACTGGTTTTCTGATAGAAAAATCCTTCCTGCGTGGCTTTCCGGAACACTTCCGGATTCCAGGGCCTGTCTTTGTACTCGTACAGGTAGAGGTGCGTGGGGTACTGGTCCAAATGCGGGAAGCGGTCAAAATATTCCCTTGCCCGGGGGACTTCGTTCACCAGGGTGCGGAACATCACCTGGTGCATGAAATAATCTACCCGGCGGTCTTCGTGCAGCCAGTAGTCCAGAATCATGGCTCTCCAGGCCTCTAACAGATAGGAGCCCTTGCGGGCCCGGATAAAGCAGTTCTGGCAG
>CADBHY010000077.1 GCA_902794615.1 uncultured Bacteroidia bacterium
CAGGTTCCGTTTGATTTCGGCCAGGAAGCGGGAGGGGTACTTGGCCATTTTGGAGGAGATGTTGAAGCCCTCGGATTCCGTGAGGAAGAGCGCCTTTTCCGCGCGGGTAATGGCCACATACATGAGCCGCCGCTCCTCTTCCTCGCCGTTTTTCTTGCCTTCGCGGATGCTGCGCATATTAGGGAAAATGCCCTCGGAGAGGCCTGTGACAAAGACGTAGGGGAACTCCAGCCCCTTGGCCTGGTGGATGGTCATGAGCTTGACGGTGGGGGTGTCCTTGCGGTGGTCGTCGTTGGTGTAGAGGGCGATGTCCTGCAGGTAATCGGCCAGGGTGCTCTCTTCCGGGGTGCGGACGCTCTCGTAGAAGCGGATGCTGGAAAGGAGCTCGTCCAGGTTTTCCAGGCGGTCCTCGTCCTGGTCTTCGCGCACCATTTTCTTGTAGCCGGAGTTCTCCAGCAGGCGGTTCAGCAGGTCGCTCACCCGGTTTTCCAAGGCAAACTGCTTTCCGTCTTCAATCAGCTCCACAAAGGGGGCCGATTTGGTATCGCCGTTCAGTTGGAGGGCGCTGTAGAGCGAGATGCCCCTTTCATCGGCCAGGGCCCTTATGCCGTCCAGGAATTTGCGGCCCAGCTTGCGGGAGGGCACGTTGATGATGCGCTCGAAGGAGAGGTCGTCGTCCTGGTTGCTTACGAGGCGCAAATAGCTGAGCGCGTCCTTGATTTCCCTCCGCTCAAAAAAGCGCGTGCCGCCCCAGATGGTATATTCCAGGTGGGCGTTCAGCAGTTCCTGCTCCAGGGCGCGGGAGAGGTAGCTGCTGCGGTAGAGGATGGCAATATCGCTCACGCGGGCGCCGCCCTCCAGCAGGCGTTTGATTTGCGTCACAATCCACTCCGTCTCCTCCTTCTCGCTTTTGCCGTGGAAGTGAATGACGGCCCTGCCCTCGGCCTTGCGGGTGAAGAGGTCCTTGGGGATGCGGTTCTGGTTGTTGGAAATCACGCAGTTGGCTACGTCCAGGATGCGCGGGGTGCTGCGGTAGTTCTCGTCCAGGATGATGGTTTTGTCGGCCGCGAAGTTCACAAAGAGGTCCGGCCGGGCGCCGCGCCACTCGTAGATGGCCTGGTCCGGGTCTCCTACGATGAAGAGGTTCCGGTGTTTGGCGCTCAGGCGCTCGATGAGGTCCCAGTCGTCCAGGTTGCAGTCCTGGGCCTCGTCCACCATGATGTAGTTGAGCTTGGTCTGCCACTCCTCGCAGGCATCCGGAAAGCGGTCCAGGATGTACTTGGTCACGTTCATCAGGTCGTCGAAGTCCAGCGCGTAGTTTTTCATCTGACGGCTCACGTAGGCCGCCAGGCGGGAGGTGCGGCGCATCTCGTCGGAGATCACGCTGCCTGGCAGCATATACGTCTGGATGTAGCCGTTGAGGGCTTTCTCGGCCCCAATCGCGTCCAGGAACTGCTTCACCGTCTTTTCCGTGCGCTTGAGCCCCAACTCGTCCATGGCCTGCTTGGCGATGGCTTTGCTGTCTTCCTCGTCCAGCACGGTGAAGGATTTGGGAAAGCCGATGCGGTAGATTTCCTTGCGCAGAAACTTGACGCAGAAGCCGTGCAGGGTGCATACGAAGTCATTGTAGTCTCCGCTCTGCACCATGGCGGCGATGCGGCTGCGCATCTCCGCCGCGGCCTTGTTGGTGAAGGTGAGGCACAGCAGGTTGGCCGGGTCTATGCCCAGGACATTCACTAAGTAGGCATAGCGGTGCGTCAGGGCCTTGGTTTTGCCCGTCCCGGCGCCCGCCACCACGCGGATGCGGCCCTCGGTGGCCTCTACGGCCTCCCGCTGCCGCGAATTCAGTCCCTGGAAAATGTCCGTCATAGTACAAATATAGTCATTTTTTTGCATATCAGCCCTAACGCGACTTCGGGCGGCTGCAAGATATTATTGAGGCCGCCAATCACATTGCTTCTTTCACAGAGGGTTTTTCGAAAGAGGAGCTTAAAAAACGTGGAAATCATAGGAGAAGCGGCTAATATACATACTCACTTACCAATCGGCTTTTGGAGCTTTGGCTGGTCAACGAGTATTAACCATGGTGATTGGACGGTGACCTGAATGAATTCATGAAAACCTATCTGATGGGTATGGGCAGTGCCGTTGCCGATCCTGACAATCTGGCCTGATGAAACGAGTCCTCGCCCGTTCCGGCGCCCGCTCAAGGTGAAGTTTACAGCAGGAAGAACAACGCAACGCCCGCCATGCTTACGGCTACGCCCACCATTTCCTTCAGGCGGATTCGCTGCTTGTAGAGGAAGGCATAGGGGAAGAGGATGAGAACGGGCGTGAGTGCCATCAGGGTGGACGCAATGCCGGCGTCCGTATAGCGCACGGCCATCAGCGACAGCGACACTCCCAGGAAGGGGCCGAAGAGTGTCATCACCAGGACGTATTTCATGGCGAGAGGGTCGCTTACGGCTGCCTTCAGCTTGGGCAGCTCCCACCGGAGCGCCATGATGGCCAGAAAGCCCGCAGCGCCTACAAGCGCCCGGATGAGGGTTGAGGCGAAGGGAAGCATGGGTATCATGAGGGAAGGTGCGCCGGGGGGAACGAGGCTTTCATAATGCGCCATCCCTACCTTGCTCAGGACCAGTCCTACGCCCTGGCCCAATCCGGCTCCCAGTCCCAGGAGTACGCCCTTGAAGGGGAGGGATAGCCGCACATGGTGCTCCCGGTCACGGCTCAGGATGGAAAGGGCGATACCGGAGAGGGTGACGGCCATGGCTATCCCGGACTTCCAACTAAGGCTTTCTCCCAGGATGGCCCAGCCGGCAATGGCGGCCATGGGCGGGGCCAGTGTCATGAACAGCTGCCCGAAGCGCGCACCGATACTAAGGTAGCAGTTAAACAGACACCAGTCTCCAAAGACATAGCCCACCAGGGCCGACAGGGAAAGCCACAGCCAGGCTTTTCCGTCGGCATATACGGGGTACGGGTGCCCCACGGTCATCCACAGAAGTGCTGCCAGCAAGATGGCGGCCAGCGCAAGTCTCAGCACGTTGGCGCTCATGGAGCCAATCCGGTGGCTGGCTTTGTCGGCAAACAGGGCTGGGGGGAGAATGTTTTTCTCGGTGTGTGGCGGGCTTGGTGCCGACAGGGGTCCACGCCGATAGCAGGGTGGGGTCAAAACGGGGCGTTTTCGCCCATACCCTGTCATGGTTTTGGACCGATAGAGGCGCTCGGGGCATTTCGTTTCGCCGATGCGAGTTAAGCCTTCTTTTCTACAAAAATTGGATTAATCCCAAAGAAAGTGTATTTTTGTGCTAACCAAGAAATAACACTATGGCTCATTCAAGAAGAAGTTTTATCAAAAAGGCTGCGGCCGGGATTGGCCTGTTTACCATTCTGCCGAGGGAAGTGCTGGGGAAAATGGGCGGAGACAACAGCTACGTGGCGCCCAGCGACCAGCTTACGCGGGGCATCATAGGCACCGGCGGAATAGGCATGAGCGGCCTCCACTTTGCCAGCGACCGGCGTTGCCGCCTGGTGGCTGTGTGCGACGTGGACAAGTATCACCTGCGCAGGGCATTGGATGCCGGCGTGGAGAAGTTTGGAACCCGCCTGCAGGCCTACTCGGACTGGCGCGACCTGGTTCACGACGCCAACGTGGACATTGTCCACATTGCCACGCCTTCCCACTGGCACGGCATCATGGCCGTGGAGGCCGCCAAGGCCGGGAAGGACATTTTCTGCGAGAAGCCCATGACGCGCACCATCGGCGAGGGGGAAAAGGTGGTGAAGGCCGTCCATGACTATGGCCGGATTTTCCGCCTGGACACCTGGTTCCGTTTCACGGATACGTTCTATGGCCTGGGCACCACGGTGGAACCGCTGAAAAAGCTGGTAGAGAGCGGCGTGCTGGGCTGGCCCCTGACGGTGCGCATTTCCGGCGCCACGGGTTTTGCCTGGAAGTTCTACTGGACGGGAAAGACCGGCCTGGAGCCGCAGCCCATTCCGGAAGAGCTGGACTACGACATGTGGCTGGGCCCCGCCCCTTACAAGCCGTACCATCCCCATCGCGTGCACCAGACCTTCCGGGGCTACTGGGACTACGAAAGCGGTGGCCTGGGAGACATGGGGCAGCACTACATAGACCCCGTACAGTACATTCTGGGCAAGGACGACACCTATCCCGTGAAGGTGGAGGTGGACGCCCCCGCGCAGGATGCCGATGCCGTGGGCATCTGGAGAAGCATCACCTACACCTACGAGGACGGCTGCAAGATTATCCTGGAAGGGGAGGGCTTCGAATCCAAGGGCAAGGTCCCTTACCTGGAGGGCCCCGGCGGAAAGGTGTACCAGGGCTTCGAGTGCGTCATTCCGGGGGTAACGGACGTCCAGTCCTTCCTGAACGAGCTGCCTGCTCCCGCACCCCGCCATACGGATTTCCTGGACTGCGTGCGCACCCGGCAGCATTTTGCCCTGGACGAGATAATCGGCCATCACAGCTGCACCATCGTGAACATAGGCTCCGCCGCCCTGCGGCTTGGCCGGACTCTCCATTTTGATTCCAAGACCTGCCGATTTATCGGCGACGACCAGGCCAATGCCCTGATTAACCAGCCCATGCGCGCTCCCTGGGCACAATACATAGACGTATGAAAAAGATAGTTTCTTTGCTTTTTGCCCTGTCCCTGGCCTTCGCGGCCTGGGCGCAGAACCCCATGGACAGGCCCATGGAGGCCTTTCCCGTGGCCAAGGAAACGCACGTGATGTGCCGGGAGGCCTGGGAACAGCTGCAGAATAATCCGGCCCTGGCGCCTCAGATGGTGGTGGCGGCGCTGCAAAGCGGCAACCGTCCGTATTCCAACGCCGTGCTCGCTTATGCCGATGAAACGGCCGGCCCCAAGGCCCTCGTTAAAGCCGTCAAAAAGGTTTACCCTGCGCTCACGGACGCTTCCAAGGCCGATGTCCTCTACTGGATTGGCCGGAACAAGCTCACCGCCCTGCAGAAGTTCGTGGATGAAGGCGTTGCTTCCCAGGAAGTGAGTGAGGCTTCCATGGCCGCCGTGTTTGCCGCCGTGCAGATGGGAGGAAAGCACAACCAGGCCCTGCTGGACCGCTGCGTGGAGGCCGGAAGCCCGCTGGCTCCGGAAATCCAGCGCCTCCGGGGCCGGGTGAACGGAGATGACGGCGATTCCACCCGGAATGCTTTGCGTGACCAAAAATGACAAACGATATGAAAAAGGCACTGATTCTTTTATCGGCCCTTGCGCTGGCCTGCTCGGCCCCCAAGGACAACACCCTCACCCAGGCCGAAAAGGCCGATGGCTGGCAGCTCCTTTTTGACGGGGAGAGCCTGAGCGGCTGGCGAAGCTTCAACGCCCCCGCCCTACAGGGAGAATCCTGGATTGTGGAAAACGGCACCATCGCCGCCACCGGCAAGGGTGACGACGCCCACGGTTACATCGTAACGGACAGGGTTTTCGAGAACTTCCATCTCAAATGGGACTGGAAAATCAGCAAGGGCGGCAACAGCGGCATGATTTACCATGTGCAGGAAGGCCCGGCCTTCCAGGTTCCCTATGTGACCGGTCCGGAGTATCAAATCATTGACGACGAGAACTTTACCGAGATGAACGACGGCTACGTGCTGGAGCCCTGGCAAAAGTGCGCCGTGGACTATGCCATGTACGTTCCGGACTTTGATACGGCCCCGTACATCAAGCCCGCCGGCGAGTGGAACACCTCCGAGATTATCTTTGACAACGGCCATGTGACCTACCTGATTAACGGAAAAGTGACCGTGGAGTTCGACGCCTGGACGGCTGACTGGTTTGCCCGCAAGAACAGTGGCAAATGGACCAATGCCCCGGAGTACGGCCTTTCCCGCCGCGGGGTGATGTGCCTGCAGGACCACGGCTACCCGGCCTGGTTCAAGAACGTGAAGGTGAAGGAGCTCCCGGTGAAGCCCGTAGAAGAGACCCTTTTTAACGGAAAGGACCTCACGGGCTGGGTGAATTACGGAACCGAGCTTTGGTATGTGGACGGCGAGGGCAACCTGGTATGCGAAAGCGGCCCCGACAAGGCCTACGGCTACCTGGCCACCGAGAAATACTACAACGACTTTGACCTTTCTTTGGAGTTCAAGCAGGAGGCCAACGGCAATTCCGGCGTGTTCATCCGCTCCACCGTGGACGGAACCAAGGTGAGCGGCTGGCAGGTGGAAGTGGCTCCCAAGGGCAACGATACCGGCGGCATCTATGAGTCCTACGGCCGCGGCTGGCTGGTTCAGATTCCCGACGAGAAGGAAAATATCCTGAAGGAAGGGGAGTGGAACACCCTGCGAATCCGCTGTGAGGGAGACCGCGTGCAGACTTGGCTGAACGGAGAACCCATGGTGGATATCTCCGACGAAAAGATTGGCGGAGGCAACGGCCGAATCGCCCTCCAGATTCACGACGGAGGCGGTATCAAGGTACGCTGGCGCAATCTCAAGGTAAAGAGCCTTTCGGCATTGCAATAATTTTCACGACATCACCATCCGGAACTCCACCCTTTTCTACAACAAAAATGGCCTTCTCGTTTCCGATCCGGCCATGGTCAAATTAGAAAATGTGGCACTTACCACATTTGAGCCTCTTTAGCTCCTCCCGGGCCTTGAGCACCTGCTTGTGGTAGGCCTCGCAGGTCTGGAGGAGGGAATAGCCGATACTGGCGGCGTCCCGGCTGGCGTCGATGTCACTCTGCCAGTGGGCGCCCACGATAACGCGGTTCTCGCCATAAATCCAGCCTCTGTGGAAGAGTTTTTCCGCGGAGGCCGGATTGATTTCGGCCAATACCAGCGCCGCCGCCCAGCCGCGGATGGTGTGGCCGGAGGGATAGGAGCCCTCTCCGGAGAGTTCCTTGTCGTCGTCCGGGAAGAGGGACGGTTCGGCATAACGCACGAAGGGCCTTATGCGCATATAATGGGCCTTGGGCTTTACGCGGATTTGCTCGATGGTGGCCACTCCGTTCACGAAAGTCTTGTAGATTTCCGGCGTTCCCTCCTTGGAGATGGCAAGGCCGAAGGGCTCGGAGAAAATGGTGGCCAGGGTATCCAGGTCCCAGATGGCGTCACGCTTGGCCTGGGCGGCCCGCTGCGGGTTCTGCCGCATCTGTTTTCCCCACATGTAGCGGAGGATGTCGCGGTCGAAGTCGCTGCCCACGGTGTCCGGCGGGGCCGGCAGGCACCGAACCAAATCCGGCATCTCATCCAGGGTGAAATACTTTTCCTGAGCCCCTGCACCGAGGCTTATGCCCAAAAGAAGGGCCATGGTCAGTAGTCTTGTTTTCATACTGCGAAGATAACGTATTTTATTCTTATCTTTGTACAAATTCGCATGAAAATGAAAAAACACATTCTCCTTGCGGCCCTCCTCTTGGCCGCATTCCAGCCTCTGAAGGCCGACGAAGGCATGTGGCTGCCCGCCCTCATTTCCCAGCGCATCGGGGACATGCAGGCCAAGGGCTTCCAGCTGAGTGCCGAAGACATCTACAGCGTGAACCAGGCCTCCCTCAAGGACGCCGTGGTGCTGTTCGGCAGCGGCTGCACCGGCGAGCTGGTGAGTGACAGGGGACTCCTTTTCACCAACCACCACTGCGGCTACGGCTATATCCAGAAACATTCCTCCGTGGAGCACGATTACCTGAAGGACGGCTTCTGGGCCCTCTCCATGGCCGATGAGCTGCCCAACCCCGGCCTCACCGTCCGCTTCCTGGAAAGGATGGAGGATGTGACGGCCCTGGTGCTCAAGGGCTACAAACCCGCCAAGATGAGTGAGGATCAGCGCCAGGCGCTGGTAAAGAAGAATGCCGACAGGCTGCGGGAGCAGGCCGTGAAGGGCGGACAGGGGCTCAAGGCCAGCGTGGAGGCCCTCTACTACGGCAACCAGTACTTCCTCTTCGTGTTCCGCGAGTACCGCGACGTGCGCCTGGTGGGCGCCCCGCCCTCCTCGATAGGCAAGTTCGGCGGAGAGACGGACAACTGGATGTGGCCCCGCCACACCGGAGATTTCTCCATCTTCCGCATCTATGCCGGGCCGGACAACATGCCGGCCGACTACAGCGAGGCCAACGTGCCCTATCGGCCCAAAAAATCCCTGAAAATCTCCCGCGCCGGCGTGAAGGAAGGAGACTTCACCTTTGTCTATGGCTGCCCGGGCTCCACGCAGGAATACGTGCATTCGGAGGCCGTGCGCTATATCCAGGACGTGTCGGACCCTCAGAAGATTGCCCTTCGCACCACCCGTCTGGGAATCATGAAGAAGTACATGGACCAGAGCCAGGCCGTGCGCATCCAGTATTCCAGCAAGTATGCCGGCGTGGCCAATGCCTGGAAGAAGTGGCAGGGAGAGGAGAAAGGCCTTCGCAAGAACCGCATCGTTCCCGTGAAGCAGGAATATGAAGGCCGATTCGAAGATTGGGCCCGCGGCACCCGCTATGAGGGGCTCACGCAGCGCCTGGCCGCCGTGTATGCCGCCTGCAACCCCATCTACCGTGCCTACGAGTACTACAATGAGACTGTCCGTGCCATCGAGAAACTGCAGATGGCTCGCGGCCGCGGCGGAAATCCGAAAGACTACTACGAGCCCATCGACCGGGAAACGTTTGTGGCCATGATGAGCGCCTTTGACAAGGCCTTGGAAGACAGCTACAAGCCGGCGTATTTCATCGAGAAACGGGCCCTGTACGGCTCCATGGAGGCCTGGCGGGACGCTGTCTTTGCCTCTGAGACGGAGGCAAAGGAACTGGCGGAGGCCCTGGAAGACCATTTCCGGGAGCAACTGCTTCCCCAGGTATCGGCCTTCACCGCCTCCCTGAACCTGCTGTACCGGGATTACATGCAGGGCCAGATGGAGTTTGAAAATGAAAGGACCTTCTACCCGGACGCCAACCTAACCCTGCGGGTGGCTTATGGCCACGTGGAGGGATATCGGCCGGCCGATGCCGTCTATTATCGGCCCGTATCCACGCTGCGGGGCATCATTGAGAAGGACAATCCGGAGATTTTCGATTATAACATTCCCCAGGCCTTGAGGGATATCTATGCCCGGGGCGGCTATGAAAACCAGCCCGTTTGCTTCCTGGCCACCAACCACACCACCGGGGGCAACTCCGGCAGCCCGGTGCTCAATGCGCAGGGGAACCTGGTGGGCATCAACTTCGACCGCGTGTGGGAAGGCACCATGAGCGACCTCGTCTTCGACCCCGAAATTTGCCGCAACATCTCCTTGGATGTGCGCTATATCCTGTTTATCATTAAGGAGATAGGCCATGCGGACTACCTCCTTGAAGAGATGAATTTCGCCGACTGACAATATTCTATCGAATGAACCAGATTAATAACGCCTACGTATCGGACAAGTACCAGTACACCATGGGAAAGTCTTATCTTGACTGTGGAAAACAGGACCAGATGGCCGTGTTCAACCTCTTTTACCGCAAGGCCCCGGAAAACAACAACTGGGCCGTGGTGAGCGGTACCGAGGAAGTAATAGAACTGGTCAAGGGCCTGGGCACGGAGCCGGAGCATTTCTACGAGAAATTCCTCCCAGGAGAGGAATACAGGGAATTTCGCAAGTACCTGAGCACCATGAAGTTTACCGGAGACCTCTACACCATGCGGGAGGGAGAGATTGTGTTTCCCAACCAGCCGATAGTCACCGTAGTGGCTCCGCTCATCCAGGCCCAGGTGCTGGAAACGCCCATGCTCTGCATCCTGAACCACCAGATGGCCGTGGCCACCAAGGCCTCCCGCGTGTGCCGCTCCACGGACAAGCCGGTAAGTGAATTCGGCTCCCGCCGGGCCCATGGCCCCTGGGCGGCCGTCTATGGCGGAAAAGCCGCTCAGATTGCCGGTTGCGCCAGCTCCTCCAACATCCTGACGGGCGCCTTCAACGGCGTGCCTTCCACCGGCACCATGGCCCACAGCTTCATCACCTCCTACGGCAGTACCGTGGAAGGCGAGCACAAAGCGTTCACGGACTATATCCAAACGCACCGCGGAGAGAACATCATCCTGCTCATAGACACCTACGACACCCTCAAGTGCGGTGTCAAGAACGCCATCCGTTCTTTCAAGGAGAACGGAATTGACGACAACTACGCCCCCGGTTACGGCATCCGCCTGGACAGCGGAGACCTGGCGTATCTGTCGCAGGAAGTACGCCGCATTTTGGATGAACACGGCTGCAAGAAATGCAAGATTTTTGCCACCAACGGCCTGGACGAGTACCTGATTACGGACCTGGAGCGCCAGGGCGCCTGCATAGACAGCTACGGCGTGGGCGACGCCATCGCCACTTCCAAGGCCGCCCCCTGCTTCGGCAACGTGTACAAGCTGGTGCAGATAGACGGCGAGCCCGTGCTCAAACGCTCAGAAGACAAAATCAAGCTCATCAACCCCGGCTTCCAGATTACCTGGCGCATATCGGCCCAGGACAAGGAGAAGGGCAATTCCCTGGACGGATACGTGTTCAAGGCCGATGTCACCTGCCTGCGCGGCGACGCCATGGACCTGGCCATCCAGCAGGGCAAGACCGTCACCCTCCGCGACGAGTACGACTCCTTCAAGACCAAGACCTTCGAGGAAGGGCAGTACGACGCCCGTCCGCTCCAGCTGCAGTCCGTCAAGAACGGAGAGCGCATCGCCCCCTATTACGACCTCCGGACCAAAAAGGACTTCTACAAGGACAACCTCCGGCACTTCTCACCCGCCGAGCGGCGTCTGATTAACCCCCACTATTACAAAGTGGACATCTCCGACGCCCTTTACGACATGAAGATGTCCATTATCGGCAAATTGGTGAAAGAGATAGATTCCTTTGAGATTTAGAGCTGCCATGAAAAATACCGCACTCATCGTTGTGGACATGCTCTATGACTTTATCGACGGCTCCTTGGCCTGCCAGGAGGCCGATAAAGCCGTGGAGAATACCGTCCGTTTCATTGAAAACGAGCATCCTTCACCCATCCTCTTTGTACGGGACCATCATCCCGCGGGCCATTGTTCATTTACGGCACAGGGCGGTCCCTGGCCGCCGCACTGCGTACAGGGCACCCATGGAGCGGACATCCA
>CADBHY010000078.1 GCA_902794615.1 uncultured Bacteroidia bacterium
GGCCAAGGGTGAGGCCGACGCCATCTTCGCCAAGATGGACGCCCAGGCAAAGGGTATGCTGGAAATCCTCACCAAACAGGCCGACGGTTTCAAGAACCTGGTAAGCGCCGCCGAGGGAGATGCCCAGAAGGCTGTTCTCATGATGATTGCCGACAAACTGCCCGAGCTGGTGAAGACCCAGGTAGAGGCCGTCAAGGGCATCAACATAGACAAGGTGACCGTCTGGGACGGAGGCAATGGAGCCGAGGGCAAAACCGCCACTTCCAACTTCATCTCCGGTATGATGAAGAGCGTTCCCCCGCTGGACGACCTCTTCAAGATGGCCGGCATGGAACTCCCCTCCTACCTCAAGGGCAAGGCCGAAAAGGCCGACGAGCAGCCCCAGGACCAAAAATAAGCGCCTATGCCGATTATCACCAATATTGATGTCATGCTGGCCCGACGGAAAATGTCTTCCGGCGAGCTGGCCCAGAAAGTCGGCATCACTCCAGCCAATCTTTCCATCCTCAAGTGCGGAAAGGCCAAAGCCCTGCGCCTGAGTACCCTGGAGGCCCTCTGCAAGGCCCTCGACTGCTCCCCGGGCGATATCCTTGAGTATCGGCCCGAAGAATAAAATGGAGCCCGACGTTTGATAACGCCGGGCTTTTTCTTATCTTTGTGGGAATAACGACAGAAAGAATGAACACACACGTAGTCATCATGGCCGGAGGAATCGGGAGCCGCCTGTGGCCCCTGTCCACCCCGGATGTTCCCAAACAGTTTATCGACGTGCTTGGCGTGGGCCGCAGCCTTATCCAGCTTACGGCCGACCGCTTTGCCCCGGTCTGCGCCCCGGACCACTTCTGGGTGGTCACCGGAGAGCGCTATGCCGCCTTGGTACAGGAGCAGCTGCCCCAGATTCCCCGTGAGCAGATTCTCTGCGAGCCGGAAGGCCGCAACACCGCCCCCTGCATTGCCTACGCCTCCTGGAAAATCCGCAAGAAAGACCCTCAGGCCAACATTGTGGTAACTCCGGCCGACGCCCTGGTGCTCAAGACGGCCGAGTTTGCCGACACCATCTCCAAGGCTCTGGCCTTCACCCAGGAGCGGGATGCCATCGTGACGGTGGGCATCACCCCCTCCCGCCCGGAGACCGGCTACGGCTATATCCACGCCGTCGAGGCCCTGCAAGGCCAGCTGGTGAAAGTGAGCGAGTTCAAGGAAAAACCGGACCTGGACACCGCCATCGGCTACATGGAAGACGGGCATTACTTCTGGAATGCCGGCATCTTTGTGTGGAACGTGAACACCATCATCCGGGAGCTGAGCGCCTATGCGCCCCAGATTGCCGAGGTGATGGACCAGCTGGAGCCTTCCCTCCTGACGGAAGAGGAAACGCCTCAGCTGCGGCGCCTCTTCCCCAGCTGCGAGAAAATCTCCATCGACTACGCCGTCATGGAAAAATCACGCTACATCTACGTGATTGCGGAAGACCTGGCCTGGAGCGACCTGGGCAGCTGGGGTTCCCTCCAGACCCACCTGAAGGCCGATGAGGACGGCAACACGGTGGTGGGCGGCGACGTGCGCCTGCACGACTGCCAGAACTGCCTGGTACACACCGCCTCCGAAAAGACCGTGGTGGTGGAAGGCCTGGACGGGTATATTGTGGCCGAATCCAAGGACCGCCTGCTGGTATGCCGCCTTTCTGAAGAGCAGCACATCAAAGAATACAGCGCATAGCCAAAAAAGTTCAAAAAATCCTTGCAGATTCAAAAAAAGGTTGTACCTTTGCAATCCCGTTTACGGGAAACCTCAAAACAGGAGACTCGTTAGCTCAGTTGGTAGAGCACAACACTTTTAATGTTGGGGTCTCGGGTTCGAGCCCCGAACGGGTCACAAGACATAACACCAGTCTGAATTGCACTCTTAGCTCAGCTGGTAGAGCAGCTGACTCTTAATCAGCGGGTCTAGGGTTCGAGTCCCTAAGAGTGCACACAAAAGCTTCTGAGAAATCAGAGGCTTTTTTGATTTTTATTGCTAACTTTGTTTCCTGCAAAAATATAAAACGAACCATGAAAAGATTCTGCGTACTGCTTCTCTCCGGCCTGTTGGCCGTCACAGCCTGCTCCCCTTACAAGACGGTGAAGGGAGACCCCATGGGCGTAAAAATCTACACCCTCAAAAACGGTCTTAAAGTTTACATGTCCGTAAACAAGGACGAACCCCGCATCCAGACCTACATGGCCGTGCGCGTGGGAGGAAAGGACGACCCTGCCGACAACACCGGCCTGGCCCACTACCTGGAGCACATGATGTTCAAGGGAACCGAAATCCTGGGCACCCGGGACTACGAGGCCGAAAAGCCCCTGCTCGCCCGGATAGACAGCCTCTTCGAAGTGTACCGAACCCTCACGGACCCCGCGGAGCGCGAGGCCTTCTACCGCATCATCGACTCCGTGAGTTACGAGGCCTCCAAACTGGCCATCCCCAACGAATACGACAAGCTCATGTCCATCATCGGCTCCGAGGGTTCCAACGCCTTCACCAGCGACGACGTCACCTGCTACGTGGAGGAAATCCCCTCCAACCAGGTGGAGAACTGGGCCCGCATCCAGGCCGACCGCTTCCGCAACTGCGTCTTCCGCGGTTTCCACACGGAGCTGGAAGCCGTCTATGAAGAGAAGAACATGAGCATGATTGACGACACGGAGAAGGCCATCGACGCCCTCAACGCCATGCTCTTCCCCCACCATCCCTATGGCACCCAGACGGTTATCGGCACCCAGGACCACCTGAAAAATCCTTCCCTGAAGGCCATCCGCAAGCAGAAAGATACCTACTATGTCCCCAACAACATGGCCATCTGCCTGTCCGGAGACTTTGACCCGGACCGGATGGTTCAGCTTATCGAGAAATACTTCGGAGACTGGCAGCCCAATCCCGACGTGCCGCAAAGGACCGTTGTCCCGGAAGAGCCCGCTACGGAGCCTCTGAGCCGGGATGTCTATGGCTTCGAGGGTGAGTTCGCCCTGCTGGGCTGGCGCGTCCCCGGCAATGCCACCGAGACGGCCGCCTACGCCTCCCTCGTGAGCGACATCCTCTCCAACGGCCTGGCCGGCCTCATCGACCTGGATATCGTCCAGGCCCAGAAAGTGCTGGAAGTCATGGTATCTCCCTATACCCGTGCCGACTGGGGCCTCCTCCTGGCCGAAGTCTATCCCAAGGACGGCCAGTCCCTTCAGGAGGCCGAAGCCCTGATCAAGGAACAGGTGGCCCGCGTGGCGGCCGGCGATTTCCCGGAATCGCTGGTAGAAGCCGCCAAGGCCAATTATCGGCTGGCCATGATGAACAGCCTGGAGAACAACCGCTCCCGCGCCGGCATGATGATGAACACCTTCGTGGAAGGCCGCAGCTGGGCCTCGGAGGTGCAGAAGATAGAAAACACCCATGCCCTCACCAAGGCCGACATCGTGGCCTGGGCACAGAAATACCTCTCGGACGCCAACTACGCCGTGGTGTACAAGCACTCCGGTCCGGACCCGTCCGTCAAGCGCATCAGCGCCCCCAAGATTACCCCTATCGTCACCAACCGCGACAAACAGAGCGCCTTCCTGCAGGAGATTGCCCAGGCGCAGGCAGAGCCCATCGAGCCCGTCTTCGTGGACTTCGAGAAAGACATGGTGGTGGACACCGTGGGCGGCCTGGAACTGCTGTACAAGCAAAATGTGAAAAACGAGATTGCCACCCTCACCTTCTGGTTCGACAAGGGCAGCAACCAGAATCCTGCCCTCCCCCTGGCTTCCGACTACATCCGCTACCTGGGCACCCCGGAAAAATCGGCCCAGGACATCTCCGTAGAGCTTTATTCCCTGGCCTCCAAGTGGAACATGAACGTGGGAGACTATCTTACCACCATCACCCTGCGCGGCCTGGGAGAAAGCACCCCGCAGATTTATTCGCTCGTGGAATCCCTCTTTAAGCAGGCCGTGCCGGACGAAGGCATCCTGGAAGGCCTCAAGGCCGATGTCATCCGCTCCAGGGCCGACTCCAAGAAGCGCCAAGGCGTCTGCAACTCCGCATTGCAGAAGTATATGATGTACGGGCCGGAGCTCATCAAGGCCTCCACCCTCACCGATGCGCAGGTGATGGGTATCGGCTCCGGGGAACTGCTTGCCTCCCTGAAGGAACTCTTCGGCTGCGAGCACAAGATTCTGTACTACGGACCGGCCACGCTGCAGGAGGTGAAAGAGCTGCTGGCGGCCCATGCTGCAGGCTCTTGGAAGCCCGTGGAGAAAGTGGTTCCGCCCAAGGTGCTCACCCGCACCCCCAAGGTGTTTGTGACGCCTTACAACTCCCGTCAGTTCAATTATATGCAGTACTCCAACCGGGGTGAGTCCCTCATCGTGGAACAGGCCCCGTACATTGAGCTGTTCAACGAGTACTACGGCTCCGGCATGAACTCCATCGTGTTCCAGGAGATGCGCGAATCCCGCGCCCTGGCCTACAGCGCCGGCGCCCAGCTGGTACGCCCGTCCTTCACCAATGACGAGTACTATTTCCGGGCCACCATCGCCTCCCAGAACGACAAGCTTCAAAAGGCCGTGGAAGGCTTCAGGGAAATCATCGAGACGCTGCCCGAGGCTCCCGAAAACCTGGAAATTGCCAAGAGTGCCATCCTGAACAAGATTCGCACCCAGCGCACGCACGGCATCCAGGTGCTGTACCAGTATATCCGCAATAAGGAACTGGGCCTCACCGTGCCCCGCGAGAAACTGGTCTATGACAAGGTGGGCCAGCTCACCATGTACGACCTTCTGGCCACCCACGAAGACTGGGTCAAGGGCCGCACCTACCACTATGCCATCACCGGAGACGTCAAAGACCTGGACATGAAGTTCCTGGGCACCCTGGGGCCTGTCAAGGTGGTTTCCTCCGAAGAAATCTTTGGGTATTAACCTTTTGTCATTCTGATTTTTTTTCATTCTGAACGAAGTGAAGAATCTATTTATTACAAGCGTCATCCTTCTGGCCGCCAGTGTAGCCTGCCAGAACCCCCAAAAGGCCTTTGAACAGGAAATCGAAGCCTACCGCGCCTCGGTGCGGAACCCCGGGCTTGCCGTCGCCGTGGTCAAAGACGGCAAGATTGTGTACAGCGCCGGCTTTGGATCGGTCTCCCTGGAGCAGAAGATTCCCATTGACCCGGAACGCTCCCTGTTCCGGATTGCCTCCATCTCCAAGAGCTTCAGCGCCACCTCCATGATGCAGCTCATCGAGGCCGGAAAAGTTTCGTTGGATACGGACGTGAGCACCCTGGCCGGCTTCCCCATCCGCAATCCCAAGTTCCCGGACAAGGTCATTACGCTGGAGATGCTGCTTTCCCATACCTCCAGCCTCAACGACTCCCAGGGCTATTTTGTGCTGGACGCCGTGAATCCGGCCACGAACCCGGACTGGGCGGAGTGTTACAATGACTACGAGCCCGGCACCGGCTACGAATACTGCAACCTCAACTTCAATCTGGTGGGCACCTTTATCGAGAAACTCTCCGGCGAGCGCTTCGACCAGTATGTAGTGCATCATGTGCTGGAGCCCCTCGGCCTGTACGGCGGCTACTGCGTGGACTCGCTGGACGCCTCCCGTTTTGTGAAGCTCTATCACTATGACCCCGCAGAGGATGCCATGAAGGAATCGGCCGATGCCTATGCCCCCCGCAGCGAGCGCATTGCCAACTATACCTTCGGCTATGACACGCCCGTGTTCTCCCCTACCGGCGGCATGAAGATATCGGCCTGCCACCTGGCCCGTTACATGATGATGCACATGGGCTGGGGAACGGCGCCGGACGGCACCCAAATTATTTCCGAGGAGAGTTCCCGCTCCATGCAGACGGAACGCTCCGCTCCCGAGCATTACGGCCTGGCCCTTGAGCACAACTTCGAGTTGATTCCCGGCGTGCATCTGGTGGGCCACACCGGCGGTGCCTACGGCCTTCGCAGCGCCATGTTCTGGGCCGAAGACCGCAGCTTCGGCCTGGTGATGCTCTCCAGCGGCTCCGACAAGGAAGACGACGACGTCCCCAGCCAGGTTATTCCCGCCGTGCTGGGCCTGCTGTACAAGTACTTCTGCCGCTAGGCGCGAGCGGCCGGCCGACCGGTCCTTGGCAACTAACCCATTGACTGTCATAGACTTGTAGTATATTCCTCGTTCGATTTTTGAACGAGGAATATCATATAACGCACTATGGCTCAATTACTTACTTGCCACCACTGCCGGGGCCGATGTCGCAGGTGAAGGCGGTTTTGCGTCTTAGCCGAATAATTGGTATCTTTGCAAGATAGACGAAAAGGAAACGATAAGTTCGAAAAGATGAAAAAGTTATTCCCCATTGCTGCCGTGGCGGCGCTCCTGACGGCCGCTCCGTGCCACCTGGCACAGGCGCAGGCTCAGTCGCAGACACAGAACAAAGCGCAGGTGTACTTTACCCGGGACATCTCCCCGGAAGGCCTGCTGAAGGTTTACAAAGCCCTGGGCGTGGAGGCCAAGGGCCGGGTGGCCGTGAAAATCTCTACCGGAGAGTCGATGAAATCCAACCAGCTGGCTCCCGAGCTCATCGCCCCGCTGGTGAAGGAGGTGAACGGTACGTTGGTGGAATGCAACACGGCCTATGGCGGCAGCCGTTTTACCACGGAAAGCCACCGGGCAGAGATAGCCAAGCGCGGCTATGACAAGATTGCCGCCGTGGACATCATGGACGAGGAAGGAGAAATCCGGATTCCGGTGGCCGATGACAAATGGATTAAGTACGACATCGTGGGCTCGCATATCCAGAATTACGATTTCATGATTAACCTGGCCCACTTCAAGGGGCATGCGATGGGCGGCTTCGGCGGTGTGCTCAAGAATGCCTCCATCGGCGTGGCATCGGCCAATGGCAAGGTCAATATCCATTCGGCCGGAAAGAGCCAGCATACCAAGCCCAACGGAGACTTGCAGGCACCCGCCGGCTGGTTTGTCTCGCCTCAGAAGAATACCCCTTTCATCGAGTCCATGTCGGCCGCTGCGCAGGCTGTACACAATTATTTCATGCAGCGGGAGGGCATCGTCTATATCGACGTGATGAACAACATTTCCATAGACTGCGACTGTGACGGCAACCCGCACAAGCCCACCATCCAGGATATCGGCATTGCCGCCTCGCTGGACCCCGTGGCCTTGGACAAGTTCTGCCTGGACCGGGTGATGAACCTGCCCCAGGACAAGAACAATGACACGAAGGCCCTGCTGGAGCGCATCGAGCAGCGGCACGGCACCCGCATCGTGTTCCGCGGAGAGGAGATGGGCCTTGGAAGCACAAAGTACCAGGTGGTAGACCTGGATGCCCAGCCCGGCCAGACCGCCTTGGACGTGATTTTCTCCCGCAAGAGTGTTCGCACTTATGCCGATAAGCCTGTGTCTGACGAGCAGGTGGAAACCCTCCTGAAGGCCGCCATGGCCGCCCCTACTGGCATGAACGTACAGCCCTGGCGTTTTGTGGTGGTACGGGACCAGGCCGTCAAGGACCGCATCGCCGGCCGCAACCGAATGATTTCCAAGGCGCCCGTGGCATTTGTGGTTTGCGGAGAAACCCAGTTGAAGAACGGACAGCCCAACAAGAACTGGACGGCCGATTGCGCCGCCGCCTCGGAGAACCTGCTCATAGCGGCCGAAGCCCTGGGCCTGGGCGCTGTCTGGACGGCCTGCTACCCCTACGAGGAACGGATGAGCACCGTCATTGAAGCCCTGGGACTGCCGGAAGAGGTGAAACCCCTTTGCGTCATTCCCGTGGGCTATCCCGCCGGCAACGACAAGCCCAAGGACAAGTGGAAGCCGGAAAACATCCATTACGACAAGTGGTAGCCAGAATGCATACAAGCAA
>CADBHY010000079.1 GCA_902794615.1 uncultured Bacteroidia bacterium
ACGAACCATCTGGACATAGAATCCATCGAGTGGTTCGAGGATTACCTGAAGAACTACCGTGGTTCTGTTCTCCTGGTGTCCCATGACCGGAAGTTCCTGGATAATGTGACAACGCGCACGGTAGAGATTCTGCTGGGGCATATTCATGACTATAAAGTTCCTTACAGTCAGTATGTCAGCTTGCGGGCAGAGCGCATGGCCCAGCAGACGGCGGCCTATGAAAACCAGCAGCGGATGATAGAGAAGACGGAAGATTTCATCAATCGCTTCCGTTACAAGCCCACCAAGAGCAACCAGGTGCAGTCTCGCATCAAGGCTCTGGAGAAGTTGGAGAGAATTGAGGTGGACGAGTGGGACAATGCCCGTCTTTCTCTAAAATTTCCACCCGCACAACGTTCTGGAGATGTGGTGTTTAAGGGTGTTGACTTAAAGGTTGGCTACCCGCAGAAAGTGGTGTTTTCCGATGCGCAGATAGAAATCAAGAGAGGGGAGAAGGTGGCCCTGATTGGCCGGAATGGTGAGGGAAAGACTACGCTGATGCGCGTGATTATGCGGGAACTGGAGCCGATTTCCGGTGAGGCCCGCATCGGGCACAATGTCCATATCGGCTATTATGCCCAGAACCAGGAAGACATTCTGGACCCCTCGGAGACTGTTTTTGGCACGCTGGACCGGATAGCGGTGGGGGATATCCGCACCAAGCTGAGGGATATTCTGGGTGCGTTCCTCTTCAAGGGGGAAGATATCGACAAGAAAGTGAGCGTGCTCAGCGGCGGAGAACGGGCCCGCCTGGGGATGGCCAAGCTGATGCTTTCCCCTTATAATGTGCTGGCCTTGGATGAACCCACCAACCACATGGATATCCGCTCCAAGGATGTTCTGAAGCAGGCGCTCCAGTCCTTTGACGGCACGCTGATTGTGGTTTCGCACGACCGTGATTTCCTGGACGGCCTGGTGGACAAGCTTTATGAATTCCGGGACGGACATGTGAAGGAGCATCTGGGCAGCGTGCAGGATTTTCTGGAAAAGCGGAAGTTGGAATCTCTTCAGGAGCTTGAAAGGAATACTGCAAGTCAAGAATTGCAAAAGCCTGTTACAGAGAAAGAATCGGCCAAAAATTTTCAAGTTCAGAAGGTCTTTTCCAAAGAGCAGCGCAAGCTGAAGAACCGGGTGGATTTCTTGGAAAAGGAGATTGGCCGGCGGGAGAGCCGGATGGGGGAGATTGAGGCCCTGCTGGCCAACCCTTCCGAAAAAGACGACATCATGGAGCTCACCCGTGAGTACCTGGAACTGAAAATGGCCCTGGAGGCCGATACGGACGAGTGGACCACCTTGATGGAAAAACTGGAACCATGATATACGATTCGCATATAGACACCCCGTCCCAGCTGCTCCGGCTGAGGAACCTGGGGATTGACAACCCGCACGCCCATGTGGATTTCCCGAAACTCAAGGCCGGGGGCGTGGACGGAGCCTTTTTCGCCCTTTACACACCTGCCGAAATGGCTGCGGACAGTGCCACCCGTTATGCCCTGGAGATGCTGTCGGCCGTTTATGACGCGGCCGATGCCAACCCGGACTATGCTGCCGTGACGTTTTCTCCCGAGGAAGCCGCCCGGAATCGGGAGGAGGGTATCTTTTCCATTTTCATGGGGATGGAAAACGCTTCTCCCATCCAGGAGTCACTGTCTCTTTTGCGGACGTTTTATCGCCTGGGAGTCAGTTACGTGACGCTTACCCACAACGGAGACAACGCCATTGCCGATTCTGCCGCCGAAGCCAAGCGCTGGGGTGGCCTGAGCCCCTTCGGAAGGGAAGTGGTGAGGGAAATGAATGCCCTGGGGATGATGATAGACCTCTCCCATGCTTCCGACAAGACATTCTGGGATTGCATCCGGCTTTCCGAGGCGCCCGTCGTGGCCACTCACTCCTGCTGCCGGGCCCTCTGCTCCCACAGGCGGAACCTCACGGACGAAATGCTGCAGGCACTGGGGGAGAAGGGCGGTTATGTGGGCATCAATTATTATCCCGCCTTCCTGAGTGATGCGTTTGCCTCCCGTCCCTCCGAGGCAGCCCTGCTGGATGAGGCGGAAGCCGTGGAAGCCGAGTTTATCCGGGAGCCCTCCAACCCTTCCAAAGTGCAAGCCTGGAACCGGATGCAGGAACGCTTGATTCGGGAACTTCATCGGCCGGGCGTAAAGGAGATTGCCGATCATATAGACCATGCCGTCCGCTGGGCGGGCATTGACCATGTGGGAATCGGCTCCGACTTTGACGGCATCCTGGTTCCGCCGGAAGGGCTGGAAAATGTTTCCAAGACACCGGCTCTCATAGAGGAGCTGGAGCGCCGCGCTTATTCCCGGAGCCAGATTGACCAGCTCATGGGCGGAAATTTGATGGCCGTGTGGGAGCGCGTGTCAAAGTGCTCTGAATAAGCACATTAGCTTAGTTTCTTAGAATCTGAAACAAATATGTTACAGTTATTAACACATTTGTTTCAGATTATTTATATCAATAAGTTAGCTCGGAAATAATCTTCAAGCGCAAGAAGTTGAGTGCAGAGGCTGCAAAACGCTCGATATTGCGCTTCCGGTCGTTCTTATAGCAGTATTTTACGGTGTAGGTAGAGCGCGGCGTGGCCACCCCAATCCATACGGTACCCACCGGATTGGAATCGTCTCCGCCCGGTCCGGCCAGGCCGGTGGTGGCAACGGAATAATCGCTGCCGGTGAGTTTTCTCACTCCCTCTGCCATGGCTGCCGCCACCTGGGAACTTACCACCCCGTACTTTTGGATGGTATCGGCCGGAACTCCCAGCACCTTCTCCTTGACAGAAATGGCGTAGGAGGTGACAGAGCCCAGGAAATAGGCCGATGAGCCGGCTACCGAGGTAATGAGATGGGCAATTTCTCCGCCTGTGCAGGACTCGGCTGCAGAGAGGGTGAATTCATGCTGTTTGAGAAGCCTGCCCAGCTCTTCTTCCAGGGAAGAATCTGCTTCGGCATAGACAAGCTCTCCCAGAATCTCCTTGAGGGCGGCCAGTTGCTCCTCCATCCGGCGGCCGTTCTCTTCCGGCTTTCCACCGTAGCATGAAAGGCGGAGCCGGATGCCGGTCAGGGGATTGGGCAGATAGGCCAGGTGCATATCCTTGGGGAGGGCGTCTTCCCAGGGGGCAATGCGATGGGAGAGCGCGCTTTCCGCTATTCCATACACCATGATGTTTTTATGGAGGATGCTGCTGATTTCCTGGTGTTTACGGATGTCTTCCAGGATGGCCGGAATGGCCCCGACCGCCTCGTGAGGAACGCCGGGAAGGGAATAGAGCGTTCCGCCGCCCTTGATATTCCGAAAAACCATGATGGGCGCCGTTCCCAGCCGGTTGACGATGACTTCGGCGGTCTCCGGGACATCGGCCTGGGCTATGTTGGCGGGAAGGACGTCCAGGCCCCGGCTCTGCAGGATTTCGTGTACCATCTCCAACTGTCCGGGATGGGACACCATTTTGCGGCTGCCGCTGAGTGTGGCCAGGACTCCTTTGGTGATGTCGTCCTTGGTGGGGCCCAGCCCTCCGGTAGTGATGACGATGTCGTGGCTTGAGAGCTCCCGGGTGAGGGTTTCCGAGATATCTTGGGCATTGTCAGAAATGGAAAGCATACGGCTCACATGGATGCCCATTTCCTCCAGGCTACGGGCGAGTTCCCTGGAATTGGTGTCCAGCACCTGCCCGATGAGGATTTCATCACCGATGGTGACGATGGATGCACATTTCATTCTTTGGATAAAGTTTTTATCAGTTTATTCAGGCCGATAGGGCCCAAAGTGGTTTCTACCAGGCAGGCCCCTGCATTCAGGCATTCCAGGGCCTCTTCCTGCGAGCCGGCCTCTCCAATGACGGGAATGCGGCCCTGTGTCATTTCAATGATGTGAGCCACCTTCTTTGCTCCTGGAGCGATGATGGCATCGATGCCGGAAAGCCGGCAATGGTTCACAAGCTCCTCGATTTCGTCCGGAGTATGGCCGTGAGAGAGCCTGAAGGCGATGGGCGTGTAGCGTTCATAGCACAGGCGCAGGCTCACAATCTCGTCCAGGAGAACCGATGTGTCGGAAATGTCGGGGGAGTCTATGCCGCGGTCTCCGTCCGGGTCTATGATAATCAGGTCCGAAAAATCGTAAACGAGCGAAAAGGTCTTGGCCAGGTCTGAAGAGACGTTGACGGCCAGGACGGTCTTGCTTCTGTACACTTGAATCTTCAATATCCAGTCCAGAATAGGGCCTTCGGGCTGCGAAAGGGTAATAAAACCGGCTCGGCTGCCCAAAGAAAGGTCCCGGATGCCGATGGGATTCTTCAGTTCCAGCCCTATACATTGCGTATCCAGGGCTTTTTTCTTGCGAAAACAAAAGAAAGACATAGCAGCGTAGCTTGTTATACACTGCAAATTTAACAAATTATTCGCTTGGATGGAATTCCTGGAAGGTTTTGTCAGAGTAGAAAACCATTATTTTGGATACTTCACGTGAAGCGGCCTGGCTCTGGGGCGCGAACAAATCCAACTGGACGGGGGAGTCTTCCTCTTTTTCCGGTTTTTCACCGTACTCCGGCTCATGGTACATTTTGCCTTTTCCGCTCAGCAGCCATTCCAAGTTCAGTTGGGGGTAGTGCAGGATGAGACTCTCCAAAAAATCATAGCCGGGCTTGTTCCTTCCTGCTAAAATATTGGATACACTTCCCCTTGCTACCGAGAGGGTGTCGGCCAGCTGAGTCTGGGTGATGTTTTCTGCCTGTAAGAACTGCAAAAGCCTACGATTCATATTTCTGAACTTTAATGTCACAAAAATAAAATAAATTTCTCAGACTGCAAAAAATAATTTTGGGTGCAAACGGAAGAAAAATGGAGGTTTCAGTATAATGTGACACGAAGCAATACTTTATATGATAATTGTAAATATCTGATAATTGAACATATAATATATAAAATACAAGAAATAATTGGCATTTGGCCGATTCCGGGCTAAGTAGCCGTCGGGCATATAATCTTACATAGCTTTACTTAAATATCAATAAATAATTGATTCTGATATATTTAATAGCAAAGTAAAACATGCGATTTCTTTTATTTATGAAATTTTAGCAGGCGTAATTTCATTTATCTGAATCGTCGAATAAAGTTCACAAATATGAAACAATGGCAGTATATTGTGTTTCATTTTTGTGAACAAAAAACCAAGTCAAAGCATCTCAGTGACGAAATTTCGTTATATGGGATAAAAACTGTACCTTTGTTCAAAATATTGAATTCTCACGATGATACCCGAAATTCATATCGAAGATTATTCTTATCCGCTATCAGAGGAACGAATAGCAAAATACCCGCTTGAGCAGCGGGATGCCTCCAAGCTTCTGCATTATAAAGAAGGGAAAATCGAGGAAAAAGTATTCCGTGACCTGCCGGAACTTCTTTCTGCAGATACGCTCATGGTCTTCAACGACACCCGGGTTGTACCCGCCCGCATGCATTTTCAGCGGGAGACCGGCGCCCAGATTGAAATCTTTTGCCTGGAGCCGCTGAGCCCCGCGGAATATAACCTGGCCTTTGCCGCCCATTCCGATTGTGTCTGGAAATGCGTTCTGGGTAATGCCAAAAAGTGGAAAGGAGACATTCTACGCCTCTGCAATCCACTTTCAGACCCGGAATTGGAAGCCTTGGACCTGCGGGCAGAACTGGTAGGCAGAGACGGGAAAACAGGCCGTGTACGCTTCTCGTGGAACAATTCCTGGCCGTTCTCCAAGGTTCTGGAGCAGGCGGGGAGTGTGCCCATTCCTCCTTATCTGAACCGCGAGTCTGAGGAAGTGGACACCCGGCGTTATCAGACGGTCTATGCCCATATCAGGGGCTCCGTGGCGGCCCCTACGGCCGGTTTGCATTTTACGGAGAATGTACTGGAGCGTTTGAAAGACAGGGGAGTGCAGATGGAGAACGTCTGCCTGCATGTGGGAGCCGGTACCTTCCTGCCGGTCAAAAGTTCCCTGGTGTCCGAGCATCCCATGCACCGGGAGCCATTTGTGGTATCCAAGTCGCTGATAGAGCGCCTGGCAGACAAAAAATGCCCTCTGCTGGCCGTAGGCACCACATCGGTCCGAACATTGGAATCCCTTTATTACATTGGCGTGAGCTGTCTGGAAAGGGGAGAGCCGGAGGATGTGCAGCAGTGGGCTCCTTATGAGCGGGAGTACCCTTATACCACGCAGGAGGCCCTGCAAGCCATTCTGGCCTATTTGGACAGGCAGGGGCTGGACCATTTGCTTGCGGGAACCCGCATTATCATTGTACCGGGCTTCCGATTCCGCCTGGTAGATAAACTTCTGACCAATTTTCATCAGCCTGAAAGCACCCTTATCTTACTTGTTTCTGCATTTGTAAATGGCGATTGGCGAACTATTTACGATTACGCATTAAAGCATAACTTTAGGTTCCTTAGTTATGGAGACAGTTCTTTGCCGGAAAGAGTTTAAGGCTTTCTGCGATTTATTTCGTATCTTTGTGCGGCAATAAAGACAAGATTATGGATCTGACAGAATTCGAAGATATTGCTCCCTTCAATGACCAGGAAGCCGATGCTGCCCTGAACCGTTTGGCCAACCATCCCAATACGCCCTGGATTTCCCGCTTGGTTTTTCCGGACAAACCGGCCAGTTTCCTTTCAGAGATACTCAGGAACATCCATACCGTAGATGAATTCCAGCATGTGGTTATGAGCAAGGCCATCGAGTGGATTATCTCCACCACCATGACGGATTTTACCTACGTGGGCCTGGAAAACATACTGAACCAGCGTGGAAAGTACCTGGCGATGTCCAACCACCGGGACATTATTTTGGATCCGGCTATTGTCCAGGTAGTTCTGATGCAGAACAATTTGCCTACAACGGAAATCTGCGTAGGGGATAACCTCCTCAAACAGAAGTCGGTAGAGCTGCTTATCCGCTCCAACAGAATGGTCAAGGTAATCCGCGGAATATCGGCCCGGGAGCTGTATCTTTCTTCCCAGCGTCTGTCCAAGTACATCCGCGAAAGCATTACGTCCGGCCGCAGTTCCGTCTGGATTGCGCAGCGCCAGGGACGCACCAAAGACGGCACGGACATTACCGAGCAGGGCCTTTTGAAGATGGTGGACATGAGCGGGACCAAGGACTTTGTGGAGAATTTCCTGGAAGTGAACATCCTTCCGCTCAGCATTTCCTACGAATACGAGCCCTGCGACATCATGAAGGCCCGTGAACTCCTCATTTCCCGCAGCCAGAAGTACGTAAAACGCGAAATGGAGGACCTGGAGAGCATTATTCTGGGTATCAAGCAGCCTAAAGGCCACGTTCATCTGAATATCGACGCACCCATAACCCGGGAAGAAATCGAGGAAGCCGCCCAGTTTGACAAGAATGAGCGTTACGCCAAGATGCGCTATGCCGTTGACCGCCGCGTCATCCAGGGTTACAAACTGTGGAAGACCAATTATATGGCCTACGACTGGGTGAACGCTACCACCATGTATGCCGACCATTACGACGCGGCCGACATGGAAGCATTCCGCGAATACATTGCCGGCCAGCTCAAATTGGTGGAAACCACGCTGGACCAGGCCGAACTGCAGGACATTCTGCTGCACATCTACAGCAATCCGGTTGCGAACAAGCAGAAGTTCGTTTAGTTACACAATTTATATTAAAACGGGAACCTGAAGCAAATAAGAACTTGAACAGCAATCGTTTTTTTTATCAACGAATTAATGTATGCAATAGTTCTTATTTCTTTTATAGCATTAGTGCGTTACTAAGACTAAGTAGG
>CADBHY010000080.1:0-9658 GCA_902794615.1 uncultured Bacteroidia bacterium
AGCAGAAATCTCCCAGGTCTATGAAATAACGCTTGTCACCGGCAAAGATGGCATTGCTGAACTGGAGGTCTCCGTGGATGGCCGTATCCTCGTCCGGCACGTCGGCAATGAACTTGCCCATTTTGTCCTTCTGCGCGGAAGTAAAAAAGGGACTTTCCTCCAGTAGCCTGTAATAACGGTCTTTCACATTTTCGAACTGGGTGGTATCCACATGGACGGCATGAAGGTCCAGGCACATCCGGGCGAACTCATGGGCATACTGGTCCACCTTTTCGGGGTGGTCCCCCGTGGCGCGGGAATACGACACCTTCCCGGGAATGCGGCGGAAACGGATGCCGTAGCGGCCGTCCTCCGTCACCACATATTCTCCGGGCTCCGGCGTGGGAATGCCCAGCTCATACACTTTGCGGGCCAGCATCATCTCGTCCAGGGGCTGCTGGATTTTGCCCGGAAAATACAACTTGAGCATCAGGTTGGGGTCCGAGATGCAGTCGTAGCTTTCTCCGTTGGCGCCGCCGCCGAAGAGCTTGTAGTCCTTGAGAGAGATTTTAATGGGTTCCATGGCTTTTGTCGTTCATGAAGGGTAAATCTTTTGCCTGTTCCAGCAGGAGCTGAGCCATCATTTCGTTGCTGTCGGAAGGGCCGTTGAGGATGTCGAACATCCTCTTGATGCCGGCACTGCCGCCTCCCTGGCGGAGGATGTGTACGATGCACAGGTTCTGCGGGCCCACGGAAGAGGAAATGATGTCCAGGTCCGTGAGGGCCATCTGGTAGGAAGCCAGCTGGAAGGCGCCGTCCGCGTTTTCCTTGATGAGGCGGTCCAAGTCTCCCAGGGTTTTGCACTCCAGGAACTGGAACACTTCCAGATAAGGCAGGAGCGACACCTGCTGGATTTCCGCCTGGTTGATGCCGGCGATGTTCCGGTTGAGCCTCTCGAAGGGTTCCATCTCCAGGAAACTGCGGTAAGTCTCCAGGTCCAGCGGGGCGTCGTCCAGGTTGCCGGAGGCCACCAGCGCCTGCACCTTGCGGCGATAATCGGCCAGTTCCACGCGGATGCGGCTGAACTCCTCGTCCACCAGTTCCAGCAAGCCGGCCATGCGGCTGAGGCTGCGGCGGTAATAGGTGGGGATTTCCACGCCGCTCTTATAGCCGGTATCGTGGTTCATGTTGGCCCAGGCATGCTGCAGGATGGTTCTCATCTGAATCTCGAAACGGTAGCCGAAGCCTTTTTTGGTGCAAATATAATGCAGCGACAGGTAACCGAAGGTATCTATTTCCAGGAGCTTTCTCTTGTCTACGGAATTCTCCCAGTCAATGTCGAAAAGACGGTCCACGGCCGATGCCACCTTGTCCACGTCCTCGCTGTAGTAGGTAATCACCCGCAGGCCGATGATGTCCGTAATGTCGGCCAGTGATTTGTACTTGGCGCCCTTGAGCTCCAGCTTTCCGGCCAGGGAGTCCTCCGCCTTTACCCGCGCCTCGATGCTGGTGACAACGATGCCGGCCTTGTCCAGCGTGTCCCGGAGGGTCTTCTGAATGGCCTGGGTCTGCTCCTGGAACTCCGGAAGGTGGTCCCGGTATTCCTGAAGAATCTGTTCACAGTGGGCGTCCAGCAGTCTGTTCATCTTGGTGCAGATAATATATTCCCACAAATATAATAATTTTTTTCCTAAACCAAGCCCTTTTCCCGCACGCGGCTAGCGAAGAATGAGTTCCTCGATGAAGCTCACCGTCCGGTCGTCCTGCGTAAAAAGCTCATCCTTGGACAGAAAAGCGTTCATCTTTTCCATCAGCTCCGCCTTCTGGAAATACAGCTGGTTGCGAATTACGGAAGAGGAGAGGGTGATGTAGAGCTTCCCGCCGCGGAAAAAGCGCTTGAGGGTAAAAGGCGCCGCTCCCGAGCAGGCGTCCCAGGCGGCGAAGATGCGCTGGGTGTTGAGCCCGGCCGACAGTTTCATGGACTTGATATACTCCTTTACCAGAGCATCCATGCCCATCGGCTCCTTGCGATGTATGCGTACAGGGTCGGCCATTTTCCTAATCCATGCGGCTGAAGACGCCCTTCCGGGTTTCAAAATAGGCGCGGTCTTCCGTGATGCTGTCCACAATGCCGCTCAAACGCCCGCGATCCGTGTCCGTGATGAAAATCTGGCCGAAGTCCTGTCCCGCCACCATGGATATGAGGTTGGAGATGCGGGTATAGTCCAGCTTGTCAAAGACATCGTCCAGAAGGAGCATGGGCGCAAAGCCGTAGGAGCGCTTCATAATCTCATACTGGGCAAACTTGAGGGCCACCAGGAAGCTTTTCTGCTGCCCCTGGCTGCCGGCGCGGCGGATGGGATGGCCGTCCATGGTGAAGAGGAAATCGTCCCTCTGGGGGCCCGAGGAGGTATAATGCAGGAGAAAATCCTTCTCATGGTTGGGGCGGAAGGCATCGGCCTTGTAGGAAATGGAGACGCTCTCTCCCCCGCCGGAAATGAGGCGGTAATACTCCCCTACGATGGGTTTCATGTCTTCTGCAAAGCGGCGCCTGCTGCGGGAAATCTGCTCCGCCAGGGGGGCCATCCGCCCGTCCAGGACCTCTACCAGGGCGCCGTCGGCCCCAAAATCCTTCAGGAGCTTGTTGCGCTGCTGCAGGAAGCGGTTGTAATTCTGCACGGCGGCCAGGTATTCGCGGTCCATCTGGGAAAGGACGGCATTGCAAAGCCGCCGCCGCTCTTCCCCGGACTCGTTCACCAGGCCGATATCCCCGGGAGACACCATCACGACGGGCAGCAGGCCGATATGCTCTCCCAGGCGGGGGCAGGGCTTATCGTCCCGCATGAGCTTTTTCTCCCCCTCCTTCACCTGGATGGAGATGCGGGACTCCAGCCCGTTTTCCATGGCATAGCTGCCGCCCAGGGTGAAACCCTCCGTCCCGTAGCGGAAATTGTACCTGTCCGGGGCGGGGAAAGCGCTCTTGGTCATGGACAGATAATAGATGGCGTCCACCAGGTTGGTCTTCCCCTCCCCGTTGTTTCCGCTGATGCAGTTCACGTTGGGCGAGAACGACAATTCCTGGAATTCGATGTTCCGGAAATCCTTCACCACTATTTTCTTCAAGGCAGGCATTGTGTCACACAGATTTCAATTGCAAATATATAATATTTTTCCTAAATTTGCAGGCTCAAACAAGCAATAAAGAAACAAATAGATATGGCAAAAATTACTAAGACAGAAGAGGAAGTGCGTCAACAGAGTGTTGTTGAGGCCGTTTCCAAGACCGAGGCTTTCTTCAAAACCTACGGCAATCTCATTTACGGCATCGTTATCGGCATCCTGGTGATTGCCCTGGCCGTCATGGCTTACAACCGGTACATCCTGCAGCCGGGGAAGGTTCAGGCCACGGACCAGATGGCCCAGGCCGAACAGTGGTTCCTGTCCGGTGAATACGAGCTGGCCCTCAGCGGAGATGACAACTCCCTGGGATTCGAGGACATCATCTCCCAGTACGGCTCCAAGGCCGCCGCATCGGCCTATCTGTATGCCGGCATCGCCAAGCTCCAGACCGGAGCCCCCGAAGAGGCCATTTCCTATCTCAAGAAATACAAGGGCAAAGACCCTATCATGATGGCCAAGGCCCAGGCCTGCATCGGCGACGCCAACGCAGATCTTGAAAATTACGCCGAGGCCGTGAACTGGTTCCTCAAGGCCGCCAAAACCTCCGACAACGCCCTTTCCGCCGCTTACCTCCTGAAGGCCGGCATCGCCGCCGAAGCCATGGGAGACAGCGCCAAGGCCCTCTCCTTCTACAAGGAAATCAAAGACAAGTGGGGCAACGCTCCCGAGGCCATGGAAATTGACAAGTACATCACCCGCATAGAAAGCGCCAAGTAATATGGGAAGAGCATTTGAGTTCCGCAAAGAGCGGAAAATGAAGCGCTGGGGCCACATGGCCAAAACCTTCACCAAACTGGGCAAGGAAATCACCATCGCCGTGAAGCAGGGCGGCGCCGAAGTCACCGGCAACCCCCGTCTTCGCGCCCTCATCGCCGAGGCCAAGTCGGAGCAGATGCCCAAAGAGAACATCGAACGCGCCATCAAGAAGGCGACTGAGGCCAAAACCGGAGATTTCAAGGAAATCGTCTATGAAGGATTCGGTCCCTTCGGCATCGCTTACCTGGTAGAGGCCGCAACGGATAACAACACCCGCACCGTGGCCAACGTCCGCAGTTATTTCACCAAGTGCGGCGGTTCCCTCCAGACCAGCGGCAGCGTAGCCTTCATGTTCGACCACAAATGCGTGTTCCGCATCAAGGAAGACCCGGCAAAGCCCATCGACGTGGATGAACTGGAACTCGAACTCATCGACTTCGGCGCCGAAGAGGTCTTCAAGCAGGAAGTGGAAGACGAGGACGAGAACGTGACGGTGGAAATCTCCATTTACGGAGACTACTCCGCCTACGGCCAGATTCAGAAATACATCGAAGAAAAGGGTTATGAACTCATCTCCGGTGGCTTTGAGCAGATTCCCAACGTGGAACTGAAGGAAGTGACCGCAGAGCAGCGCGCCACCCTGGAAAAACTCACCGGTCTGCTGGAGGATGATGAAGACGTGACCAACGTCTATACCACCATGGCCCCCGAAACAGAATAAGAGTGAGGAAATTACTCCCCATTATAGTCCTTTGTCTCCTGAGCTCTTCATGCGGCATTGTCCGAGTGAAGAGCTCAGAAGCGTATTTGCCTGGCCCGGCCATCAGGGCCGATTATACCCCGCAGGGCATTGTGGAAGAGCATCTTCACCCCTGCAGCGTCAAAGGGCCTTCGCGGCGGCGTCTGATTGCCTACCTCCCGGCCGATTATTATGAGGGCTCGCAGCGCTATCCTGTCCTGTACCTTCTTCACGGAGCCCGCGGCTATGAGACCACCTGGATCAGGAAGGGACGGGTGTACCAGACCTGCGACAGCCTCTGGCGGGAAGGGAAAGCCGTTCCGTGCATTGTCATCATGCCCAACGTCAATTCCTACAACGATGACTACGACTACGACGGCGGCCGCTTCAAAGACGCCTTCGAGAGCATTTTCGAGGTGAACGGCATTGTGGAATCGGCCTTCATGAAGGACGTGGTGCAGTTTGTGGACAGCCTCTACCGCACCGTGCCGGACGCCGCGCACCGGGCCGTGGCCGGGCTTTCCATCGGCGGCTACCAGAGCATCCTCTTTGCCGCCAACTATCCTCAGGAGTTTGGCTACGTGGGGGCCATGTCGCCCTATACCTGGGCCCTGGGCCATCCCAGTGCCACCCGTCACCAGTTCTACGGCGGGCTGGAAAGCAAAATGAAAAAGCAGTTTGAGACCGCCCCGCCCAAGGTCTTTTACCTCTATGCCGGCAAGTGGGACATGATGCGCCCTTCTACGCTCAAACTGCATCACCGCATGTCGCTCAACGGTTACCCCCACGGGTATGCCCGCTATCCCGGCTCGCATAACTGGAAACCCGGCTGGACCGATGAACTGAAAGATTTCATGCAGCGAATCTTCAAGGAAAACTAAACTATGAAAATCCTCTTTATTCTCAATAACCTCTACACAACGGGGAATGGTCTGGCGTCCAGTGCCAGAAGGACGGTGGAATATATCAAGGAAAGCGGCCACGAGATTCGCGTCATGTCCGGGCCCAACAAAAAGGACCCTTCCGTCCGGCCGGACTACCTGCTCAAGGAATACCACTTCCCCATCGTCCAGCCCCTGATCAGTGCACAGGGATACTGCTTCTCCGCTTCTGACAAAAAGCTGATGGAAGAGGCCATCGCCTGGGCCGATGTGGTTCACCTGGAAGAACCCTTCGTCATTGAGGACAAAGCCATTCCCATTGCCCGGGCCCTCGGGAAACCCGTCACTTTCACCTACCACCTGCACCCGGAGAACATCACCGTCAACTTTGGCTTCATACGGCACTGGACGGGGCTTAACCGCATCATCATGCGGGCATGGAAAAAACACACCATGGACCGCGTAGACTATATCCAGTGCCCTACGGAGAACGTGATGGACCGGCTGCGCCGCTATCACATCCGTGCCAAGGCGCAGGTTATTTCCAACGGCCTGGTGCCGGACAAATGCATCAAGCCGGCCCAGATGCCGGCCGACTACACTAGCACCGAACGTCCCCTGAAGGTGGTCTATATCGGCCGCCTGTCCATTGAAAAAGACCAGCCCACCCTCCTCGAAGCCATGCGCTACAGCGCTTTTGCCGGGCGCATCCAGCTCCAGTTCGCCGGGCTGGGCCCACAAACACGGAGTATCAAGCGCAAAGCGCACAAACTTTACAAGAAGGGTATCGTTGGCTATGAGCCGGAGTTCTTCTTCCTGGACCGTGACGGCCTCAGGAAACTGGCTGCCGAGGCAGACCTCTGCGTCCACTGCGCCACCGTGGAGGTGGAAGGCCTCTCCATCATGGAAGCCATGCAGCAGGGCGCCGTTCCCGTCATTGCCCAGGGCCGATACAGCGGCACTTCCCAGTTTGCCCTGGACGGCCGCAGCATCTTCCCGGAGCAGAATCCGGAAGCCTTGGCGCAGCGCATCGACTACTGGCTCGCCCACCCCGAAGAACGCTGGGAAATGGGCAAAAAATATGCAGCGCACATGGACAATTACGACATTCGCAAATCCGTGGATGCGCTGCTGGAAATGTTCCGGAAAGCGATTCAGGAAGCCTAACGCATTTCCGTATAAGGGATTTTATCCATATCTGAATAGTCCAGGTTTTCACCGGCCATACCCCAGATGAACATGTAATTGGAGGTGCCGGCGGCGGCATGGATGCTCCATTCCGGCTCATGATGGCCTGCTCTCGTTGGCCAGCCAGACCACCCGCTCCTGCTGCGGCTGCCCCATCAGGTGGCAAATCATATTGCCCTCGCTCACGTTGAAGTAGAAATAGGCTTCGAAATGTAAAAAAAATTTGCGATTTATGCAAACGTTTGTATCTTTGCAGAGAAAACGACCACATTGAGCAATGACCACCATTCGAGACATAGCACGGGCGCTGGGCATTACCCCCTCCACCGTTTCCCGTGCCCTTTCAGGCAATCCCCGCGTGAAGGAAGAAACCCGCCGGGCCGTAGAAAAAACCGCCCGTGAGATGGGCTACGAAAGGAATGTTGTTGCGGCCAATCTCCGGAAAGGGCGCTCCATGATTGTG
Source organism: uncultured Bacteroidia bacterium (assembly GCA_902794615.1). Lineage (GTDB taxonomy): Bacteria > Bacteroidota > Bacteroidia > Bacteroidales > UBA932 > Cryptobacteroides. Next base: position 7,187 of record CADBHY010000080.1, read on the forward strand.
GGCATCGTGATTCCCCGGATTCACCGCGAATTCTTCTCCAACTGCATCGGCGGCGCGGAGAGTGTCCTGAACCAGGCCGGTTACAGCGCGCTCATCTGCCAGACCATAGAAAGCGTAGAGGCCGAAATCCAGGCGCTCAAAACCCTCAAGAACTACCGCGTGGCGGGCGTGTTGCTCTCGCACGCCATCAACGCCCCCAACGGGGACCATGTCAAGGAAATCCTGGGCAATACGCCCCTTATCCAGTTCGACCGCGTATTTCCGGACCTTCCCGGGGCCAAGATTGTGGGCGCCAACTGTGACGGAGCCTATAAGGCCACCCGCCACCTGATTGAGGCCGGCTACCGGAAAATCGGCACCCTGGCCGGTTACATGACCTCACAGGCCTATGTGGAGCGCCTGGTCGGTTACCGCATGGCCCTGGAAGACGCCGGCCTCCCCTTCGACGAAAAACTGGTCTATTACAACACCATTGCCCGGGAAACCGGCTACGAAGCCGGTCTCAAGGCCATCGGAGCCGGCTGCGACGCCCTGTACAGCGCCGGTGCCTTCTCGGCCCTGGGAGCCATTGACGCCCTCAAGGAAAAAGGCATCCGCGTCCCGGAAGATTTCGGCCTGATGACTCCTTCCCTGAGCACCCTGAACCAGCATCCCTTCGAAATGGGAGAAGCAGCCGCACACGCCTTCCTCGAAGGCCGGCGGGATACCCAGGTAATTCCTATGGAACTTATTGAAAGACAATCATCTAACAAAAATAAAACATAGCAAAAGTAGTTACCTTCGGCGATCAGTACTTGTAAGAAACCTTCTTGANNATGGAACTTATTGAAAGACAATCATCTAACAAAAATAAAACATAGCAAAAGTAGTTACCTTCGGCGATCAGTACTTGTAAGAAACCTTCTTGAGAGAATGGGAGCTCCCGCCATAAAGGAGTTCCCATTCTCCCTTCATGGGAACCATGTCCTGCCGGGCCTCGTCCCAGCTCAGGAAAGTCTCCTCCGTAAGCGGGAGTGCCACCTCGGCCGTCTGTCCGGCGGGGATGAGCACACGCCGGAAACCGCGCAGGCTCTTCAGCGGCCCTTCCGTATCATCGGCCTTGCGGACATAGAGCTGGACCACCTCGACAGCGTCACGCGAACCGGTATTGGTGACGGGCACCACCAGCCGGCCGTCCTTGACGGAGGCCTCGCCGTAGGCGAATTCCGTATAAGACAGGCCGAAGCCGAAGGGGAAGAGCGGCTCGCCCTCGAAGTAGCGGTAGGTTCGGCCCTTCATCTTGTAGTCTTCGAAATCCGGCAGCTGGTCCACGCTCTTGTAGAAGGTCAGGGGCAGTTTGCCGGAAGGGACCACGTCTCCGTAAAGGATATCGGCCAGCACGGTGCCGCCTTCCTCTCCGGGATACCAGGCCTGGAGGATGGCCTCGCAGCTCTCCGTTTCCGGAACCAGGCCCATGGCGCTGCCGGAGAAGTTCACCAGAATCAGCTTCTTGCCCGCGTCGTGCAGGGCTTTCAGCAATTCCCGCTGCACCTGCGGCAGTTCTATGCTGGTGCGGTCTCCGCCCCGGAAGCCGGGAGCGTCCACATCCATTTCCTCGCCTTCATACAGCGGGGAAATACCGCCCGCAAATACCACCACGTCAATGTCTTTGAGTTCCTTGAACAGGCGGCCCGCGTCTTCCTTCTCCCCTACGATGCCGCAGCCCCTGAGCACCTTCAGCTCCGGGATGCGGGCCTTCAGGCCGTCGGCCAGGGTGGTGGTGAATTCCGGGATGGGGTTGTAGTTGCCCCACATCATCTCCTTGTCGTCGGCATTGGGGCCCACAAGGGCAATGCGGGTATCGGCCTTGAGGGGCAGGATGCCGCCCCTGTTCTGCAGGAGCACCACCGTTTCCTCCGCCATTTTGCGGGAAAGGGCCCGATGGACCTCGCCCTCCACGATATCATCACTCAGATGGTCCCAGGGCGCAGTATTGTGCGTAAGTTCGCCCAAGCGGATGCGCTCGGAGAAGAGCCGCACCAGGGAGCGGTCCACATCGGCCTCGTCCAAAAGTCCCTGCTGTACGGCCTCGGGAATGAAGCGATAACTGTCTCCGCAGTTGAGGTCCGTACCGGTATGGATGGCTGTGGCGGCGGCGTGGGGGCCGTCCTCGCTGTAACCGTGGCAGCCGGGCTCGAAGAAATTGGAGATGGCGCCGCAGTCGGACACAATCAGGCCCTTGTAGCCCCACTCTCCGCGCAGGATGGTGTTAATCAGGTAGTCGCTGGCCCCGCAGGGAACACCCCGGAAGGCGTTGTAGGCTATCATGACCTCCTTTACATCGGCCTTGGTAACCAGGTCTTTGAAGGCGGGGAGATAGGTTTCCCTGAGGTCCCGTTCACTCACTACGGCATTGTAGCTGTGGCGGTTCCATTCCGGACCGGAATGCACGGCAAAATGCTTGGCGCAGGCGTGGGCCTTGAGCACCGGGGC
>CADBHY010000080.1:9721-11288 GCA_902794615.1 uncultured Bacteroidia bacterium
CCCGTCAGGTAAGGGTCTTCCCCGTAGGTTTCCATGCCGCGGCCCCAGCGGGGGTCACGGAAAATATTGATATTGGGCGTCCAGAAAGTCAAACCCTGATACTGCCCCACATGACCGGAGGCTATGGCCTGGCGGTTTTTCACGCGGGCCTCGTCACTTACGGCCGTAAACACCTCATACACAAGCGGCTCGTCAAAAGACGCGGCCATGCCGATGGGCATGGGAAAAACCGTGGCCTTCCCGTTCCGGGCTACCCCGTGAAGGGCCTCGTTCCACCAGTTGTAGTCCGGAATTCCCAGCCTCTCTATGCCCGCCGTAGAGGACATCATCTGGCCGGTCTTCTCTTCAATGGTCATTTGGGCAATGAGTTCACGGGCCTGTTTCTCAGGCGTCTCGGTGCATGCCACGCAAAGAGCAGCCGCACACAGCAAAAGGGTTTTACGCATAAGGCTTATCGGTTTTGGTGTTTCTCCCTCCACTTACGGATACGGAGGTTTATGTTTTCTTTGAGGCAGTCCTGGTACAGCCAGGGCTCGCCGCTGTGGATGTCCCCGGTATTGAGCAGACCCTTCAGGATGGGTTTGTATTCGGATGCACTGTACCCCGTCACCACCAGGACATGGTGCTCCGGAGAAAGGGTGACGGTAATGGTGTCATGCAGCGTAGCCGGCGTGGCGTCCGTGTGCCAGTTCACCGGATTGATGCACATCACGTTGGGCGCCGCCACGAAGGGCTTGATGTATTTCACATCCTTCACGGAATTGTAGCAGATGGTGACGCCGGTGTCGTCGGCCCCCTGCGACGGGCGGATATGACGGGTGACCGCCGTATCGGACGGAGTCACTTTGTAGCCCAGGATATAGGCGGCGGCCAGATGGTCGTAATCGTCGTCGCCCATGTATTTGAGCAGCTCCACCACGGCCAGGCCGCCCTGGCTGAATCCGGCCAGCACAAAGGGTCTGCTGCGGTCACGGGACGCCTGGAAGGCATCGAAGGCAGCCTTGATGTCCTCCATGGAAAGGCGCTCGCGGCGGGCGATCAGTTCCTCGTCCAAGGTGGTCCAGGTGGTGCCGGCCAGGAAACGGTAATAGGGAGAATAAAAGTTGTTGCCGGGAGCCATGTAGGCCGATATGCGCACGTTTTCCCGGTCCATCCGCGCCCGCTGCACAGGGTTGTAGATATCGGCATAAAAGCAGGTGTCTCCCTGGGGCGTTTTCCAGTCGTTGATGCAGGTGGAGATGAAATAGAGGATGTCTCCCCCGGTGGAATCCGGGTCTTGCAGCTGAGTAAACCAGCAGTCCGGACTGGTGTAGTCCGGACGCGGGGGTATATGACCTACCGGAGGCCTGCAGGCCCCGGCCAGCCCCGTGAATACAAGAAGCGAAGCAAGCGTCTTAATCCAGACTTTGCAGTTCAATGCCATGCAACTCCCCTATTTGCTTGAGAAGGCCTTCGGGATAGGCTTTCTTCTTCACAAGAAGGCCCAAATCGGCCTTGTAACCGCCTGAATCCTTGCCCCAAGAGAAGTGGGCCACCTGTTTGCCCAAAGCCCGGATGGCGTTTTCCA
>CADBHY010000081.1 GCA_902794615.1 uncultured Bacteroidia bacterium
CAGCGGCCATGTAAAGAAACCGCCGTCCTTCTTCAGCGCGACCGGCGCGGTCTTCCCGGCAAACTGAGCCTGGAATTCCGGCTCCTTGGCCCGGGCGCCCAGACCGGCGGTCTCGGCGAAGTTGGATCCGCCGACGCTGATGCCGTTGATGGTCCCGTCCGGCCGCGCGGCCACCGTCGTCTCAACCTCGCCGCCGAAGCCCTGCGTGATGGCGCCTTCGTACACCAGGCCCTTGGCACCGTTCAGGCTCAGGAAGTCTCCTTCCTTGAACTTCTTGTCCACACCGGCAAAGGTGACGGTCTTGTCCTTGAAGTTAATCTTGAGGGCGTCGCAGCCTACGATGCAGCACTTGCCCCAGCCACGGGCCACCAGGGCGGCGTGGGAAGTCATGCCGCCGCGCTCAGTGAGGATACCCACGGAGGCGTGCATGCCGTCGATGTCTTCAGGGGAGGTCTCTTCACGCACCAGGATGCACTTCTTGCCGGCCTTGTTGTAGGCGATGGCGTCCTCGGAGGTGAACACGATCTGACCTACGGCACCACCCGGGGAAGCGGGCAAGCCCTGGGCCAGGACGGCGGCCTTCTTCTCGGAAGCAGGGTCCAGGATGGGGTGCAGCACCTCGTCCAGCTGGGCGGGAGATACACGCATCACGGCGGTCTTCTCGTCAATGAGGCCTTCGTCAACCATATCTACGGCCATCTGCAGGGCGGCCAGGCCGGTGCGCTTGCCAATACGGCACTGCAGCATCCAGAGCTTGCCTTCCTGAATGGTGAATTCGATGTCCTGCATATCCTGGAAATGCTCTTCCAGGTGTTTGCGGATGTCGTCCAGCTCTTTGTAAACCTCGGGCATGGCCTTCTCCAGGGATGCCAGATTCTTGTTCTTCTCGCTCTTGGTGGCTTCGTTCAGGGGGTTGGGGGTACGGATACCGGCCACCACATCTTCACCCTGGGCGTTGATGAGCCACTCACCATAGAACTTGTTGTCACCGTTGGCGGGGTTACGGGAGAAAGCCACGCCGGTGGCGGAGGTATCACCCATGTTGCCGAACACCATGGACTGTACGTTCACGGCCGTGCCCCAGTCGTCCGGAATGTGCTCGATCTGACGGTAGCGGATGGCGCGTTTGCCGTTCCAGCTCTTGAACACGCCGCCGATGGAGCCCCAGAGCTGGGCCTTGGCGTCGTCCGGGAATTCTACGCCCAGCACTTCCTTGATGCGCACCTTGAAGGCTTCGGCCAGGTCTTTGAGCTGGTCGGCGGTGAGCTCGGTGTCGCTCTTGTAACCGTTGGCCTTCTTCACTTCCTCCATCATGCGGTCCAGCTGCTGGCGGATACCCTGGCCGTCGGCGGGCTCAATGCCCTCGGCCTTTTCCATCACCACATCGGAGTACATCATGATGAGGCGGCGGTAGGCGTCATAGACAAAACGGGGGTTGCCGGTCTTCTTGATAAGGCCGGGGATGGTGGCGGAGCAAAGGCCGATATTGAGGATGGTGTCCATCATGCCGGGCATGGAGGAGCGGGCGCCGGAGCGGCAGCTCACCAGGAGCGGGTCATTGGGGTCACCAAATTTCTTACCCATGATTTTTTCAGTAGCTTCCAGGGCATCGGCCACTTCTGCGCGAAGCTCGGGGGTGTAACCACCGCCCAAGCGGTAGTACTCCGTGCAGCACTCGGTGGTGATGGTGAAACCGGCGGGAACGGGCATGCCAAGGAGGTTCATCTCGGCCAGGTTGGCGCCCTTGCCACCCAGAAGCTCTCTCATCTTGCCATCGCCTTCGGCGTGCTTTCCACCGAAACGATAGACTCTTTTTTTGCTTTCTGCCATTGTTTTTGTAGATTAGTTTATAATAATATTTAAATTAGATTCTTCACAAACGTGCAAATATACGAAGTTTTCCGCACCTTTCCAACCCGGAGTTTTTTTGTATCTTTGCATCATCCTTCGGAAAAAGCATGAAAACCATTGCGCGCACATTTTACAAGATGCCTGTGAATACCCTTTTTTTCACGTCTGTCCCCATATTCTATTTTCTCTTCGTCCTGACCTACAAGCCCTTCGACATAGCTGTTTTCCTGGCCGCCGGTCAGGGCCGATACACCCTCAACCTCATTGTCTCCAGTCTCATCGTGCTGGGCGTGATGAGCCTTTCCAGGATGCTGCTGTTCATCCTTCGGCGGCATCTGGACCTGAACTGGCCGCTCTATATCCTCTGGTGCTTCGGGGAAGCCATCCTCTGCGGCCTCTTCCTTTCCATCCCCATGGGAATAGGCTGGGCGGGCGTAAGGCCGTATTTCACGGTGATGTCCCTGTGCATCCTCTACATGAGCGGCATCCTGGTGTTCCCGCTGTCCATCATTACCATGGCCGTGCAGCTGCAGGTGCTTGACCAAAAGGCCGACCTGGCCCCCTCCGTGGACGAAAAGAGCCTCATCCGCTTCCACGACGAGCAAAAGCGACTGAGGCTGGTGGTCTCCTCCGAGGCCGTCCTCTACATTGAGGCCGAAGAAAACTACGTCCACATCATCCACCTGGACGGCGGCAAGCGGAAAGATTTTGAACTCCGTTCCTCCATGCGCGCCATAGAGGAGCTCATGGAGCGGCACGGACTGGTGCGCTGCCACCGCAGCTACTTCGTGAATCCCGCCCATGTGGAGCTCCTGAAAAAGGACGAGAGCGGCTACGCCCTGGCCCATCTGGACTGCGACGGGGCCAAAAACATTCCGGTAAGCAAAAAATATTACGACTCGCTGGTTTCCCTACTCAAGTGAATTTGAGCCATTTACAACTTACAATCTCTAAATAAAATATTTTATTTAATTGAAATTGTGAAAAATTATTGTTTCCTTGATAAAAATCCGTAACTTTGCATTGGGCATTGAAGCAATTCATGTCCATTTGTTAAGTTCGTTTTATATACCTGAAACGCGCCCTTGGGGAGGGGCGCGTTTCTCTTATATACAGGGGGCTCTGCCCCCTCATACTCCTTTATTAGTCTGTCATGGAGGCGATGAAGTCTTCGGGGGTGAGGACGGTCATGGGATTGTCCGGGGAGTTGTGGCAGAAAAGGGCCTTGTCGCGGGTGATGAAATAGTCGCAGCAGGCGTTGTAGGCGCTGGCGTACTGGGCGTCGTCCTCCAGGTCTCCGGTGTAATGCTCCGTGGCCCAGCTGAGGTCCAGCCAGTCTATGGCCGTTATCTCCACGAAAGAGCGCAGGCCGCTAAGAATATTCTCGAAGATGGGATATTCCACCCCTCCCTTCCGGGCCGAGTAAGCCGCATCCAGGATACTCTGGGTGGAAATTTGCGCCTTGAAAAGGCCTGCCTCCGCAGCAGAAATCACTTGCTGGGCCAAGTGATGCCCGGGTCTGGTTTCCAAGAGGACGTCCAGCAAGACATTTGTGTCTATGGCAACTTTTACTTTATTTCCCATAAGCATTACTTTCCAAGGATATAAGCCAACTTAGGGTCGGCATCCAACATTTCCTGCGTAGGCATAGGAATAATGCCGGACATCGCCCTTACAAAAGGACTGATTTCAAAATCCTTGGGAAGTTTGGGAAGCACCGGCTTGGAGATGGCCTCCAGTTCCCGTTCCACATAGGCATTCATGGAAATGCCTTCTTTCTTGGCGTTCCACTTGAGCCGGGCCAGCAGTGCCGGCTTTACCCTGACAAGCAGCTGTTCTTTTGCTATCGTTTCCATATTTGCTATCATTTTTGCAAATATAATCATTTTTATCGAAACACACCAAAAAAAGGCCGATTCCGGAACTTGCCGGAGAGAGTTCCATCGCAGGTCCCGGAATATCGGCCCAACAAGCTTGGCAACTAAATAATTGACGTATAGCGCGTTATACAACATTCCTCGTTCAAAAAACGAACGAGGAATGTACAGGAAGTCGCTGTGTGTGAATTACTTGACGGCCAAGCCTACTTGGTAAGGACCAGGTATGCACCCGGAGCGATGGAGAGATCCACGGGGCCTTCCACCTTCTCTCCGGTGAAATGGTTGGTATAGACCGTACCCGCCATCTTGAATTCGGGCGTATAAGTTTCTTTGCCGAAGTTGGCAATCACAATCACCTGGTTCTCACCCTTGGTGCGGGAGAAGGCCACGATGCCCTCCGGAACTTCCCACCAGGAAAGTTCTCCCCCACGCTCGCCGGCAGCCAAGGCCGCATTTTGGTGCTTCAAATCCACCAGACCCTTCCAGAAGGCGGTGTATTCATTGGGCGTCCAGTCCGTGATGGGGTCTTTCTCGAAGAAGGCCAGCCGACGGTTCAGGCCGATTTCCTGGCCCGTATAGATAAGGGGCTGGGTGCCCGGAAGGGTGAAGCAGAGCACGGCGCAGGCGTTGGCATAGATACCTTCACGCTCGAACTCGGTGCCGCTCCAGGAATTCTCGTCGTGGTTGGAGGTGAAGCTGAGGCGGAAAGCCTCCTTGGGGAACTTCTCCGCATCCCGGGCCACATAATCCTTGAGGTCGGCCACCGTTTTCTGGCCCTGGGCCAGGGAATTGAGCAGGTGGTGCAGTTCCCAGGCATAGTTGGCATCAAAGGTCTCGCACGGATTGGCCAGATTTTCCCGCTCGGCTTCGGCCAGCAGGTAGATTTCCGGATAATCGGCATTCATCTTGGGGAGAATGGCCTTCCAGAATTTGGCGGGCACTTCGCCGGCGGCGTCGCAGCGGAAGCCATCCACGCCCTTGGCCAGCCAGAAGCGCATGGCCTCGTCCTGGGCCCACCAGACCTCCTCGTTCTCATAATTGAGGCTGCGGGTGTCTGTCCAGTCATACTCATAGATGGCGTTGCCCAGGGAGTCGCGCTCGTAGAAATCGGCCGGTTTTTCGCTCATCCACACATTGTCCGGGGCGGTCTGGTTGGCCACCCAGTCCAGGATAAGCTTGAAGCCCAGCTCATGAGCCTTGTCCACCAGGCTCTGAAAGTCTTCCATGGTGCCGAACTCGGGATTCACCTTCTTGTAGTCGGAGATGGCGTAATAGGAACCCAAGGTGCCCTTGCGCTCCACGGTGCCAATCTCATACATGGGCATGAGCCAGAGCACGTCCACGCCCAGATCCTTCAGGCGGGGCAGCTGGGCCTCCACGCCCTTGAACGTGCCTTCCGGCGAGAACTGGCGGATATTCACTTCATACACTACGCTGCCATAGGTCCACTCAGGATGCACAGGCGCCTGTTTTTTGCTGCAGCCCGTGAGCACGGCGGCCAGGGCCAGCAGGAGGAAAGAAATTCGTTTCATACTATACTTATCGTTTAAATTCTACAATCAAAGCCTCCTTGGGGCCGATGGAAAGCCCGTCCCGCAAGGTGACCTTTTCTCCCGAAACCACGTCGGTGCCCGTCACGGGACCGCTTACAAACTCGCGATAGTGGTTCCAGTCCAGGGTGCGGGGCTCCAGGTTGTTGTTCACATACACAAACACGGCGTCCGTATCCGTGTAACGGAAGAAGGAATAGGAATTGTCCGTAATGTTCACGGGGCCCACGTTCCTGCGTGACAGGAAGTGAAGCGTCTTCCCCTCCTGAACAGCCTTGCAGCCCTTTCTCCAGCGGAAAAGGGCCCGGGCATAGTCATGGATTTCCGAGGCCGATGCATACAGCTCCGGAGCCTGCGCCCGGCCCACGGCCGTAAAGAGATTCACCGGGTCGCCCTCCCAGCCGCCCGGGAAGTCGATGCGCTTGGCCCCGTCGTGGGAAGGGACATCCTTGCGCTCCAGGAACATCATTTCGTCGCCGTAATAAAGCTGCGGGATGCCGCGGATGGTGCAGAGCAGGGCCAGGGCCAGCTTCATGCGGGCCGGGTCCTGTCCCAGCACATCGCCGGTGCGGGCGTGGTCGTGGTTGGCAAAGAAGGTGAGCATGTGCGAAAGGTCCTGGTAGGCAAAATCCTGCGCCAGAACCGTGTAGATGCGGGTCATCCCCTCATCCCAGTTTACCTTGTCTTCCTGCAGGGCCCGAATCATGGCGCTCTGCAGCGGGAAGTCCATGATGGAAGGCAGCTGGGAATTGAAACCGTTCCTGTTGGGATTGTCCTTCTGCCAGTAGGCCACCTGCGGGATGTTCATGTCCCAGCACTCGCCCACTATGTTCATCCCGGGATATTCGTCCGTCACGGCCTTGCACCACCGGCTCATGGGCTCCGGCTCGTTGTACGGATAGGTATCTACCCGGAGTCCGTCCAGACCGGCATATTCCGTCCACCAGACGGCCCACTGCTGGAAATACTTGAGAACGAAGGGATTGTCCAGGTTCATGTCCGGCATGGACGGGACAAACCAGCCGCTCTCCTGACGCTCCAGGTCCCGCTGCGAGGCATGCGGGTCCATGTACACGGAGAAGAGCGCGTTCATCTGCATGTAGGGTTCGTTCACATGGTACCAGTCCTTGAAAGGCGTGTCTTCCATCCACCAGTGGGCGGTGCCGCAGTGGTTGGTGACCACGTCCATAATCACCTTCAGACCGCGTTTGTGCGCCTCCTGGACAAAGGATTTGTACAGGGCATTGTCTCCAAAGCGGGGGTCGATATGATAATAGTCCGAGCAGGCATAGCCGTGGTAGGACTCCCGCGGCTGGTTGTCCAGCAGCAGCGGCGTACACCAGATGGCCGTGGCGCCCAGGTCTTCGATATAATCCAGGTGGTCCATCATGCCTTGCAGGTTGCCGCCGTGACGGGCCACGGCATCGGTCCGGTCCACCCGGTCCGGCAGTTCGGGCAGCGTCCACGGTACCAGCGAGCCGTCCTCATAGGCCCTTTCCGGGCCCTTGGAAGAGGCGAAACGGTCCGGCATAATCAGGTAAACCATATCGGCCGTGGTGAAGCTTTCCCGCCGGGCGCTCCCCTCCTCCCGGGCCTGAATCAGGTAGGGATAGCGGATGGTCTTCCCCTCGCGGGAAAAGAGGAAATAATAGGTTCCCGGCCGGGCCGATGCCTCCACATCCACGTCCACGAAGAGGAAGTTGGGGTTGTCGGCCTTATGCACCTTCTTGATGCTGAGGCCCTTTCCAGAGACGGAGACCTCACAGGCAGAAATATCCGGGCCCTGTACCATCAGCTGCAGGCCGGTTTTCATGCCCGTCCACCAGCTCAGGGGTTCCACCCGGCTAATCTCCTGCTGGGTGGCGTCGGGGTAATCGGCATTGACAGAAGTTTGTCCGCACGCGGCAGCGCAAATAATAGCAGCCATCAAAAGTGTTTTTTTCATCAGCATGGCAAAGTTATAAAACAAGCCTGGCCTTTCCAAGCCCGGGGGCGCGGACGGTCACCGTCACGGGGCCATCTCCGGTGCGGCGCACGATGGCCGATGCCTTCCCGTGGAAAGCCGGCAAGGTGGGGCTGTAAAAAGGAATGTGGGAGGTGGGGTCTCCGGCATCCGTGGCCACCAGGACGGCTGGGCCGCTCACGCTGAAAGTAAGCGGGTTGGAGGCGTCCGGCACCAGGGTGCCCTTGGCATCCAGAATATCCACATTCACATAGGTGAGTTCGGCCCCGGCATAGTCTACGGTGGCCTTCAGGCGGGAAGGCTTCGAGGCCGTCTTCACCTTGTCCCGGGCCCATTCCCGCCCGTTCCGGTAGCACACCACCTCCACGGTTCCGGGCCGATAAACCACATCGTTCCACACTATCCGGTAGCCCTCTTTGGCTTTCCGGCCATAGGAAA
>CADBHY010000082.1 GCA_902794615.1 uncultured Bacteroidia bacterium
GGCCAACATGGGAGAGGACATGCAGTTTATGATCCGGGCTTTCTGTCTGGCACGGGACGTGGTTCAGTTGCATCAGGCGTTATATTGTTATAATGCCGTGAGCAGCACTTCCATCAGCCGGCAGTTCAGCGATGTGCGCCGAAGGGAAATCACGGACAACCTGGCCCTTGCCCAGCAGGCCGTTGAGGCTTCTCCCTACGGGGCGGAGTTAAGGGAGTATGTGAATCATTTGAAACTTTTTCTTAAGCTTCCCTTGCTGATGGGTACGGACAAGTCGCTTTATGAAATCTGGTACCGTTGGTTCCCGGAAGCCAATGCTTCGGCCATGGGCAACAAGGCGCTTCCGCTGCGTACCCGCCTTTTGCAATGGGCAGCCTTTAGGCGGCAGTGGTGGGCGGTGAGTCTGTACTATGTGTTGATTTACCGTTTTGTATATGGCATAATTTACAGATAGGATGAAGAAGTTTATTCTTTCTGTCATAACGGCGCTTACGCTGAATTTTTTCATCTTCCCGACAGGATTTACTTTTCTGCCGGAGGCCTTGAACTCCAAAATGATTGTGGCGGGGCTCGGCCTGGCGGCGTTTTTATATACTTGTATTCGGGAACGCCGGATTCAGATTCCTCGCATTGTCCTCATTTCAGGTCTCCTTGCTTTTCTTTTTTCCCTTTGGTGCCTTTTTGCCGTAACGGCGGCGGAAACGTTTGATTTGGAGTATGTGATGTATCCGAAATCATTCTTTACCTGGCTCCTGGGAGCGTATGCCTGTTGCGTGGTGATGAAGGCCTGTACGGGGAAGGACGACCTGCCTACGCTTACCAAGTACATCGCCATTGTCTGTGTGTTTCAATGCGCGATGTGCATCCTCATAGACAATATTCCTATTGTCAGCATGTTGGTTGACCGTATTTTTAGTTTCAGCCAAGATTTTTTAAGAAGAGGCGGGCGACTTTACGGACTTGCCTGTGCCTTGGATTCGGCCGGAGTACGCTTCTCGGCCATGTTGCTGTTGATAGCCCACCAGCTATCCACCAATCAGAAGGTGGGAGAACGTTCCTTGTCCATTACGACATACCTGACGGCCTATTTTGTCACCATTGCCATCGGAGCTACAATCTCTCGGACCACCGTTATTGGCGGTGCTTTGGGATTGGCCTATATGGCTCTGGCCAATTCTGCCGTCAAGCGAGGGGGGTTTGTTTCCAGCAGGCAGGTACGTATTTTCATTGTTTCCATTCTCACCCTGTCTTTGTTGTTAGTGGTGGCCGTGTACCTGTACCAAAACAGCCAGGCGTTTTACGAAAGTTTCCGTTTCGGCTTCGAGGGCTTTTTCAACTGGGTGGAAACCGGTGAATTCCGGACCGGGTCTACCGATCATTTGGAGACCATGTGGGTATGGCCGGACAACCCGCGCACCTGGATTATCGGAGAAGGAATTGTGGGCGTTTTCAAGACCAACTCCGATATTGGTTACGTGAATTTCATCTACTACTGCGGAATCATCGGCCTGTCCATTTACTCCCTGTACTACATCTACAACCACCTGTGCCTGAACGAGAAATATGACAAATTCGTTTTGATGTCCCTGCTGATGGTGGCCCTCACCTTCATCATCTGGGCCAAGGTGCAGACCGATATTTTCTTTATGGACGCCCTGCTGTTCTGCGCCTCCGGAGACGTTAAATTCTACCGCCGATGAAAATTGTCTATTGCATAGCCTCCGTCTACAATCCCGGGGGGATGGAGCGGGTGCTCCTGAACAAAGTGCGCTACCTGGTGGCCAGGGGCGGCTACGAGATTTCCGTGGTCACTACGGACCAGGGCGGCCGGCCGCCGTTCTACACCTTTCCTCCGGAGGTGAAGATGGTAGACCTGGATGTGAATTACACCCACGACAACGGCGGCAATCCGCTGAAGAAAATCGCGGGCTACCTGCGCCGCCGCCGCCTGCACAAAGAGCGCCTCAACGCCTTCCTGATGCAGGAAAAGGCCGATATTACGGTGTCCCTCTACCCTTCAGAATCCTCCTTTATTCCCTCCCTGCGAGACGGCAGCAGGAAAGTGCTGGAGCTGCACTACTGCAAGTTCTTCCGCCTCCAATATGGCCGCAGCGGCCTGCTGGGTTTGGCCGATCGCTTCCGCACCTGGCAGGACGGGCGCATTGTCCGCCGTTTCGACCGCTTTGTGGTGCTTACCCGGGAAGATGCGGGGTATTGGGGCGCCCTTCCCAACCTGGAGGTCATTCCCAATGCCGCCCTGGCCTTCCCGGAGGTTCGGCGGACCCCGGAGAGCCGCCGCGTGATGGCGGTGGGGCGCCTGGATTACCAGAAGGGCTTTGACCGCCTGCTGAATGCCTGGGCGCTGTTGCCGGAGGCCCTGCGGGCGCAGTGGCGGCTGGACATCTTCGGACAGGGGGAATGGAGGGAGATGCTGGAAAAGCAGATAGCGTCCCTCGGCATTGGAGCATCGGCCCGTCTGGCGGGGGCCACGCGTGCGGTGTTTGAAGAGTATGGGAAAAGCGCCTTTCTGGTGATGAGCTCCCACTACGAGGGTTTCCCCATGGTGATGATAGAGGCCATGGGCTGCGGCCTGCCGGTGGTGAGTTTTGCCTGCCTCTGCGGTCCCCGGGACATCATTGAGGACGGGAAAAACGGTCTTTTGGTAGAGGAGGGCGACGTGGAAGGCCTGGCCGCCGCCATGCAAAAGCTCATGGAAGACGACGCGCTCCGCGCCAAGATGTCTGCACGGGCCCTGGAAGTAACGCAAATTTATTCGGAAGAAAACGTAATGAAGCAATGGGAAAACCTGTTCAAAACACTCAGCTTGTAGATTTTCTCAAGATTGTCCTCACGCTGGGAATTGTACTCCGGCACGCGACGCCGGCTCAGATTCCCTCCGACGGGAGCGTAGTGAGCACCGTCCTCCGGGGCATCGTGCTGCTTACGGAAGTCTGCGTGCCGCTCTTTTTTGTGCTGTCCGGCTTTCTGTTCTTTCTGAACGTGCCGGAGGACCCGGCTTCCAGCTGGTTCGGGAAAAAACTGGGACGGCGCGTCCATTCCCTGCTCATTCCCTATCTTGTGGCCAATCTCTTTGCCTGGGCCTGCTATGCCGCGGCGTACCGCTGGTATCCGGGCATGATGGGCGGCTTTTTGGGAGAAAATTGGAAAGACCCGCTCTATGCCCTGTGGAACGGCCCCATCAATATGTCCCTGTGGTTTATCCGGGAACTCATCAAAGTGAGCCTGCTTGCTCCGGTGGTGTATCTGCTCGTTCGTTATACCCGTTGGTGGGGCGTTCTGGCCTTGGGCGTTTTGGGCTTCCTGAACCAGATTCCCCTCCCCTGGTTCTACTTCTCCCTGGGTGCCATGACGGCATATGATCCCCGGACTCGCGGCTGGGTATGCGGGGTCAGGATGAATGTGTCTCCGGCCTGGCGGGGATGGTGCTATTTTGTGTACCTGTATCACTATGTGCCCATTATCACCGTGAAGAAACTGGCGTACGGCTATTCGTCGGCCGCCTGGGCCCAGGCATTGGCGTATCTGCTTGTAGTTGTGCTTATCTTGGGGGCGCTTAGCCTGGTGTGGGCGTTATTGCGACGATATATGCCCCGGGTGCTGGGCGTATTGATAGGAGGAAAATGAAAAAACTGCTGCAAATCAATCCGGTGATAAAGGAGAACACCTCTACCGGTAAAATCATGCGCACCCTGGGAGAATTGGCCCAGGCGGCGGGCTGGGAGAGCTATGTGGCCTACAGCCGGGCCCGGGACGGCGTGCCTCCGCACTCTTCCCGCCTTGTTCCCGTGGGAAACAAGGCGGATTTGCTGCTGCACTGGGTGGCTACGCGTCTTTTTGACGCTCACGGCCTGGCCTCCCGCCTGGCGACCCGGCGCTTTGTGGCCCGCCTCCGGGAGCTGAATCCGGACGTGATTCACATCCACAATATCCACGGTTATTTCCTCAATTACAAGATACTGTCCCGGGCCTTGGCCCAGATGGGAAAGCCCGTCGTGTGGACGGTCCACGACTGCTGGCTCTACACGGGTCATTGCTATCATTATGCATCGGCCGGTTGTGAGCGCTGGAAGACGGGATGTCACCACTGTCCGCAGAAAAAGGCCTTCCCCGCCAGCTGGCTCCTGGACCGCTCCCGCCGGAATTGGAAAGACAAGAAAAAGGCTTTCTGTTCCATCCCCGGGCTCACGCTGGTTACCGTTTCCCGGTGGATGAAAGGGGAGATAGCGCAGTCATTCCTGGGCCGGGTGCGTTGTGAGGTAATCCACAACGGAATAAACCTGGACACCTTCCGGCCCTCTCCGTCGGCAGAGACAGCATTGGCCTACGGCACTTATTATCTGGCCGTGGCCAGCATCTGGCTCCCGGAAAAAGGCCTGCAGGATTTGGAAAAGCTCTCTTCTGTGTTGGATGCCGACGAGCGCCTGGTGGTGGTGGGAAAGCGTCCTTCGGGGCATCGTTTTCCCCGGAACGTGGTCTGCCTGGAAAGGACGGCCGATGCCGCAGCCCTGGCTGTCCTCTACACGGAAGCGGTGGCGCTGGTGAACCCCACCTGGCAGGACAACTATCCCACGGTGAACATGGAGGCCATTGCCTGCGGAACCCCGGTGGTAAGCTACCGCACCGGCGGCAGCCCGGAATCCATTACGCCCCGGACCGGCCGGGTGGTGGAGCAGGGAGACGTGGAGGGTCTTGCGGAGGCACTGCACGCCATCCGCAGGCAAGGGAAGGAACATTTTTCAGAAGCATGCCGGTCCTATGCGCTGGCCCATTTCCGTGCACAAGACCGTTTTAACGACTATATTCAGCTTTATGAGAGTCTTACAACTGGGTAAATTCTATCCCATTCGCGGCGGGGTGGAGAAGGTGATGTGGGATCTGACGGCCCATCTTCCTGCCGCAGGCGTGCCTTGCGACATGCTCTGCGCCATGCTGCCGGAGGATGTCCCCGACAAGCCGCACGAATCCTATGCCCGAAGCACGCCGGAGGCGCTGGTGCTGGAACTTCCCGGGGGAGGACGCGTGTTTTGCGTGAAAGCATGGGCCAAGAAAGCTGCCACCATGCTGTCTCCAGCCATGGTCCGCTGGCTTCAGCGCCATGCGGGGGAATACGATATCATCCATATCCACCACCCCGACCCCATGGCGGCCCTTTCCCTTCGCCTGAGCGGCTACAAGGGGAAGGTGGTGCTCCACTGGCACAGTGACATCCTTTCCCAAAAACTGCTGCTGGCCCTGTATCGGCCCCTCCAAAGCTGGCTGCTGGGAAGGGCCGACAGAATTGTGGGAACCACGCCCGTCTATGTGCGGGAATCCCCCTGGTTGCAAGATTATCAAAAAAAATGTACCTTTGTCCCTATTGGGATTACGGGTATGCCCAAGGCCGACGGCACCGCGCTGCGCAAGCGGTACCCCTGCGAGGTGATGGTGCTTTCCGTCGGCCGCCTGGTTCCCTACAAGGGCTATCGCTACCTGGTTGAGGCGGCCGCCCTCCTGCCGGATGATTGGAAGGTGGTGATAGGGGGAAGCGGCCCGTTGCAGGAAGAGCTCCAGGGGCAGATAACCTCGCTGGGCTTGGAAGGGAAGGTGATAATGCCGGGTTATTTGGCCGACAATCAGCTTCCGGCCTGGTTTGCCGCCTGCGACGTATTTGTCCTGGGCAGCATCATGAAGACGGAAGCTTTCGGGATTGTGCAGATAGAGGCCATGTCCTGCGGCAAACCGGTGGTGACCACCCGCATCCCCGGCTCCGGTACATCCTGGGTAAACGCCGAGGGCGAGAGCGGCCTTACCGTTGCGCCGGAAGACGCCCCGGCCCTGGCTGCAGCCCTGCAGGAGGCGGCAGCCCGCCGGGAACAACTTGGAGAAGGTGCCAGGAACCGTTTCCTGCGCCTGTTCACCACGGAAAAGATGATAGAAAAGATAAAAGAGATATATGAAGAACTTTAGATGGCCCTCCTGTTTGCTGGCAGCCCTGCTGGCGGTCAGCTGCATGACTCCCCGGAAAATGGAAATCTTCCGCGGAATGGAATATGGCGAGCGCTATGCCTTCACCCAGCCGGAAGAGCTTCGGCTCCAGCCTTTTGACCGTCTGAACATTCTGGTCCTGAGTGAAATTCCTCAGTTGGCGGCTCCCTTCAACGCTACGTTGAACTTTGAGGAGTCGGCCCAGTCGTCGGCGCGGCAGACGGTTTCCTATGTGGTGGACCGGGAAGGCTGCATCGAGTTTCCCAAGTTGGGCCCCGTGAACGTGCAGGGGCTTACCACCAAGGAACTGGGAGAGCTGCTGTCTACAGAAATCAAGCAGCGTGGCTATATCAATGACGCCACCGTGCTGGTGACCCTGGAAAAATTCGAAATAACCGTGGTGGGAGAACGCAACGAGCAGATGGAAATCGACGGCGGCATCAACCTGATTCAGCTGCTGGCCCGCACGGGCGGCCCCGCCACTTCCTTCCGGATGAACGACGTGATGGTGCTCCGGACAGAAAACGGTGCGCGCGTTCCCTATCAGGTAGATTTGCGGAATAAAGAAGTTTTCAACTCTCCCGTCTTCTATCTCCAGCAGAATGACATTGTCTATTTCAAGCCCCGCAATCCCAAGGTAGATCCCGCCCTTCAGGGTATCCTGGTGCCCATCACGTCTGTCCTTTCGGGCGTTTCCGTCATTACTTCGGTGCTGGTTTTAGTCCGCTTGTCAAAATAAACGGCCATGCAAGAGAAAAACAACAGCCAGATTAATCTGGTAGACATAGCCCTCTTTTTCCTGCGGCACTGGTGGCTTTTCGTCCTCAGTATCGGTGCCTGCGTGGGAATAGCCTATTACCGCTATTCCAAGATGCCTTTCCTGTACCGCAGCACGGCCACGGTGATGATCAAGAATCCGGCCAACAGCCGTTCCGGCCTGTCCCAGTACAGCAGCATGGTGAATACGGTGAGTATCTCCTACGAAAAGCTTCAGCTCCGTTCCCGCGAACTCATGCGGCAGGTGGTCAGGAACCTGGATGCCGACATAGACTATCGCCTGGACATCAAGCTCCGGGACGTGGAACTGTACGACCTTTCCCCCGTGCGCCTGTGGCTGGAGCGCAATGCCAACGGAGAGGCCCCGGGTTTTTTCCTGGAGGTTGTTCCCCGGGACGAAAACCATATCGATGTCCGCACGGACGGCAACGTGGCTTCGGTGACCCTGGGCGATACGGTGACTTTTGCCGGCGCTCGGATGGTTTTCCGTCCTATGCTCACCTACAAGCAGTACATCGGGAAAACCATTGACATTACGAAAAACTCCCTGGGTGGCACGGCCGGCGCGTTCCTGTCCCGCCTGCACATAGACCAGTCCAATACGGGCTCCCTGCTGTATATTTCCCTGACGGATTTTTCGTCGCGCCGTGCCAGCGATATCGTGAACGTGCTGGTGGAGGAATACAATCTGGAAGCCATCCGGGAAAAAAACCGGACGGCGCTGAATACAGCCCGCTTCATCAACGAGCGTATCGTTTCCATTCAGGAAGAGTTGGAGCAGGTGGAAAGCGGGATAGCCAAGTTCAAGCGGAAAGAGCGCCTGCTTGACGCCGAGGCGTCGGCCAGCAACTATCTTAC
>CADBHY010000083.1 GCA_902794615.1 uncultured Bacteroidia bacterium
CTTCCCTAACTTCTCGATTTCCCCCTTGATGGTGGAAAGCACCAGCCCCACCCGCGGAGAAGACAAGTCCACTCCCTTTGAAGCCTCCCGTGCCGCCTGCAGGGCGATGTAATCAAAGAAGGAAGGCCCGGAAAAAGTGCTCCGCTCAAAGAGGGAGGCATAATAAGGTTCCGGCCAGCCCTCATGGAGGTGGAAGGCGCTGCGGCCCTCACGCACGGCATCAAACAGCTCGTCCGGGGTGTTTCCAAGGGGCGTGAACACGCCTGTTCCCGTGCAGAAAACCTTATTCATCCTTCAGGGCAGATTTCAATACCGCCGTGGCCAGCAGTTCGCCGGAGGCCGTTTTTACAACCACATCGGCCAGGGTGATTTGGAAAACCTCCTGGCGCACGAAAACAGAGGTTTCCAGCTTTTCTCCGGCTTTGGGCAGGCGGAAAAGTTCAAATTTCTTCACCTGGCCGATAAAGCCTATGCGCACGGGAAGGTGCAGGATATACTTGTTGTAATAGCCTGTCCGGGCGGCGCTGGCCTGGGCCATGTGCTCCAGCACGCCCGCCGCACAGAGACATCCGTCCTCCATGAGCAGGTTTCCCCCGCCCGGAGTGAAGCTGACGCGGGCCTCCTGGTCATTATAGTACACCAGGCGGTCTACGAAGCGAAAAGGAGGCTGCTGCGGGAGCAATTCCCCGATGGGTATATCTTCAAGTGCGCACATTCCAAAAATCATAAAAATTATACCACTGGTCCGGGTAAGCCCCGGCCACCCGTTCCAGGCAGCCCGCATAGGCGCGGGCCAGTTCTTCGGCCGATGCGGCTTCCGGCAGTTTTTCCACCAGTCCCCGGTAAAGGTTCACGCCTTCCTTCATCACGAAGATGACATAGCAGGCCGCGTTCCTGCGCTGGGCCAGCGTAAAAGGACCCGCCGGAAAGGATGCCTCCTCTCCCAGAAAGGGAATCCGGAAAACCTTGGCCGATCCCCAGCAGCGGTCGGCCGGCATGGACACCATACCCCCGGAAGCCAGTTCCGCATTAATCTCGAAGATATGCGACATATCCTTCCGGACGGGAATCATCTGAATCCGGTTGGCGGCAAACATCCGCATCCGGTTCTCCATGACGGTCTGCGCTTCATCGGCATAGACCACTATTTTCAGAGGACGAGGCTGCGGCATCATGTATCCGCAGAGCTCGAAATTCCCCAGATGGGAGCTGAGGAGCAGCACCGGCGTGTCTGCATCCATTTCCCGGACCCAATGCCCATGCCCTTCTTCTACGATGCGGAAACGGTGTCCGCCGTAGGCGGCAAAACGGTCCAGCACCACTTTCCCCATATTATACATGTTCACAAACACATGCCACAGGGCCTTCAGGGGGCCGTAGCCGATGTGTCTGTAAAAAAAACGGTATGAGGCCTTCCGGCCCCTCCCGTCAAACAGGACATAAAAGGGGATGGCAAAAGCCATCAGTCCATACGCCAAGCGGAGGGGTAAAAGCCGGAGGACGCGGATGAGCGTACGCTGCATCCATGGCGTTCCGTCCGTCGTTCCTTTCCAGTCCTTATGACGCGTATCAGTCAATATGCTGCTGGATGAATTCGCAGAACTGGTCCAGTGTCTGGAGCGTCTTGAAGTCTTCCGGCTGCATTTTGTAGCCGAACTGATCCTCTACCAGAACCACGACGTCCACCACTTCCAGGGAATCGATGCCCAGGTCTTCTTTCAGGCGGGCGCCGCCTTCAATTTTATTCTCATCAATCTCCAGATCCTCCACCAGGAAGTTCTTTACCTTTTCATTGATTTCTTCAATGCTCATGTTACTTCTGATTATAAATTTTCTATACGCGGATAATAAAGTTTGCAAATATAGTGTTTCTCGTCTTTTTTTCCTAATTTTGCAATGAATCCGAAAGTTGGAAGCCAAAGACTGGTTTCGCTGCCGGAAGTAAAACTAAACAAAATGGAAAAGGGACCTATCTCTCAATTCATTACCCATCATTACCGTCATTTCAACGCGGCCTCCCTCGTAGATGCCGCCAAGGCTTATGAAGACCTCCTGAACAAGGGTGGCAAGATGTTCCTGGCCATGGCCGGTGCCATGTCCACCGCGGAACTGGGCCTTTCCCTGGCAGAAATGATTCGCCAGGACAAAATTTCCTTCGTCTGCTGCTCGGCTAACAACCTGGAGGAAGACATCATGAATCTGGTGGCTCACAGCCACTATTACCGTGTTCCCGGCTACCGTGACCTCACGCCCAAGCAGGAGCAGGAACTTCTGGACAACCACTACAACCGGGTTACAGACACCTGCATCCCCGAAGAAGAAGCTTTCCGCCGCCTGGAAAAACACCTGGTAGAGGTGTGGGACAAGGCCAAGGCCGAAGGAAAGAGATACCTCCCCTACGAGTTCATCTATCAGATGATTCGCAGCGGCGTGCTTAAACAGTACTATGAGATTGACCCCAAGGACAGCTGGGTGGTGGCCGCCTGCGAAAAGAACATCCCCATCATCTGCCCCGCCTGGGAAGACTGCACCACCGGCAATATCTTTACCGCCCATGTCATCCGCGGAGAATATGACCCCCACATGGTCATCCAGGGCGTGGAAGTGATGATGTTCCTGGTAGATTGGTACAAGAAAAACAGCCAGGGAGCTGGCGTAGGCTTCTTCCAGATTGGCGGCGGCACCGCCGGTGACTTCCCCATCTGCTGCGTCCCCATGATGGAGCAGGACCTGGGCTGGACGGGCACTCCCCTCTGGGCCTATTTCTGCCAGATTTCCGACTCCACCACTTCTTACGGTTCCTATTCCGGCGCCGTTCCTAACGAAAAAATCACCTGGGGCAAACTGGCCCCGGAAACGCCCAAGTTCATCGTAGAGTCCGACGCCACCATCGTGGCACCGCTCATCTTCTCCTATGTCCTGGGCTGGTAAGAAATCCTTCAAAGAGCGTTTCAAGAGCCTGTTCCTGTCAAAAGAACAGGCTCTTTTACAAGATGCCGCCGCCATGAGCCGTGAGCGCATCCGGTCCATCCTGGACAGTTGGGTGGCGCAAAAGGGCTACCACCTTCCCCACCGCTCCATTTCGGAAGCCGCCGCCAGCATGGGCCTGGCCTCCTCTACCTTATATAATTATTTCAAGGCCGATGGCGACGACTTCCGCAGCTGGAGAACCCGGCTGCGCATGGAGGAAGCCAAGCAGCTCCTCAGCCGGGAGCCCGGGACGCCCGTTTCGTATATCGGCCGCCGGGTGGGCATCCTGGACCGGAGCAATTTTTCCCGCACATTCAAAGAATACACCGGCTACACTCCGGAAGAGTGGCGCAAAGGCCGCGGAGGGCGGCAACTAACTCGCTAATTATCATAGACTTATACTACATTCCTCGTTCAAAAATTGAACTAGGAATATATAGTAACACATTCAGATTCAACAAATTAGTTGCCACATATTTTTTGCAATTTTATTTGATAATTCAGATTTTTCTTCATACCTTTGCAGTGTACTAATGAACTAATACACTGTAAAAGTTATGATAACTGTTAAAAACCTATCGTTCAGCTACGGCTCCAAGCGGGTGCTCAATGACATCAACCTGGAGCTGAAAGGAGGCAACATCTACGGCCTCCTGGGAGAAAACGGCGTGGGCAAAACCACCCTCCTCACCCTTCTGTGCGGCCTTAAAAAGCCCAAGACCGGCAGCATAGACACGGATGGCCGCAACCCCTTTGACCGCCAGCCTTCCCTGCTATCCGAGCAGTTCTATCTGCCCGACGAGGTGGCACCCATGCGCAGCACGGCCATTCGCTTCGGCCAGGAGCACGGAAAGCTCTGGCCCGCCTTCGATTTTGAAAAATACCTCACCATCCTAAAGGAATTCGAGGTGGACCCGGACCAGCTGATGGATTCCATGAGCGCCGGCCAGCTCAAGAAAAGCTGGATTTCCTTCGCCCTGGCCTGCAATGCCCGCCATTATTTCATGGACGAGCCCACCAACGGCCTGGACATCCCTTCTAAGTCGCAGTTCCGCAAGGCCATCACCAAGTACACCTCGGAAGAAAGCGCCGTCGTCATCTCCACCCACCAGGTGCGTGACCTGGAGGAAATCATCGACCCCATCATTATCCTGGACAAGGAGGCCGTGCTGCTCAATGCCAGCCTGAAGACCATCTCCGACAAGCTTTACTTCGACTACGGAACGGCCCTGCGTCCGGGTTCCCTCTACCTGGAGCAGACGCCTTCCGGTGCCATCCAGGTGTATCCCAACACCAGCGGCGAAGAGTCCAAGGTGAACCTGGAGGCCCTTTTCAACGCCGTCCATTCCCACAAAGATGTTATCAAAGCCTTATTCCAACAGCCCTATGAAAAGTGAAGTATTCTCCGGCCAGCGTTTCTGGACCTATTTCAAATACGACCTTACCCAGATGTGGCGTAACCACATGAAGGCCGCCATCGTGATTGGCCTGGCAGGTCTGATTTTCTATATTGTCGGCGTGGCTTTCAACGCCACCTTCAATCATGTCTGGCAGGCTCCCGGCTTTAAGGGACGCTTTATCGTTTTCATTCTCTCCGCCGTGGTTCTGCAATTGTATCAGGCCCGCACCTACGGCTACCTGACAGACCGGAGGAAAGGGGCCGCCTGGCTCATGATTCCCGCATCGGCCTTTGAAAAATGGCTGTCCATGACCATCATCACCCTCATCGTAATTCCCGTGGCATTCCTGGGCACCTATGCCGCAGTGGACGGCATCCTGAGCCTGGCCGACCCTACCTACGGGAAAGTGCTGCTCACATTCGCCTCCCAGGGCCTCAAAGAGATGAATGAGGCGCTGCAAGAGGCCAACACCGAGTACAACACCACTTGGAACCTGAAGCTCTTTGTCCTGCCGCTCTTGGTTTCGCACTGCTTCAACTACCTGTATTTCCTCCTTTGCGGCATCACGTTCAAGCGCCACAAGATTCTCTGGGCCATCCTGCTGGTCTTCGGCTTCAGCATTGTCTGGTCCACGCTGGCCACCTTCCTCGGAATCAATTATTCCATTGAAATCAATGACCTGGTAGAAGCGGAGGTCTTTGCCCGCCAAAGCCTCAAATGGACCACGGCCGTGTGCGCTGTCGTTTCCCTCGTCCTTGCCTATGGCATCTACTACAGAATCAAAACCTTAAAGCATTAGAATCATGGACTTTCACGGAGAAAAACCCATCTATCTTCAGATTGCCCAGCTGTTCTGCGAGAACATCCTTTCCGGCGCCCTGAAGGCCGATGAGCGCATCCCGTCGGTCCGCGAGTACGGTGCACAGATTGGGGTGAACCCCAATACCGTCATGCGTGTCTATGAAAAACTGACCGCTGACGGAATAATCTACAACAAACGCGGAATCGGCTATTTCATATCGGCCGATGCACGGGAGAAGATTCTGGCCTCCCAGAAGGCCGAATTTCTGGAAAAAGAAGTGCCCGCCATCCTTCGGAAGATGGAACTGCTGGGCTTGGATGCAAGTATATTCAACAAATAAAATCGAACCATGAAAAGATTTTTGATTGCTTTGAGCGCTGTGGCCCTTTTGTCCGGCTGCACCTGCTCCGTAAACCTGGGCAAGGGATTTGGCGATGGCAAACGCATCGTCTGCAAAGGTGAAGTGCAGGATCGGCTCCTGGACAACCTGAGCGGCTTTGAGAGCATCAGCGTCAGCGGCCAGGCCGACATCAAATACGTCCAGTCGGCCCAGGAGTATGTACGTGTGAAAGCCAACGCGGAAGTGTTTGACTACCTGGACTTCAAGGTGCAGGACGGCACGCTGCTCATCAAGACCAAGGACAAGGTACGGATTCAGGCCGATGAATTCGAGATTTACGTAGGCTCGAAAGTCCTCAGGGAACTCAGCGTAAGCGGAGCGGCCGACGTTGACCTGGCCCACATCCATTCCGCCGAAGACCTGAGCGTCTCCATCAGCGGAGCCGGAGACTGCGAGATGAAGGACATCCAAGTCCCCTGCCTCACGTATTCCGTGAGCGGCGCCGGAGACCTGGATGCCCGGGAGCTGGATGTGGAAAAACTGTATGTCAGTATCAGCGGCGCCGGTGATGCAGACCTCTCCGGCAAGGCGGGTTATGCCAGCCTGAGCGTATCCGGTGCAGGTAACATTGACGCCCGTCAGCTGGATTGCCCCCAGACCGAGAGGCACAAATCCGGCATCGCAAGCATCAAGACCAAGTAACTATCCCAGCGGATAAAAGAGGGATTCGTAGCGGCTGTTCCAGCTGCGGTCATAATGACGGCGGATTACCCGGGCGCTGGCAAAAGCGTTGAAGTTGGCCCAGGCCTCCAGAAACAGTACGGCAAAGTCCGTGCGGTCATGGAGCGCCAAGGCCATCAGCGTATAGACGCCCACGATATATACCATGGCACGTTCCCGGTCATCGGCCTGGGGGTTGGAGGGCGTCACCAGGGTGAGTCGTTCCGCCTGGGCGAAGGCCAGGTCTGCTATGGCATCGGCCAGAAGGGCCTCCTCGGAGGGGCGGTAAAGCTGGATGCAATACCTTTCGGAGGAGCAGCGGCGGGCCGATACTTCCTTTTCCAAGGCCTCGAAGGGGCTGGGAAGCACGCTCTGGAAATAGCGGGTATAGTCGGCCTCCCCTTTCAGGAATTGCAGGGAGAGGACGCAATAGTCCCGCACGGAGGCTTCCACCACCATGGAATAAGGGGCCTGAGGGTCTATCCGGCCCAATATTTCGCTTACACTGGCCATTCGTGACGTCAAATATACAAATTTTCTATTATTTTTGTATCTATGAAAATAGTCTTTTTAGATGCCATCTCCATGGGAGACGTCTCCCTGGAAGAAATGGCCTCCCTCGGGGAATTGGTTTGCTACCCTTCTTCCACGGCGCAGGAAGCCCGAGAAAGGGTAAAAGATGCCGATGTGGCCTGCCTGAACAAGGTGATTGTGGACCAGGCCTTCCTGGATGCGGCACCCAGGCTCAAGCTCATCTGCGAAGCCGGCACCGGCATGAACAACATCGACGTGAAACTGTGTACGGAGCGGGGCGTGATTGTGCGCAACGTGGCGGCCTATTCCACGGATTCGGTGGCCCAGACCGCCTGGATGCACATTCTCAACCTGGTCGGGCGCGCCTTCCACTATCAGGACTTTGTCCGGAGCGGGGCCTACAGCCGGAACCCCGTGCATGTGGACTTCAAGCATCCCTTCATCGAGCTAGCGGGGAAAACGCTGGGCATCGTGGGCATGGGCGCCATCGGCCAGAAAGTGGCTGTCATCGGCCGCGCCATGGGAATGGAAGTGATTTATTATTCCACCTCCGGTACTTCGCATTGCAAGGATTATCCCTCCGTCTCCCTTCCGGAACTCTTGGAAAAGGCCGATATCATCTCCATCCACGCGCCGTACAATGAACGGACGGCCGGGCTCATCGGCTATGAGGAGTTGTGCCGGATGAA
>CADBHY010000084.1 GCA_902794615.1 uncultured Bacteroidia bacterium
GGTTTACATTGTCATCTACGACATTTGGAACTTCGCCTACACCTACAACTGCCTGCCTACGCACAGCTGGTACTGCGGTATCGCCCTGCTGCTGGCCCCCACCGTGGCCGCCCTCCTGTGGAACCGTGGCGGCTGGATCCAGAACCGCGCCAACACCCTGGCCATCTGGTGCATGTTCGCACAGGTATTCCCGCTGTTCCAGGAAACCTTCAAGGACGGTCAGCAGTGGTTCAGCTGGGCCACCCTGCCTGTGCTTTATCCCGAAGGCGTGAACACCATCAGCAAGCTCTATGAGGCTGCCGGCGGAGAAGCTGCCACCGTGGGTACTACGGTAGATCCTTCCGTTGTGGCTGCCAACCCGACTATGATGATTGTCATCAGCGCCCTGGCCCTCGTGACCAACTGCATCGCCATCTGCTACATCGTGTATGTGTCCAAGAAGCGTCACATCAACCCGTACAAGGAAGATGTCTTTGTGGACCAGCAGTACTACAAGGATGCCCTGGCCCGTGCCGACATGAGCTAAAAGGCCGGCATATCATAATAAAGGAGGAAAGTTTGTATCTTTCCTCCTTTTTTTATTACCTTTGCAGGTGATATGAAAACAATGTGGCACAAGTATTTATCTTCTTCCGTCATGCTGGCGGTGGTGCTTGTGCTCACTTTTGTGACACCTTTCCATCATCACGGCGGACATTCCGTGCCAGAATCCTGTGATGCCTGTGTCCATCATCAGCCGCACGCCGGACATATCGGCATGGACAGTTCACTCTCGGAGTGTCTGGCCTGCCAGCTGCTGTCGGCCCCCTATACTCCTTCTCAGCCCCGTGTACTGCGGGTATATCTGAATGAAATCCAGGAGTTTACGGGAGAGACTGAAAGCTGCCCTCTGCCGCTTCTTTTCTCCGGCGTCTCTTCCCGTGCCCCGCCCTGTTCATTTTGCCTTTAATCTACTCCCGTCGTTATTGACAATTTGAACAGTTAACAATGAAAAAGACATATATCCTTATGTCGCTGCTGTGCATGTGTACGGTAGTGGCAGCGCAGGAGCAGCCGGACTCCTCAGACCTTTTTTTCCGGCATCTTCAGCTGAATGAAGTGGTGGTGACCGGCCTGGCCGGAGACACCAAACTGAAAAACACGCCTACTCCCATTTCCGTCGTCCGTCCTTCCGACTTGGCGGGAAGGGCCTCCACGAACATTATCCAGGCCTTGGCGGCGGAACCGGGCCTGAGCGCCATTACAACGGGCGCCGGCATTGCCAAGCCGGTCATCCGCGGCCTGGGATTCAACCGCGTGGTGGTGGTGAATGACGGCATCCGCCAGGAAGGCCAGCAGTGGGGCGACGAACACGGCATAGAACTGGACGGGGCCGCCGTCCATTCCGTGGAAATCCTCAAGGGCCCGGCCTCGCTCATGTACGGCTCCGACGCCCTGGCGGGCGTGCTCATCTTCCGGGGCACTCCCGTGGCTCCCATGGGCAAGGTGCAGGGACATGTAAGCGCCGAGTACCAGAGCAACAACAATCTTTTTACCTACTCGCTCCTGGCCGGTGGCAATCACAACGGCTGGGTATGGCATGCCCGCTTTTCCGACAAATACGCCCAGGCCTACCGCAACAGCATCAACGGCCGGGTGTACAACTCCGGTTTCCGCGAGCGGGCCGCTTCCGGAATGTTCGGCAAAAACGCCTCCTGGGGCTATTCCCGCCTCAAGTTCAGCTATTACCATCTCACCCCAGGTATTATTGAGGGAGGGCATGAGGGCTCTCTTACCTCCATGCCCGGCCTGCCCTTCCAGCATGTCCGTCACTACAAGGTGGTGAGCGACAATACCCTCCGCCTGGGAGAGGGGAACCTCAAGGCCATAGTGGGCTGGCAGCAGAACCGTCGGCAGGAGTTTGAGGAAAGTGCCACCGAGTGCGGCCTGGACCTCAAGCTGAACACCATCCATTACGACATCCGCTACCAGATGGAATTCCCGGCCGACTGGAAGGCCGCCTGGGGCGTCGGAGGCATGTTCCAGCTTAACAAGAACCTGGGAGAGGAGTATCTGATTCCCGATTACCGGCTCTTTGACGCCGGAGTCTTTGCCACCGCTTCCAAGCAGTGGCGGGAGTGGACTTTCTCCGGAGGCGTACGGATGGATTTCCGCCGTCTTCACAGCTTTGCCCTGGCCGGGCGCTTTGAAGACTTCTCTCGCAGCTTCCCGGGTTTCAGTGCCAGCATAGGCGCCGTGAGGCCCCTGGGAGAACATTTTACCGTCCGGGCCAACATAGCCCGCGGCTTCCGGGCGCCCAACCTTTCCGAGTTGGCCTCCAACGGCGAGCATGAAGGGACGCTCCGTTACGAGCTGGGCAACAAGGATTTAAGGCCGGAATACAGCCTGCAGGGAGACTTGGGGCTGGATTTTGAATCCAAGTACGTTTCCGTACACGGCGCCTTTTTCCTGAGCCGGGTGAGCAATTACATCTTTGCCGTGAAAAACGGTGCAGTGTCCGACGAAGGACTGCCGGTCTATGCCTTTGTGAGCGGCCTGGCCCGTCTGCGGGGAGGCGAACTGGTCCTGGACGTGCATCCCATCCACAGCCTGCATCTGTCCTCTGCCTTCAGCTGTGTATTTGCCAATGAGAGGGGAGGCGAGGCCCTGCCCCTGATACCGGCTCCGCGTCTTTTCTCGGAAATCAAGTACGAGTTCACCCACGGAGGCCAAACCTTCAACAATGCCTTTCTGGCCCTGAACCTGGACTGGAACATGGCCCAGAACCGTTTTTATTCCATCGACGGAACGGAGACCGCCACGCCGGCCTATGCGCTCATAGGGGCATCGGCCGGAACGGATGTGGTGATTAAGGGAAAAACGCGCTTCTCGATTTATCTGATAGGGTCCAACCTGACGGACAAGGCTTATATGCCGCACCTGAGCCGGCTCAAGGAGGCAGGGGTGTACAATATGGGCAGGAATGTGAGCGTCAAGATTTCCATCCCCATTTAGCTCTCCTTGGGGAGCA
The DNA here is from genome assembly GCA_902794615.1 of uncultured Bacteroidia bacterium. GTDB lineage: Bacteria > Bacteroidota > Bacteroidia > Bacteroidales > UBA932 > Cryptobacteroides. The sequence continues at coordinate 3,011 of CADBHY010000084.1, forward strand.
CGATGCGGCGCACGTTGCAGCCCACGTAGTTTCCTATCACGATGACGGGGTAGTACCAGAGAATGGCAGGACTCCAGGTCCAGGCGCCCACCAGGTACACCACATCCGCGATAGAGTGGTAGAAGCCGCACACGATGAACAGCGGCACGCCGAAGAGGACCGGTACCAGGGACTTGGAACTGCGGTACAGCCAGACGGAAATGTCGATGATAAGACCGCAGCCCACAGCCCTGAGAAAGGAGCGCCAAGGGCCCTGGGCCAGTCTTCCGGCCACCACCGTCTGCGCCCTTTCCATGGGCTCTCCGCCGATGGACAGCACCAGCAGGCCAATCAGGATACAGCCCAGCACATTGAACAGCCAGATTTTGGCAAGGGCGCCGATATCCGTCATCACACCCGCCTTGCCCGTGTACAGGAGGGTGCCGGAGAGCACCACGCCCACCAGGCCGAAGGCGAAGATGACCGCCCCGGGAATGCCGCCGAGGGCCAGGAAACCGTATGCGCCCAGGCCTATCAGGAGGCCGGCGAAGAGGGAAAGTCTATTGTCTTTGCTCATGGCGTTGCTGTTTTACGCCCAAATATACGAAAAATCTTCTATCTTTGTGCAGACTAAAAGAGAATGCGATGAGCCAAACGATGACCAGTATCGGCCTGATGTCCGGAACTTCCGTGGACGGCCTGGATGTCTGCTGCGCCACTTTCAGCTGCCGGGAGGGCCGATGGTCCTTCCAGATTGACTGTGCCCGGGGCTATGATTACCCGGAGGAACTGCGGCAGAAGCTCTCCCGGGACGTCCAGCACATGTCGGCCTATGAATTTGTGGCCTTCCACAGCGAGTATGGCCGCTATCTGGGCCGACGGGTGAACGAATTCATGGCGGAGTTCGGGGTGAAGCCGGATATCATCGCCTCCCACGGCTCCACCGTCTTCCACGAGCCCGCCAAGCGGATTATGTTCCAGATTGGAGACGGCGCCGCCATTGCGGCTGAAACGGGGATTCCCACCGTGTCGGACTTCCGCCGCCTGGACATCATGCTGGGCGGCCAGGGCGCTCCGCTGGTGCCGGTGGGGGACAATCTGCTTTTCGGGGAGTACGATTACTGCCTGAATATCGGCGGCTTTTCCAATATTTCCTGGCGGGAAGGAGAAAGGCGCATCGCCTTTGACATTTCGCCGGTGAATTATGTCATTAACCGCTTTGCCCGCAGCGTGGGGCTCGATATGGACCGGGACGGGCAGATAGCCTCCCGGGGCAGCGTGAACCAGCCGCTTTTAGACAGGCTCAATGCCCTGGATTATTATTCCGCTCCGGCGCCCAAGTCCCTGGGCCGGGAATGGGTGGAAGCCCGGGTGTTCCCGCTCCTGGACGGCTGCGGCCTTTCCTTGGAAGACCTTCTGCGTACGTATTACGAGCATTGCGCCGTGCAACTTGCCCGGGTTACGCAGCCCGGACGCAGCCTGCTGGTAACGGGCGGGGGAGCCTACAACAAGTTCCTGATTGAGCGGATGCGGGAACTCTCCGGCTGCCAGGTGGTGGTGCCGGAACCGGCCATCATCGAGTTTAAGGAAGCGCTTATCTTCGCCTTCCTGGGCGTACTGTACATGACAAACCAAGTGTCCTGCCTGAGTTCCGTCACCGGAGCCAGACAGGACAATATAGGCGGGATGCTCTTTAAGACTATTTGAGCAGCTTTTCGATGGCCTCTTTCATGGATTCGGGCGTGGATGTGGGCTCGAAGCGGGCCACGGCCTTTCCCTTTTTGTCCACCAGGAACTTGGTGAAGTTCCACTTGATGTCCGGGTTGGCTGCATAGTCCGGATTGCGTCCGGAGAGCATCTTATCCATCATTTTGGCGGTGTCGGAATCTCCGAAGCCCTGGAAGGGAAGCTGTCCGTAGAGCCACTGGAAGATAGGATTGGCGTTTTCGCCGTTCACCTCGGTCTTGGCCATGAGCGGGAAGGTGACGCCGTAATTGAGCTTGCAGAAGGACTCGATTTCATCGGCCGTTCCGGGTTCCTGATGACCGAACTGGTCGCAGGGGAAGCCGATAACCACCAGGCCTTGGTCCTTGTACTGTTGATAGAGGGCCTCCAGGCCTTCGTACTGGGGCGTAAAACCGCATTTGGAAGCGGTGTTGGCAATCAGGAGCACTTTCCCCTTGAACTGGGAGAAGTCCACCTCCTGGCCCTTGTTGCTGCTGTCTTTGAATTGATAGATGGTGTCCATGTCTGTGCTGCAGGCGCTGAAGGCGGCCGTCAGGCAGGCCGCCAGAAGGGTTTTAAAATTCATGTTGCTTATTGGATAATTGGCCGATAATTCCGTCCAGAGTCGTAAACAGCCCCGGAACGGTTTCGGGCGTCACTTCCTTGCAGAGGACGGCACTTCCCACCGTGGCCGGGACGTCTTTGAGTTCTTTTTGCAGATTCTTTCCTTTGGGGGTGAGGGAAACAATCATCTGCCGGGCGTCCTTTTCTCCCTTGCGGCGCGTCAGGATGCCTTCGGCCTCCATCCTCTTGAGCAGGGGAGTGACGGTGTTGGTTTCCAGCAGTAGCCGTTTGGCAATGTCGTTTACCGGCTGGGCGTCCTTCTCCCACAGGACCAGCAGTACCAGATACTGAGGATAGGTGAGACCTTGGGCACTCAGCAGGGGATGGTAGGCCTGGGTGAGAAGGCGCGAAGCGGTGTACAGCCTGAAACAGAGCTGCCTGTCCAGCAGGAATTCCTCGGCAGCCATCAGAGCATTCCCTGAATGTCCTTCTCCATCTTTTCCGGTTTCACGGCCGGGCCATATCGTTTGATGACGCTGCCGTCACGGTTGATGAGGAATTTGGTGAAGTTCCACTTGATGGCGTTTCCGAGGATACCTTTGGTCTGGGCCTTGAGGTATTTGTAGATGGGGTGGGCTTTGTCTCCGTTCACCTCAATCTTGGCCATGAGCGGGAAGGTGACGCCGTGGTTCAGGCGGCAGAATTCCGCAATTTCCTCGTTGGAGCCGGGCTCCTGGTGGGCAAACTGGTCGCAGGGGAAGCCCACAATCACCAGCCCCTGGTCCTTGTACTTCTTGTACAGGGCTTCCAGGCCGTCGTACTGGGGCGTAAAGCCGCACTTGGACGCCGTGTTCACAATCATGAGCACTTTGCCCTCGAACTCGCTGAAGTTCACCTCGGCCCCCTTGTTGTTCAGGGCCTTGAAATCATAAATCTTTTCCATGTCTTGTCCGTTTTGTGCCGCCGCTCCCAGGCCCGTGGCGTAGGCCTGCAGAATCTGAATGGATGTTTGTGCGTTCATAGTGTATAAAGCTTATTTGTATCGTTCACGATGCAAAGATACGACAAATATTTTATATCGCAAGCGATATTTTGAAAAAATTACTTGATTTTTTCTTTCAGGTGCTTGTGGTTGGCATAGGGAGTGAGCTTTTCTCCCAGTTCCTTGCGCCTGCGCTCATAATACTCGTGCCGGGCGGGGTTCTCCGGGAACCAGCCCCTGAGCACGCGGGTTTCCTGGAAGAGCAGTTCATGGATGCCCCAGAAACAGGAGAAAGCGGCGGCTCCGGCAATGGTGGAGGGGATGATGCCGTCCAAAAAGAGGGAGAGGGCCGAAAACAGGACGCCGGCCAGGGCGAGCACCCACCAGCTGCGCTTGCTCCAGTAATACTCCATTTTAATCACGATGGGATGGCAGATGCCGATGATAAGGAAAACGACTACGCCTACGATGATTCCGCTAAAGTTCATTTTATATCAATTAAAATTGAACAAAGATAGAAAAAAATACTAACTTCGCATGATTGTATGCATGCATTCTTTACTTCACTCCTGAATGTAGTCTGTGAGATGAGCCCGTATCTGCTGCTGGGTTTTCTCATCGCGGGCATTCTGCACGTGTTTGTGCCTAAGCGCTTCTACGCGCGCTACCTTTCTAAAGACAACAGGTTCGCCGTTCTTTGGGCGGCGCTGCTGGGTGTTCCGCTGCCGCTCTGTTCATGCGGGGTTATTCCCACGGCGGTGGGGCTTAAAAAAGAGGGAGCCTCCAAGGGCGCCGTGGCTTCTTTCCTGATTGCCACGCCGCAGACGGGAATCGATTCCATCCTGGCCACCTTCTCCCTGATGGGCCTGGGTTTTGCCGTTGTGCGTCCCGTAGCCGCGCTGGTGACCGGCGTGTGCGGGGGACTGCTGGTAAACCGCTTTGTCAAGGAGGGGGAGGGAGACGGTTTTGCGGACGCATCCT
>CADBHY010000085.1 GCA_902794615.1 uncultured Bacteroidia bacterium
ACAACTACTGTCCGGTGGGCGGCAATGACGTCATGGCCAAGGTGGCGGCTATCCTGGGCTACGAGGTGGCCCAGAAGGCCCCGATGGTGGCCGTGGTCCGCTGCAACGGAAGCTGCGAGGCCCGTCCCAAGGTAAACGACTACGACGGCTATCCCTCCTGCTATGTGAAATCGCTCCTGTACACCGGAGATACGGGCTGCTCCTTCGGCTGCCTGGGCTGCGGAGACTGCGTGAACGCCTGCCAGTTCGGAGCCCTTTCGATGGATCCCGTCACCGGCCTGCCGGTGGTGGACCAGGACAAGTGTACCGCCTGCGGCGCCTGCACCAAGGCCTGCCCCAAGCGCATCATCGAGCTCCGGCCCCAGGGCCCCCGTGGCATGCGCATGTTCGTGAGCTGCGTGAACAAGGACAAGGGACCCGTGGCCAAGAAGGCCTGCGCCAACGCCTGCATCGGCTGCGGCATCTGCGCCAAGACCTGCACCCACGAGGCCATCACCGTAGAGGCCAATGTGGCGTATATCGACCCCGCCAAGTGCAAACTCTGCCGGGAGTGCGAGGCCATGTGCCCCACCGGAGCCATCCATGGCGTGAATTTCCCCAAGCCCTTGGACAAGGACGCCATCAAGGAGCGCATCAAACTGCGCCAGCAAAAAGCCAAAGAGGCAGCGGAGGCTGCTAAAAAGGAGGCTGCAAATGAGTAAGCATACATTCTCTATCGGCGGTGTCCATCCGCACGACAACAAGATTTCCCGGGAATGCGCCATTACCCCGCTTCCCATCGCTCCTACCGTATATATCGGCGTATCTCAGCACATCGGTGCTCCCTCCGTGCCCTGCGTGGCTGTGGGAGACAAGGTGAAGGTGGGCCAGGTAATTGCCGAACCCGGCGGCTTTGTGGGCGCATACATCCACTCCTCCGTGAGCGGTACCGTCAAGTCCATCGCCCCCCGGGCAGATTTGGCCGGTCGCGCCAGCACCCACATCGAGATTGCGGTGGAAGGAGATGAGTGGGCCGATGGTATCGACACCACGGACACCCTCATCACCGCCATCCCCGAAGACCCCAAGGCCATCATCGAGAAGGTGAAGCTGGGCGGCGTCGTGGGCCTGGGTGGCGCTACCTTCCCCACGCATGTGAAGCTGAGCCCGCCTCCGGGCTCCAAGTGCGAGCGCGTAATCATCAACGGCTGCGAGTGCGAGCCCTACCTTACCTCCGACTTCCGCACCCTCCTGGAGAAGGGAGAGCAGGTGGTAGTGGGTGCTGCTCTGCTCCAGAAGGCCATGGGCGGGGTTCCCTGCACCATCGCCATCGAGGAGAACAAGCCCGAGGCCATCGCCCATATCCGTGAAGTCATAGCCAAGCTGGGCTACAAGGACATGGAGGTGATGGTGATGAAGATGATGTATCCGCAGGGCGGTGAAAAGCAGCTCATCGACGCGGTGATGCACCGTCAGGTGGGTTCCGGCGCCCTGCCCATCAGCGTGGGCGCCGTGGTGCAGAACGTGGCTACGGCCCTGGCCGTGTATGAGGCGGTCCAGAAGAACAAGCCCATCATTGACAATTCCGTCACCGTGACGGGCGAGTGCTTCCCCAAGCAGGCTAACCTGCTGGTTCGCGTGGGCACGCCCCTTCGTTACATCATAGATTATCTGGGAGGCGTTCCCGAAGAGGCAGCCAAGATTATCAGCGGCGGTCCCATGATGGGCCGCGCCGTGGCCAACCTGGATGCCGCCACCGTCAAGGGCACGGGCGCCCTGCTGTTCCTCACAGAGAAGCAGACCCGCCGCGCTCCCGAGACCCATTGCATCCGCTGCGGCAAATGCGCCGACGCCTGCCCCATGGGCCTGGAGCCGTTCCTGCTGAACAAACTGGCCAAAAATGCCGATTGGGACGCCTGTGAGGCCAATGCCGCCCAGGACTGCATCGAATGCGGCTGCTGCCTGTATTCCTGCCCTGCCCACATTCCGCTGCTTGATAACATCCGCGTAGGAAAGGGCTTTGCCCTCAGTGCCATCCGCGCCCGTGCAGCCGCCGCCAAGGCCGCTGCCGAAGCCGCTAAAAAGTAAAAGACTATGAGTAAATTACTGGTTTCACCTTCCCCCCACATCCACTCCAAGGACTCTACCCGGTCCCTCATGCTGGATGTTGTGATAGCCCTCATCCCGGCGGTTGTCTGTTCCGTGGTCTTCTACGGCTGGCAGGAACTGCTGGTACTGGGCGTGAGTGTGGCTTCCTGCGTACTGCTGGAATGGGCCATCACCAAGTACATGCTTAAAAAGCCCTCCACCATCGGAGACCTGTCGGCCGTTGTGACCGGTATCCTGCTGGCCCTGAACGTGCCGTACACCACCCCCTGGTGGGTAGTCTTCGTGGGTGCCGTGGTGGCCGTCGGCGTTGCCAAGATGACCTTCGGCGGCCTGGGCCAGAACATCTGGAACCCCGCCCTGGTGGGCCGCGTGTTCCTGCTGGTTTCCTTCCCTACCTATATGACCACCTGGAGCAAGCCCCAGGGCCTGTTCGGCGTGGATGCCGTTTCCGGTCCCACTCCGCTGGGCGCCATCCAGGAAGGCCTCATGCAGGGTTCCACCGTGCAGGAGCTCACATCGGCCTATAATTACAAGGACCTGTTGTTCGCCAACCTGGGCGGAAGCGCCGGCGAGGTATGCGCCCTGGCCCTGCTGGCCGGCTTCGTTTACCTTTGCTGCCGCAAGGTAATCAAGCCCTGGATTACCCTCAGCATCTTTGCCACCGTGGCCCTTGTGTCCCTCATTTTCTGGGGCGTCAATCCGGCCCGCTTCACGGACCCCCTCTTCAACCTGCTCACCGGCGGTCTGGTCCTGGGTGCCTGCTTCATGGCCACGGACTATGTGACCTCGCCCATGAGCGTGAAGGGCGGCGTGGTCTTCGGTGTGGGAATCGGCCTGCTTACCGTGCTCATCCGTTACTTCGGTTCTTATCCGGAGGGCGTTTCCTTCGCCATCCTTATCATGAACTCCGTTGTGCCGCTGCTTAACATGTGGTTCAAGCAGAAAAAATTCGGGAGGAAGTAGTTATGGCAGTTAAATCCAATCTTACCAATATGGTGACGGTCCTGGGCCTCACCTGCCTGCTGTGCTCGGCCATTCTGGGCGGCGCCTATGTGCTTACCAAGGAGCCCATCGACAAGGCCGCGGCCGACAAGACCAAGCAGGCCGTTTCCCAGGTGCTTCCCCATTTCACGGAAGTGGAATACAATGAGGAGGGCCGATACTATACCGCCAAGGATGCGGACGCCCTGGTGGGCTATGCCATCGAATCCACCACGGTGGGTTTTGGCGGCGCCCTGTCCCTTATCGTGGGCGTGACACCCGACGGCGTGGTGTACAATACCTCCGTGCTCTCCCACAGTGAAACTCCCGGCCTGGGCGCCAAGTGCACCACGGACCAGAAGTTCATGAGCCAGTGGAAGGGTTTCAATCCGGCCGTGAAGAAGCTCTCGGTCACCAAGGACGGCGGCGACGTGGATGCCATCACGGCTTCCACCATCACTTCCCGCGCCTATGCCCTGGCCGTGGAGAATGCCCTCAATACCTTCAACAAGATTCAGGGAGGACAAGACAATGAGTAAATTCAAACTGATTACCGAAGGGCTTGTCAAGAACAACCCTACTTTTGTGCTGCTGCTGGGCATGTGCCCCACGCTGGCCACCACCACATCGGCCATCAACGGCCTTTCCATGGGCCTGGCCACGCTCTTTGTGCTGGTCCTGAGCAACATGGCCATATCGGCCATTGCCCCGGTGGTGCCGGACAAGGTACACATCCCCGTCTATATCGTGGTCATTGCCACCTTCGTTACCTTGCTGCAACTTCTGATGCAGGCCTATACCCCGGCCATGTACGAGACCTTGGGCCTGTTTATCCCGCTCATCGTGGTGAACTGCATTGTGCTGGGACGCGCCGAGGCCTATGCCTCCAAGCACGGCGTCGTGGAGAGTGCCTGTGACGGTCTGGGCGTGGGCCTGGGCTTCACCTGCTCCCTCACGGTCCTGGGCCTGGTCCGCGAAATCCTGGGCTCCGGCAGCGTGTTCGGCTACAATTTCATCGGCGGAAACGACGGCATGCTGGCCTTCGTGATGGCCCCCGGCGCCTTCCTGTGCCTGGGCTACCTGATGGTCCTGTTCAACAAATTCCTTAAAAAGAATTAGGCTATGGAGTACTTTCTGATTATTATATCGGCCATTTTCGTCAACAATATCGTGCTGGCGCAGTTCCTGGGCATCTGCCCCTTCCTGGGGGTGTCCAACAAACTGTCCACCGCAACGGGTATGTCCATGGCCGTGTGCTTTGTGATTACGCTGGCTACGCTGGTCACGTACCTGATTAACAAGTACCTGCTCATTCCCTTCGGCATCACCTTCCTGCAGACCATCGCCTTTATCCTGGTAATTGCGGCCCTGGTGCAGATGGTGGAGATTGTGCTCAAGAAGGTTTCCCCGTCCCTGTATCAGGCCCTGGGTATTTTCCTGCCCCTGATTACCACCAACTGCGCGGTGCTGGGCGTGGCCATCAACGTGGTAACCAAGGAGTTCGCCTTTGTTCCCGGCGGCATGCTCAACCTGGGCCAGGCCCTGGTGTATGCCTTCGCCACTTCGCTGGGCTACGGCCTGGCCATGGTGATTTTTGCCGGTATCCGTGAGCACCTGGCCCTGAACGATGTTCCCAAGGCTTTCAAGGGCGTGCCCATCGCCATCATCAGCGTGGGTATCCTGGCCCTGGCCTTCATGGGCTTCAGCGGCATGGTGAAATAGTTTTTCCCTTGGCAGCTAAGTAATTGGCTGTCTGCGTATTATAAGAAACTTCTCGTTCAAATTTTGAACGAGAAGTTTCTTTTTACTGGATAAAGCTGGCGAAGTATCCGGCAAAAAACACGTTGGTGGTCAGATAGCCAATCACGGTGGCCACGAATACGCTGATGAGGCCCGGCATCATGAAACTGTGGTTCAGGAGGTACTTGCCGATAACCGTGGTGCCGCTCCGGTCAAAGTTTACCGTAGCAATGTCGGAGGGGTAGTTGGGGATGAAGAAGTATCCGTACACGCTGGGGAAGACGCCCAGCAGGACGGGACCGGCAATGCCCAGTTCGTAGGCCAGCGGCAGCATGGCCACCACAACGGCGCCCTGGGAGTTGATAAGGACGCTCACCAGGAAGAACACCAGGGCGATGCTCCAGGGATAGGCCGATACCAGGTCTGTCAGCATCACTTTCATCTGGTCCATGTAGTTGCCGAAGTAGGTGTCGGCCAGCCAGGCGATGCCATAGATGGCCACCACAGCCACCATGCCGGACTGCCAGACGGCTCCGGAAACGGCTTTCTTGGGCTGGGCCTTGCAGAAAATGATGTTGGCTGCGGCGGCTGTAAGCATGATAATCTGGATGCAGATGTTCATTTTGGGAAGGTTGATGGCCTGGGCCACGCTTCGGCCGTCGGCCACATGGAACATCTGGCAGAAGGCAAAGCCCACAATCACCAGAATGGCGGCCAGGAAGATGAACACCGAGGCCTTGGCTTCCTTGGTAATCACTTTATCCAGGGTGGTGGCGGAGTTCCCGTACATGTACTGGTACATTTCCGGATCGGCCTTCCTGCGCAGGAATTCAGGGTCCTTGTCCAGGTCTTTGCCGCGCTTGTAGGAGGCTGCTGCGGCGCACATCAGGCCTATCAGGCAGGCCGGGAGGGAGACCATGAGCACCTGGGGAATGCTTACCATGTAGCCGTTGGCGTTGGAAATGGTGACGAAAGCCACCACGGCCGCGGCGATGGGAGAACAGGTGATTCCCACCTGCGAGGCCACGGAGGAAACGCCGCAGGGACGTTCCGGGCGGATGTTTTTCTTGAGGGCGATGTCGCAGATAATGGGCATGATGGTATAAACCACATGGCCCGTACCCACCAGCACGGTGAGGAAGAAGGTTACCAGCGGGCCCAGGAAGGTGATGTGGTCCGGATGTTTGCGGAGCATTTTCTCCGCAATCTGAATCATCCAGTCCATACCGCCCGACGCCTGCAGGGTACCGGCGCAGGTGACGGCTGCAATGATGATGTAGATGACGTCTGTGGGAGGCGTTCCCGGTTTGAGGCCGAAGCCGAACACCAGGATAGCCAGGCCGATTCCGCTGATGGCTCCCAGGGCCAGCGAGCCGTAACGGGAGCCGACATAGAGGGCTGCCAACACGATGAGCAGCTCCACAATCATGGTTAAAGTCATAGTGCTATCAATTATTGCCTATAAAGTTATAAAAAATTATTGGAAACACCTTGACTTCTTTCTTCTGCCCGGGATTTTAATTTTTAATGATTATAATCTCCATGCTTGCTTTCACGTTTGGCAAAACCGTGAATACATGATTGTCAAAAAGTCGTATTTATATACCGTTTAGTAGAAAACCTTGCCCTCAAGATTGGTCAATAATGTTTTTAGATAGATTGATAATCAACATATTAGCACCTTGAAATACGGCAAAGACGCTCCTTTCTCCAATAATTAGTAGGTATCGATTTTTTTATCTAACTTCGCGGCAATTTGGATTCAAAAACAATTTATAATAATATATGGTAATTCCTTGCTGGTGTCGAGGGTTTTGTGCAAGTCACATGATATGAATATAAAAAAGAATAGGTATGAATCGCCGTGCGTGCTCTCACGTGTAAATCTGGAATTGGAATCCCAAATTCTGGCGGCGTCGGTTGCGAATACCATGACAGTTGAAACTGTGGGTCAGGAGGTCGAGACTTATGGCTCTTTTGACGGAACGGATAACGGTTTTAATCACGAATGGAAATGAGAAATATGAGAGGTAGCGTTTGCCCCTTTATTGCACTGATACTTGCAAGTTCACTTTTTGGAGCTTGTTCCAAGAGCCCCTTTTCCTTCCTCTCCGGCAAGGATATCGTTTTTACCGCCGAGACCCAGGTGGAGGAGACCAAGGTGGCTTATTCCGGCCAGACGGAGGGTAATTTCGAGCGTATAGACTGGAAAGATGGTGACAGAATCCGTGTTTTCAGCAATAAGGCCCTTACCTGGAAGCGGGACGGTAGTGCCGGTAATCCGCAGGCAACATATGTTATCAAAGGAAACACAGTCACAGCCGATGGTCGCTTTAGCCGGGCTAACGTGAGCGTGGTGAATTCCCAGGACGA
>CADBHY010000086.1 GCA_902794615.1 uncultured Bacteroidia bacterium
CAGGTTCCGGATTTGCTGCTGTAGCCGGAACGCTTTTTAGCTGGGCGCACTGTGCCCGTGGCCTTTTCCGTGCCCCGCCCCGTGTTGTGAAACTGATTATTAATCAATAAATTACACAAATCCTCCTCAGAAAATTTCCGAGGAGGATTTGCATAAAACGTTATGGAACAATTACTTCTGTAACACGGCCGGAACTACTTCCGTGCGCGCCAGAGGGCGGTCATGTCTTCCAAGGTCTTGCCTTTGGTTTCCGGCACCAGCTTCCACACGAAGACAGCGGCAATCAGGCAGATGACACCGTAGAGGGCATAGGCGAAGAAGGGACTCCAGCTGTACATGGGCACGAAGGTGGAGCTCACGATAAAGTTGAAAATCCACTGGAATGCCACGGCCCAGGCCGTTGCCTGGCTGCGGATGGTGTTGGGGAAGAGCTCGGCAATATATACCCAGCAGATGGGGCCCCAGCTGAACATGAAGCAGGCGCTGTAAAGCATGATGCTGATTACGGGGATAAGGGCGGGCAGGTTCATCACATTGCTCAGGGCCACGCCCAGGGCACCGACTGCCATGCCGATGGAACCGGTGATGAGCAGGGGTTTCCGGCCCAGCCTGTCCACGGTGAAAACGGCCACCAGGGTGAAGGAGATGTTAATCACGCCCATGATAACCGTAAAGAGCATGTTGTTGCTCACGCCCATGGATTCAAAGATGCGCGGGGCAAAGTACAGCACGGCGTTGATGCCGATAATCTGCTGGAACACGGACAGCATGCAACCGATGAAAACCACCATCCAGCCATAGGAGAGCAGGTTTTCCTTGGGGGTTTCCACCGTCGCCTTGATTTCCGAAAGGATAATCCGGGCTTCCTGTTCGCCGTTGATGTTGGACAGCACCTTCATGGCCTCGTCATCGCGTCCCATGAGCGTAAGGTAGCGGGGCGTCTCGGGTACCAGCAGAATCAGGAGGGCAAACAGGCCTGCGGGCACCGCCTCGGAGACGAACATCAGCCGCCAGCCCACCTCGTTGGTCCATTCCACCACCTCGGGGTCGGCGGCGTGGCTGCGCACAATGAGGAAGTTCACAAAGTACACCACCAGCTGGCCGAAGATAATGGCAAACTGGTTCCAGGACACCAGGGAGCCGCGCTGCTTGTAAGGGGCAATCTCGGCAATGTACATGGGGCAGATGGCCGATGCCAGCCCCACGCCGATACCGCCCAGCACGCGGTAGCAGTTAAAGGCCACCAACAGGCTCAGGCTGGCTTCCCCTTCCTTGAAAAAGAGGAATTCGGGGTAGTAGGAGCCCAGGGCGCTCAGGAAAAACAGGATACCCGCAACAAAGAGGGTTTTCTTCCGGCCGAGCCGGGAGGCCATGACACCGGAAAGGAAGGCGCCGATAATACAGCCAATCAGGGCGCTGGACGTGGTAAAACCGTGCAGTGCGTTGGTGTAGTTGAAATCATCGGCATCCTGGAAAAAGGCCTGGAGACCTTTCTCCGCTCCGGAAATAACGGCCGTGTCGTATCCGAACAGCAGACCGCCCAGGACCGCAACGAGCACAATGCTCACAAGGTACAGGACGCTGCCTTTCTGTCTGTATGGACTACTTTGCATAGAGGTTCAGATAAGTTTCATAAAGCTCCTGCTTGCCGGAGGCAGCCACGGGAGCGGGGCTCTTCTTGGCATAGTCGTAAAGCTCTTCCAGCGTGGCCTTGCCTTCCTCGAACTTCTTGCCCAGACCGCTGTCAAAGCTGGCATAGCGCTCTTTGACCATCTTCGGAAGCGGGCTCTCTTCCAGGATGGCGGCGGCGTTCAGGAGGGCGTGTGCCATGGCGTCCATGGCGCTGATGTGGGCGATGAAGATGTCTTCCGGATCCGTGGAGGAGCGGCGCAACTTGGCGTCGAAGTTGGTGCCGCCGTTGCCGAAACCGCCGTTCAGGAGAATCTGCATCATGGCCTGGGTGAGATCGAAGGCATCTACGGGGAACTGGTCCGTATCCCAGCCGTTCTGGGCGTCTCCGCGATTGGCGTCGATAGAGCCCAGGAAGCCGTTTTCACGGGCTACGGTAAGCTCATGCTCGAAGGTGTGGCCGGCCAGGGTGGCATGGTTCACCTCGATATTCACCTTGAAGTCCTTGTCCAGGCCGTTTGCGCGCAGGAAGCCGATGACGGTCTCCGTGTCCACGTCGTACTGGTGCTTGGTGGGCTCCATGGGTTTGGGCTCAATGAGGAAGGTGCCCTTGAAGCCCTTGGCGCGGGCATAGTCGCGGGCGGCGGTGAGCATCTTGGCCAGGTGGTCCTTCTCCCGCTGCATCTGGGTGTTCAGGAGGCTGTAGTAACCCTCACGGCCACCCCAGAACACGTAGTTGGAGCCTCCCAGCTTGATGGTGGCGTCCAGGGCGTTCTTGATTTGGACGGCGGCGCGGGCCACAATGTCAAACTGCGGGTTGGTGGCGGCGCCGTTCATGTAGCGCTTGTTGCCGAAGACATTGGCCGTGCCCCAGAGGTTCTTGATGCCGGTCTCCTTCATCTTTTCCAGGAGGTAGTCCGTGATATCCTTCATGCGGGCTTCGTACTCGGCAATGTCTTCGCAGTCTTCCACCAGGTCGATGTCGTGGAAGCAGAAGTACTCGATGCCCAGCTTCTGCATAATCTCGAAGCCGGCATCGGCCTTGGCCTTGGCGCGGCAGTAGGGGCATTCGCCTTCGTCCCAGGCGTAGCTGCGGGTTTGTCCGCCGAAGGGGTCGGCCGATGCCTGGCCCAGCGTGTGCCACCAGGCCATGGCGAATTTAAGCCAATCCTTCATGGGTTTGCCCATGACTACGCGGGAAGCGTCATAGTAGTGGAAGGCCAGGGGATTCTTGCTTTCGGTTCCTTCAAAGGGAATCTTTCCAATAGTGGGGAAATACTCTTTTACCATAGTTTTAATGTTATAATTTATAGATTTTCACTTTGTTCAGAATGACAGGTACGATTTCCATTTTTCGTAAGCCTCGCGGTACTCGTCCTGGTGGTCCGGGGTAATGACGGACAGGCGCTCCAGGGTGGAGAAGGCTTCCTGGGTGGATTTATAGATGCCGGCGCCCAGGCCCGCACCCTTGGCGGCGCCCACGGAGCCGTCCGTGTCGTACAGCTCGATAACCGCGCCGGAAATGCCGGAAAGCGTGTTCCGGAAGAGGGGGCTTTGGAACATGTTGGCGGACCCGGCGTGAATCTTGTCCACCTTCAGGCCCATCTGCTCCATGATTTCTATGCCGTACTGGAAGGAGAATACAATGCCTTCCTGGGCGGCCCGCATGAGGTGGGCCTTTCCGTGACGGGTAAACTGCACGCCGTGGACGCTGCAGCCGCAGTCTTTGTTTTCCAGCATGCGCTCCGCCCCGTTTCCGAAGGGGAGGATGCTCACGCCGTCCGAGCCGATGGGCACCTGGGCGGCCACGTCGTTCATCTCGGCATACGACATGCCTTCCGGGGCCACGTTGCGGCGTATCCAGGAGTTGAGGATGCCCGTTCCGTTGATGCACAGGAGCACGCCCAGACGAGGGTCCTGCGCACTGTGGTTCACATGGGCGAAGGAATTCACGCGGGAAAGCGGGTCATAGGAAACCTGGCCGATAACCCCGTACACCACGCCGGAGGTGCCGGCGGTGGAGGCTATTTCTCCGGGGTTGAACACGTTCAGGCTCAGGGCGTTGTTGGGCTGGTCTCCGGCCCGGTAGGTGACGGGCGTGCCTTCATAGAGGCCCAGCGCATCGGCCGCCTCGCGGGTGAGGGTGCCCTGGATGCCGAAACTGGGTTTCACCGGGGCCAGGACGGAAGGGTCGAAGCCGAAGTAGTCCAGGAGCTCCTGGCAGGGAGCGTTCTTCTTGAAGTCCCAGAAGATGCCTTCCGACAGACCGCTTACGGTGGTACACACGCTGCCGGTAAGCCGCATGGCAATGTAGTCGCCGGGTAGCATCACCTTCCAGATGCGGTTGTACAGCTCCGGCTCGTTCTGCTTCACCCAGGCCAGTTTGGCGGCGGTGAAGTTGCCGGGCGAGTTGAGCAGGTGCCCCAGGCAGAAGTCCTTCCCCAGGTTGGCAAAGGCGTTGTTCCCGTAAGGGACGGCCCGCGAGTCGCACCAGATGATGGAGGGTCTCAGGACGTTCTTGTCCTTGTCCACGCACACCAGGCCGTGCATCTGATAAGAAATGCCGATAGCCTTGATGTCCTTCGGATTCACCTTTTCCGCCTGATGCAGGACGTCGTGGGTGGCCAGTTTCAGATTGCCTATCCACATGGCCGGGTCCTGTTCGGCCCAGCCGGCCTGTTTGGCAATAATGGGGGCCTCCGTCTTGGGGTAAAAGGCCGATGCGATGCATTTTCCGCTTTGCGCGTCCACCAGTGAAGCCTTCACCGATGAACTGCCTATGTCATAACCTAATAAATACATACGTCGGGGTGATGTGACTCGAACACACGACCCTCTGCTCCCAAAGCAGATGCGCTAGCCAACTGCGCCACACCCCGAATATCTCCAAAGGTACGAAAAAACTACAAAATGCGGTAGATTTTTCTCAGAAACTTCCGCCAGGCTTTGCTCAGGCCCTTGGCCTGCGGGTAACTTGCGTCCATCTCAATGCATTCCGCCTGCACGTTCAGGTAGGATTCCTTCACTTGCAGGGCGCTTTCCCGGTCATGGAACAGGAGGGCGTCTTCCCAGTTGGTGTGGAAACTGCGGCCGTCCAGGTTCACGGTGCCGCAACTGGCTATGCGGTCGTCCGAGACAAAGAGCTTAGAGTGGTCGTACACGCCGTTGAACACGAATACACGGATGCCGGAGGCAATGAGTTCCGGAATGTAGTCCCGGGTGAGGGAATTCATGAAGCCCCAGTCGCATTTTTCCGGAAACAGCAGCCGGACGTCCACCCCGCGGGCGGCGGCGTCCTTCAGGGCCTGGAGCACCTGCGGCGGCGGGCCGAAGTAGGGCGTTTGCAGGTAAAAGTATTCTTTGGCCTCGGCCAGCTTCTGCACGTACAGGTGGGTGAGGGTGGTGTCCCGGCTCACCGTGCCCACCGTCTGCACAAGGGCCGTTCCCACCGGTTCCACCGGAATTTCCGGGGCGGGGCTTCCGTCGGCCAAATCGGCCCAGCCTTGCTCGAAGAGCGCCCGCATCTGAGCGGCCGCAGGGCCTTCTATCCTTACCTGCGTGTCTTTCCAGACATAGATGGTCTGGTTGTTGAAATTGATGCCGCCGGTGTAGGCGATGCGCCCGTCAATCACCACAATCTTGCGGTGGTCCCGGTAGCCGAAAAAGCTGGCCACGGCCTTTCCGGGGCACATTTTTTCCAGATTGTGCACGTACGCCACCTGCATGCCCTCGCGGCGCATCTGCTCAAAGTAGAATTCCGGAGAGCCGGGCGTGATGAAGTTGTCCACCAGGATGCGGATTTTTACGCCCTCCCGCGCCTTTTTCACGAGTGCGTCCCGTACCAGTTTGCCGGCTTTGTCTGCGTCGAACCAGTAGTATTCCATTTCGATGGTGGTGCGGGCGGCGTCGATATCCTGCAGCAGGCGGTTCAGATACTCCTCTCCGGATTTGGTCATCCAGAGGGTGTTCCCGCCTACGGGTTCAAAGCGGGGAACCTGCGCCGGACAAAGCCAATACAGAAGCAGCAGGACCAGGCTTATGAGTTTGTGCTTTTGCAAGAATGTTCCTATCTTTGTAAATCGTGCAAAGATAGTGAAAATGATTATAGAAGCCAAGAATATCCGGAAGTCTTTTGGCTCCGTAGAGGTGCTGAAAGGGGTTGATTTTGAGGTCTCCCGCGGAGAAATCGTGGCCGTCATGGGCGCTTCCGGCGCCGGAAAATCCACGCTTCTCCAGATACTGGGAACGCTCCTTACGCCGGACAGCGGCTCCTTGCTGATAGACGGCACGTCCGTGCTCTCGCTGGGGGCCGGGGACTTGTCGGCCTTCCGGAACCGCCGCATCGGCTTTGTCTTTCAGGCCCATCACCTGCTGCCGGAGTTCTCGGCCCGCGAGAATGTGATGATTCCGCTTCTGATAGGCGGGGAGAAGGAGGCCGGGGCCCGTGCCCGGGCCGATGAACTGCTGGAGCTGGTGGGCCTGGGTGCCCGTCTGGCGCACAAACCGTCGGAACTCTCCGGCGGAGAGCAGCAGCGCGTGGCCATTGCCCGCGCCCTTTCCATGAATCCCGCCATCCTCTTTGCCGACGAACCCACCGGCAACCTGGACAGCCGCACCAAGGAGGAGATTCACGCCCTGCTTCTGAGCGTCAGAAAACAATTGGGCCAGACCATGGTCATCGTTACGCATGACGCCGGTCTGGCTCAACTCTGTGACAGGACGTGCGTCCTGCGGGACGGAGAATTCCGTTAGTCTGTCATTTCGCCGCCCATCGGCATCTGGGGACGCCTTCCGCCGGAACGGGGACCTTCGGGACGTCCGGCCTTGCCGCCCAGTTTGCCAATCTGCTGGTGACGGAAGTTTTCCTCGGCCACAATGAGCTTGGCCACTTTGTTCACGGGGAGTACCTTCTTGTAACGGGCGATGGCTTCGGTTTCAATGGCTTCGGCCGCCTTCTTGGCGTCCAGATATGCTTCCAACAGGGCGTTCACCTCTTCGCCTTCGATTCCCTTGTTCAGGGCTTTGTAGGCCTGGGTGCTGGCCTTGAAGGCCTCCCGGCGCTGTTTCTGGACTTCGTTGTACACGGGCCAGAAGGCCTGGGCTTCGGCTTCAGTAAGGTCCAGCTGGGAGGTGATGTTGGCCACCTGCTCGGCGCGGACTTTCTCTCTCCAGTCTCCGCGTTTCTTGTCGGCCTTGTTGTTCTGGGCGAGCGCCACGCTGCCTGCCAGCGCGACGGTAAGGAATACACTAATAATCTTCTTCATAGTTTGTCTGTTCTAATTGTTCAACGGAAATGTTGCTGGCCATCAGATAATTGACGATATCTTCCTGCGTGAGTTGCTCCGTCTCCTTGAGCTCAATCATCCCGTCCGGATCCAGGGAGCGGGAAAGATAGGAGATGTAGTCCCAGCTGTCATCTTCCCAGGCCGAGGCTGCAGACGACTGCCTGAAGATGAAATTCCCCAGGGTGGCCAAAATGGCCAGGGAGGCGGCGTAGGCCAGCCAGGGAGAGACCTTTT
>CADBHY010000087.1 GCA_902794615.1 uncultured Bacteroidia bacterium
CAGTTCGGCCAGGGGCACTCCGGCGTCCTTTTCCATGGCATGCACAATGTCCATGGTCTGGAAGGCGATGCCCTCCAAGGCGGCACGGGCTATGTGGGCGGCCGTGGTTCCACGGGTGATGCCGCAGATGACTCCGTGGGCATACTGGTCCCAATAAGGGGCGCCCATGCCCGTGAGGGCCGGTACAAAGTACACCCCGCCGTTGTCCGGAACGCTGGCCGCCAGCGCCTCAATCTCGGAAGAGGAACGGATGATGCCCAGACCGTCCCGCAGCCACTGTACCACGGACCCGCCCACGAAGATGGAACCCTCCAGGGCATAGTTCACGCAGTCCCCTATCTTCCACGCCACGGTGGTGAGGAGGTTGTTGCGGGAAAGGATGGGCTTCCCGCCCGTATTCATCAGCAGGAAGCAGCCGGTCCCGTAGGTGTTCTTTACGGCGCCGGGCTCCGTACACATCTGGCCGAAAAGGGCCGCCTGCTGGTCTCCGGCAATGCCGGCAATAGGCACCTCATGTGCAAAGATGGTGGTTTTGGTATGGCCGTACACCTCGGACGAGGACTTCACGGCCGGCATCATGGACAGCGGAATGTCCAGCAGCTCCAGCAGTTCCTTGTCCCATTCCAGCGTATGGATATTGAAAAGCATGGTGCGGGAGGCATTGGAAACGTCCGTGATATGCACTTCCCCGCGGGTGAGCTGCCAGACCAGCCAACTGTCCACGGTCCCGAAACGCAGTTCCCCGGCCCGGGCCTTTTCCCGCGCCCCGGGCACGTTGTCCAGTATCCATTTGATTTTGGTGGCGGAAAAGTAGGCGTCGATAATCAGGCCCGTCTTTTCCCTAATCCGGTCCACCAGCCCCCGCTCCTTCAGGGTATCGCAAAAGGCCGATGTGCGCCTGTCCTGCCACACGATGGCATTGTACACGGGCGTTCCCGTCCGGGCATCCCACACGATGGTGGTTTCTCTCTGGTTGGTAATGCCGATGGCGGCAATGTCCAGCCCGCCGATGCCTATCCCGGAAATGGCCTGGGCAACCACGGCCGCCTCCGACGACCAGATTTCCATGGGATTGTGCTCCACCCAGCCGGGCTGGGGGAAGTACTGCGTGAATTCCTGCTGGGCCACGGAGCGGATGTTGCCCTCGTGATCAAAAACAATGGCCCGGGAAGAGCTGGTGCCCTGGTCCAGGGCCAAAATGAACTTATTTGTCATAGATGCTTCCATCTTCTATCATGTTATGAACGGTTTTCAGAAAATTCTCTACCCGGCGGGTATATTCCTCCGGATACTTGGCATAGGAATTGGCATGGACGGCGCCGGGCACCTCCCATTTTTCCTTGTAGCCGTGCCACTTGGCCCGGAAGTTTTTTTCCAGGTGCGCGAAAGGGACAAAATCATCGGCATCCCCGTGGATAAAGAGCATGGGCTTGACGCATTTGTGCAGCTGCTCCACGGAAGACGCATCCTTAAACCCCCAGCCGTAGCGCTTGCGGGTAACGATGCTGGCGCTGTTCAGCAGCGGAAAGGGAGGAAGACGAAAGCGCTGCTTCAGGGTAGAAGCAAACTGGTCCCAGGCCGATGTATAGCCGCAGTCCTCCACAAAGCAGCGCACATAGTCCGGAAGCGGGTCTCCGCTGGCCATCATCACCGTGGCGGCCCCCATGGACACGCCGTGCAGCACCATAAAGTCATCTTGGAAGATGTCGTGGGCCACCTCTATCCACTTTTCCAAGTCCAGGCGGTCTTTCCAGCCCATCTGGATGGCATCGCCCCCGGAATAGCCGTGGTACTGCAAATCCGGAAACAGCACATTGTAATTGAGCCGGTCACGGTACATGCGCACCAGGTAGAGGAAGACAAAGTGATTGTCCGTATAGCCGTGAACCACAACGGCCGTTCCATGGGCCTCTTCCGGACGGGCCGCTGGCACATAGCAGGCGTGCAGCTTCACGCCTTCACCGCCGCTTATCCAATGGTCTTTCAGGATGCCCCGGGCCTTGAGGCCGTCGTACCAGGCGGTAGAGCCGGGCAGGAGGGAATCGGCCTTGTGGCGGGTGCGCTCAATGTCTTGAACCCCGTGCGGCGTGGGCTTGAGGGCATAATCGGCCATGAACCTGCCGGCCAGGCAGCTGTTCAGGGAGATAGCCATCAGGACAAAGGCCGCCGTTTTCAATACGCGCTTCATGGCTTATCTGGTTATTGTTTTTTTGTATTATCCTCACAAATCTACAAAATTTTTTGCGATTTTCCCCCTTTCCTCCTAAATTCGTGACATGAAAACAAAGATTGTCCGGATGCTGGCCGCCATCCTTGCACTCAGCGGCGTCCTTTCCACCTCCTGCGCATCCAAAAGCACGGAGCGCGTCATCCTGGGTGACGAACAGTTTGACGAGTACCTTCCCCTCACAGAAGGGCAGAGAGTGGCCATTTTCAGTAACCAGACCGGCCTGGTGGGAAACACCGGCACGCACATTCTGGACACCCTCATTGCCCGGGGAGTGAATGTCACCGCCATCTTCTCTCCGGAGCATGGCTTCCGGGATTTGGCCGATGACGGGTCGCACGTGGCAGACGGCGTGGAGCCCGTGACGGGCGTCCCCATCCTCTCCCTCTACGGCGGGGCCGGCGGCAACCATCCCACCGCCGAGGCCATGGACATGTTTGACGTACTCATCGTGGACATCCAGGACGTAGGCCTCCGCTTCTATACCTATTACATTACCCTGTGCCACCTGATGGACGCCTGCGCGGAATCCGGCAAGCACATGATTCTGCTGGACCGCCCCAACCCCAACGGCATGTACGTGGACGGTCCCATCCTGGACATGAGCCTCAGGAGCGGCGTAGGACATCTGCCCATCCCCACCGTCCACGGTCTCACGCTGGGAGAACTGGCCCGCATGGCCCAGGGAGAGAAGTGGCTGGAGGCCGGAAACAAGTGCCAGCTCACCGTCATCCCCTGCAAGAACTACACGCACCAAACACTCTATGAGCTTCCGGTACGTCCCAGCCCCAACCTGCCCAACATGCAGGCCATCTACCTCTACCCCTCCCTCTGCGGTTTCGAGGGCACGGTGGTAAGTTTGGGGCGCGGCACGGATAAGCCCTTCCAGCAGTACGGCCATCCGGCCTTCAAAGGGAAGTACGGCTACAGCTTCACGCCCCGGAGCGTGAAGGGCTCCTCCAATCCCCCGCTGCTGGGCCAGGAGTGCTTCGGCGTAGATTTATCGGCCCTTTCCCAAAAGGAAATCCGGGAGAAGAAAATGGACCTCTCCTACATTATCAGCGCCTATTCCATCATGAAGGAACAGGGCCAGGAGGCCGGTTTCTTCCGCCGTTTCTTCGACCTGCTCATGGGCCAGCGCTACATCCGCGAAATGATTGAAAACGGTGCCACCGAGCCGGAAATCCGGGCCCGATGGCAAGCCGACGTAGAGGCCTTCCTGCTTCAGCGCAGGCCCTACCTCCTTTACGAGGAATAGGCCCTACAGGAGAATCTTGAAGCGGAAGCCGCGGGAGGTGGTTTCCTCAATCACCTCCTTTACCCGGGAACGGATGCCGTCCAGCACGGAGTCGTCCTTCAGCGGGGAGGCCGATATACCTTCAATCATGAAATCCATGGCCGTATCTCCGGTGAGCTCGGTGTAAGTGAGGCGGAACGTAAGGGGACGGATTTCTTTCAGGTGCCCAAGAAGCATCTCGACGGCAATCTCTTCCGCCACGTCCACCTTGTCCGGCAGGTTGTACTTAATCCAGAACTGTCTGATTTCCGTCTCCATCTGATAGTAGTCGAAGGTGTCCGTATTATCAATCTCATAGACGATTTTCTGGATGCGGTTCACAAAGGCCTTGGTGGCGCTGCGCTTGGGATGCTCGAATATCTGCTCTGCCGGGCCGTCCTCATAGATAATACCCTCGTTCATAAAGAAGATGCGGGTGCTCACATCCCGCGCAAAACGCATCTCATGCGTGACGATGAGCATGGTGAGCCCTTCTTTGGCCAGCGAGCGGATAACGCTGAGCACCTCCCCCACCATGGTGGGATCCAGGGCCGATGTGGGTTCGTCGAAAAGAATCACCTCGGGATGCATGGCCAGCGAGCGGGCGATGGCTACACGCTGCTTCTGCCCGCCGGAAAGGGCGGAGGGATAGACATCGGCCTTCTGGGCCAGACCCACTTTCCTGAGCAGTTCCATGGCTTCCTGCCGGGCCTGCTCTTCGGAGAGTTTCAGCAGCTGCATGGGCGCATAGGTAATGTTCTGAAGCACCGTCATGTGCTCAAAAAGGTTGAAACTCTGAAACACCATGCCCATCTTCCGGCGCAAGTGGTGCAGCGGATACCCCTTGGCCGTGATGTTTTCCCCGTCCACCCAGATTTCTCCGGAGGTGGGCGGCTCCAGCATGTTGATGGCCCTCAGGAGGGTGCTCTTGCCGGTTCCGGAAGGGCCGATGATGCTGATGACCTCTCCCTTCTGAATTTCACAGTTGACATCTTTGAGAACCGTCAGGGTCTGGCCGTCGGGATTCTTGAAAGTCTTGCTTAAATGTTTGATGCTTATCATATTACTTCTTGGAAAGGAAAAGGTTCAACAGGAGTCTTAGCAGCCAGGCCAGCACAAAATACAGAATGGTGACCATCAGCAGCGGAATCAGCGCGTCAAAGGTGCGGCTGCGGATGAGGTCGCTGGCACGGGTGACATCCTGGATGGCGATATAGCCCACAATGGAAGTACTCTTCAGGAGGGACACACATTCACCCGTATAGAGCGGCAGGCCCTTGCGGAGAGCTTGGGGGAATACGATGCCCATGAACGTCTTGAAGGGCGTAAAGCCCAGGCTCAGACCGGCTTCCGTCTGCCCGGCGGGCACGGAGGAAATGGCCGTATCAAAGATATTGCCTGCCGCGGAGGCAAAGCAGAGGGCGAAGGTGACCACCGCCACCAAGGATGCGTCCAGGCCGGAATTGGCAAAGACCACGTAAAACAGAATGAGGAGCAGCACCAGGGTGGGAATGCCGTTGATAAAATCTCCGTACAGCCCGGCCAGGGAACGGAGCCACCTCCGGTTGCTGCGCCGGCAGGCGCAAACCCCTACGCCCAGGATGGTGCCCAGCAGAATGGACAGAAGGGTTATCTTGATTGTTTCCAACAGGCCGTTTGTCAGCAGTTGCCAGCGGTTTTCCGTCACCAGGTTCATTTTCAGGCGCTCCGCAAGGCTCAAGCCCGCCCGGGCTTCCGTGTTCTGGACAAAAAAGCCGGGACGGCAGCGGTAGTAAGGAATCGTGAAATCCACGGATTTCTTGCGTTCTTCGGTGATATACAGGCAGGCGGCCACCACGTCGCACTGGCCCGTAGCCAAGGCCACAAGGGTCGAAGGGAATTCCTGGTATTTCATCTCGAAAGGACGGCCGCACCAGGTGGCGAATCGCCGGAGTACATCGGCGTCCATCCCCTGCCACACCCCGCCTTCCGTCATAAAGCAGACGGGCTCCAAGTTGGTGGCCGTCAGGCAGCGGAGGGGCTTAGGGCTGCCTTCCAGGGCCTGGGCGGGATATTCGGGCGCCGGAGTACCCTTGAGCCAGTGGGAGATGGCGCCCTCCAGGCTGCCGTCGGCCTTGGAGGCGGAGATGAAGCGGTTCATCTGCTCCAGCAAGGCCTCGTCTCCCTTGCGCACGGCAAATGCGACGTCAAAGCTTTCTTCTCCCCGGAACGCCAGGGAAAGGTTCAGCCGCTTCAGCATCGTCTCGCTAAAGGTCACCTCGTCGGTCACATAAACGTCGGCCTTCCCTTGAGTGAGGGCCAGGACGGCATCGGCCTCCGTGTTGACGCGAAGCAGGGTAAGGTCTTCACAACCCGAGTATTTCTGGTCGTAATAGGTACCGGCCGATGTGGTCAGCACCAAGTCGTGGAGATCGGCCTCCGAGTGAAGCTCCCGCTCCGTCTTGCTATGGGGCGAACACGCAAGCAGGGCGAGGGAAAGGCTTAGCAAAAAGGGATATTTCATGATATATACTTAAACGGACAAAAGTACAATTTTTTTTCAAAATATCCCTATCTTTGCTGGACTGTTTAAGAAGAATAGATAAAATAATGACAATGAAACGTATTGTAAGCTTCTTGATTCCTTTTCTCATGCTGCAGGCCTGTACTTCTTCCTTCAACGAAAATAACAGAATCCTTTCCTTTGAGGGGATTGAAAACGCCCGCGAGCTGGGCGGCCTGGTGATGCAGGACGGACGCAGCGTCCGCAGCGGCAAACTGGTCCGTTCCGGCGAACTTTCCAAAGCCACCGATGCCGACGTGGCCATCCTCAAAAAGCGTTTCGCCCTCAGCGATGTCTTCGATTTCCGTTTTGAGGGAGAGCGCAATGCCAAGCCCGACCGGCAGATGGAAGGCGTCAGCAATATCTGGCTCTCCACCCTTCCGGAGTCTTTTGTGGCCGCTTTTGCTTCCGGCCGGGCCGACAGCACCACCGTGCAGTCGGCCAACCTGCTGGAAGCCCTGGCCTCGTATGCCTTCCTTCCGCAGGCCCAGCAGATGGCCCAAAAGCTTTATCCCGCCATCGTGACGGACACCACCTCGCAGAAGCGCTACGGAGAATTCCTCCGGGGCGTGCTGAAGGCCGACGGCGGCGCCCTCTGGCACTGCTCCCAGGGCAAAGACCGCTGCGGATGGGGTTCGGCCTTTGTGCTGGCCGCCCTGGGCGCCAGCCGTGAAACCATCGTGAAAGACTTCGCCCTCTCCAACGAATCCTATGCCCCGGCCATCGAGGCCTTGTCGGCCAAGATTGCGGAGAAAGGCGGCGGCGAGCCCGAACTGGGCTTCATCCGCTCCATGATTGGCGTGAACGTAGAGAACTTCGAGAGCACGCTGGACCTCATTGACCGGCAGTACGGCTCCCTCCAGGCCTATCTGGAAAAGGCCTTGGGCTTCAGCGCCGAGGAGCAGGAACAGATGAAGCGGAAGTACCTGCGGTAAACAAAAAAGAGCCGGGCGCTGCCTGACTCTTTTTTGTACCCCCGCTCGGAATCGAACCGGGACCAACGGAACCGGAATCCGTTATTCTATCCTTTAAACTACAGGGGCATCCCGTTAAAGGACCACAAAGTTACTTCTTTTT
>CADBHY010000088.1 GCA_902794615.1 uncultured Bacteroidia bacterium
GGCGCCGTCCCCGATAATGGCCACGCTCCGCTCCCCCGTTCCCTGCATGCGGGCGGCCTCGGCAAAGCCCAGGGCGGCCGATATGGAAGTGGAAGAATGGCCAGCCCCGAAGGCATCATAAGGGCTCTCTTCCCGTTTGGGGAAGCCGCTGATGCCCTCCAGCGTACGGTTCTTACGGAAAGCCTCCCGCCGGCCCGTGAGAATTTTGTGGGCATAGGCCTGGTGCCCCACGTCGAACACCAGCTTGTCCTGCGGCGTATTATATATATAATGTAAGGCCACGATAAGCTCCACGGCACCCAGGCTGCTGCCCAGGTGGCCGGGATTCACGGCACAGCACTCCACCATATATTCCCGAATCTCCCCGCACAGCTGCCTCAGCTGGCCGATGGAGAATCCCTTGATATCTTCCGGAGAGTTGACTCTTTCCAGCAATTCGTACATAATGTACAAAGGTAAGCATTTTTAACGGAAAGCCGTCAAGGTTGATGTTTTAAAATATTTTAATTAATTTCGCAGTTTGAACAGTGTATTAACAGATATGAGTACTACCACACAAAAGACGCTCAGGGATTCGGCCGCCATGCGCTGGACCGCCCTGCTGCTGCTGGCCCTTGCGATGTTCTGTGCCTACATTTTCATGGACATCCTCTCCCCCATCAAGGACCTGATGCAGGAAACCCGCGGCTGGGATTCCACCGCATTCGGAACCATGCAGGGCTCCGAAGTTTTCCTCAATGTATTTGTCTTCTTCCTCATCTTTGCGGGCATTATCCTGGACAAGATGGGGGTGCGCTTTACCGCCGTGCTGTCGGCATCCGTGATGCTGGTGGGCGCCATCATCAAATGGTATGCGGTGAGCGAGTCCTTCATGGGCTCAAGCCTGGAGACTTGGTTCAACAATAACCTTAACTACATACCCGTCTTTGACGAGCTGGGCGTGTCTCCCTTCTACCGGGGCATGCCGGCATCGGCCAAACTGGCGGCCTGCGGCTTCATGATTTTCGGCTGCGGCTGCGAGATGGCGGGCATTACGGTGAGCCGCGGTATCGTGAAGTGGTTCAAGGGCCGGGAGATGGCCCTGGCCATGGGCTCCGAGATGGCCCTGGCCCGCCTGGGCGTAGCCACCTGTATGATTTTCTCCCCCTTCTTCGCCCGCCTGGGCGGCAAGGTGGATGTTTCCCGTTCCGTGGCCTTCGGCGTGGTGCTCCTTTGCATCGCCCTCATCATGTGCATCGTCTATTTCTTCATGGACAAGAAACTGGACAGCCAGACGGGTGAGGCCGAAGAAAAAGACGATCCCTTCAAAATCAGCGACATCGGTCGCATCCTTTCCGACTGGGGTTTCTGGATTGTGGCCCTTCTGTGCGTGCTGTACTACAGCGCCATCTTCCCCTTCCAGAAGTACGCGGTGAACATGCTGCAGTGCAACCTGACCCTTACCCCGCCCGAGGCCGATTCCTTCTGGGCCTCCTCCAGTGTCACCCTGGTCCAGTATGTGATTATGCTGGTGGTGGCCGCCGCCGGCTTCATCTCCAACTTCCAGAAAGACAAGGTGAAGAAGTACATCTTCCTGGGCATCGCCGTGGTCATGCTGGTGGTTTACTGCTATATGGGTTACATGCGCCAGAGCGCGGAGTCCATCTTTGCCGTGTTCCCGCTGCTGGCCGTCCTGATTACCCCCATCCTGGGCAATTACCTGGACCACAAGGGCAAGGGTGCCTCCATGCTGGTGCTGGGCGCCGTGCTCCTCATTGCCTGCCACCTTACCTTCGCCTTTGTGCTGCCCGCCTTCAAGGGCAATGACCTGGGCGGCGTCATTGTGGCCTATGTGACCATCCTGGTGCTGGGCGCCAGCTTCTCGCTGGTTCCCGCCGCCCTGTGGCCGTCTGTGCCCAAGCTGGTGGACGCCAAGGTGATAGGCAGTGCCTACGCCCTCATTTTCTGGATTCAGAATATCGGCCTTTGGCTGTTCCCGCTGCTGATTGGCAAGGTGCTGGACAAGACCAACCCGGGCGTGACGGACCCCACCGCCTTCAATTACACCGCCCCCCTGGTGATGCTCGCCTGCCTGGGCGTGGCAGCCTTGGTGCTGGGCTTCGTGCTCAAGGCCGTTGACCGCAAGAAGGGCCTGGGCCTGGAACTTCCTAACATCCAGGAGTAATGGCAGGCGCTCAGAAATTCTACAGGGCCGCCTCCTGGCTGGTACTGGCCTGTCTGGTAGTGCCAATGTTCGCATCGTACTACTTCGACGACATGTTCTCCAGCATCTCCTACCTCTTTGAGAACCCTTCCCTTACGGAGCTGGGCTGGGATTCGGCCGGATACGGCCTCTATGCCAGCGGCTACAGCGTCCTGTGCGTGTTCGGCGGCCTGGTGCTGGGCGGCATCCTTTTGGACAAGTGGGGCGTGCGTTTCTCGGGCTCCCTCTTTGTGGCCATGATGGCCGGAGGCGCCGGACTGGTGCTCTGGGCCCTGCTGAGCGGCTCTTCCGCCTCCCTCAGTGTAGCCTACGTAGGCGTGATGGTTTTCGGCCTGGGCAGTGAGATTGCCGGAACAGCCGTTACGCGAAGCATCGCCCGCTGGTTCAAAGGCGGGCCGATGGCTTTTGCCATGGGCATCCAGCTGGCCATCGCCCGTTTGGGAACAGCCTTCGCCCTGGTGCTCTCTCCCAAGCTGGTGCAGCAGCAGGCCGATCACGTCTATACCCTGGCCGAAACGGCCAAGCCCGCCGTGGCGGGCATGGGGCTGATGGCCCTGGGGCTCATTCTCTGGGCCGTCTTCGTGGCCTTGGATGCATCGGCCGGTAAAAAAATCCGGGAAGAACAGGACGCCATGAAAGGCAAGACTCCGGACAGCGCCTCCGAGCCGGCCGGAGCACCGGACGAAACCTTCCGCTTCTCCGATGTCCTGAAGGTGCTGGGCAACCGGAACTTCTGGCTGCTGGCCCTGCTGTGCGTGCTGTTCTACAGCAGCGTGATTGCCTTCAAGAAGTTTGCCGGGGCCATCCTCATCCCCCGCTTTGACATCCCCGCCCAGACGGCCGGCTGGATGATTTCCATGCTGCCCTTTTCCACCGTCATCTTTGCCCCGCTCTTCGGCATCCTGGTGGACAAGCTGGGCCACGGCACCCGCTGGATGATTGCGGGCGCCTTCCTGGCCCTGATTGCCCATGCCCTGCTGGCCTTTGCTCCGGCGGGCGTGCCGTTCTGGGGCTATCTGGCCATGGTATTCCTGGGCTTCGGCTACTCCCTGGTGCCGGCGGCCCTGTGGCCGTCTGTGCCCAAGATTGTGCCGGACAAAGTGCTGGGAACCACTTTTGCCCTGGTGAACTGGGTGCAGAACCTGGGTCTCCTTACCTTCAAATGGATTTCCGGCGTGGTGCTGGGAACCGGAGCGGAAGGGCCCGTGCATGTGGAAATCATGTTCACGTCTCTCTGTGTGCTGGCCGTGTTGGTGGCCTTCCTCTTCCGTGCCAATGCCGTCCGGCATCCCGAACTGGGCCTGGACCGGGCAAATAATTAACATACCGGCAAATTTTTTGCATAATTATTTGGCGGATTGAAAAATCCGCCTTATATTTGCAGTGTAATAGGATACTAATACAGTACAAAATGGCCCTCATCGAGCTCACAGACATCAACAAGACCTATAACAACGGGCAGCCCCTGCACGTGCTCAAAGGCATCAACCTGCAAATTGAGCGGGGAGAATTCGTGTCCATCATGGGTGCCTCGGGCTCCGGAAAATCCACCCTCCTCAACATCCTGGGCATCCTGGATAATTACGACACCGGCAGCTATACCCTGGACGGCAAGCTCATCAAGAACCTCTCGGAGAAGCAATCGGCCGATTACCGCAACCGCATGATAGGCTTCATCTTCCAGAGCTTCAACCTGATTGGCTTCAAGACGGCGCTGGAGAACGTGGAGCTGCCGCTCTATTACCAGGGCGTCCCCCGGAAAAAGCGCCAGGAGCTGGCCATGGAGTACCTGGAAAAACTGGGCCTCACCCCCTGGGCCAGCCACTTCCCCAACGAGATGTCCGGCGGCCAGAAACAGCGTGTGGCCATAGCCCGCGCCCTCATCACCCATCCGCAGATTATTCTGGCCGATGAACCCACCGGCGCCCTGGACTCCAAGACCAGCGTGGAGGTGATGCAGCTTCTCAAGCGTCTGAACCAGGAGGAGGGCATCACCATCATCGTAGTCACGCACGAGAGCGGCGTGGCCAACGAGACAGACAAGATTATCCATATCAAGGACGGCATTATCGGCCAGATTGAAGAAAATACCCGGCACGACGCCTGGGGCGGCCCTGTTATCAAGTAATGAGAGAGATCCTGCATGAAATCCTGAGTTCCCTGAGGAACAACAAGCTGCGCACGGCCCTCACCGGTTTTGCGGTGAGCTGGGGCATCTTCCTCCTCATTGCCCTGCTGGGCGCCGGCAACGGGCTCATGAACTCCTTCATGGGCAATATGGAAGACTACATTTCCCAGAGCGTCACCGTGGAAGGCTGGCGCACCTCCAAGCCGTATGCGGGCTACAAGGAGGGCCGACGGATTCAGCTGGACGCCAAGGATGTCAGCTATACCCAGGGGAGCGAATGGAAGGGCGTCATCGAGAACGTAAGCACCACCACGCCCTCCACCAGCGTTACCCTTTCCCTGCTGGGCAATACGGTGGGCGGATGGCTTGTGGGCGTGATGCCGGACTATCAGGAGCAGGAAAAGCTCAAGCTGGCGGCAGGCCGCTTCATCAACCCGGAGGACGTGCTGCAAAGGCGGAAGGTGGCGGTCATCTCCACCGCCCAGGCCAAGGAGCTCAGGCCCGGGGAGGCGGAGGACATGGTGGGAACCTGGATTTCCATCGGCCCGATTTCTTACCGCGTGGTGGGCGTTTACCATACGGACGAGCGTTCTTTCCGCCGCTCCGTTCCCATCCCCTACTCCACTTACAAAGGCATCTACGACAGCTCCGACAAAATAGAAGGCATCAGCTTCAACCTGCGCGGCGTTCACGGCCTGCAGGAGCACAAGGCCTTTGAAGACAACTACGGCGGGGCCATCCGGCGCATGCACAGCATCGCCCCGGACGACCAGCGCGGCATCTGGATACGGAACGGCTATACGGACAATCTGCAGATGAACAAGGCCGGAAGGATGATTCGCACCGCCCTGTGGATTCTGGGCCTTCTCACCCTGGTGAGCGGCATCGTGGGCGTGTCCAACATCATGCTCATCACGGTAAAGGAACGCACCCATGAATTCGGCATCCGCAAAGCCATCGGAGCCCGGCCCCGCAACATCCTGTCCCTCATCATCGCGGAGAGCGTTGTGATAACCTCCCTGTTCGGCTATGCAGGCATGTTCCTGGGCATGGTGGCCTGCCAGGTGATGGACAAGACCATCGGCCAGAGCGCCGTAGATTTGGGCATGGAGAAAATCCAGATGCTGGTGAACCCCAGCGTAGGCATAGATGTGGCCGTACAAGCCACCCTGGTCCTTATTCTTGCCGGTACCCTGGCCGGAATTATCCCCGCCTGGAAAGCCGCCCGTGTCAAACCCATCGAAGCCCTCAGAGCAGAATGAAAAAGTGGATGGATACCGATACGTTCAGGGAAATCCTGGACAGCATCCTGCGGAACAAATCCCGCAGCTTCCTTACCGGCTTCGGCGTGTTCTGGGGCATTTTCATGCTCATGCTCCTGACCGGCGGCGGGCAGGGCTTCAAGGACCTCCTAACCCAGAACTTCGAGGGCTTTGCCCAGAATACCTGCATCATCTTCGCCAACAATACCAGCAAGCCCTACAAAGGCTTCAAGAAAGGTCGCAGCTGGGACCTGGAGTACTCGGACGTAACCCGCCTGAAGAACATGATTCCTCAGCTGGAGACCGTCTCCCCCACCGTGAGCCTCTGGGGCAAGAGCGTGACCCGCGACGAGAACACCTCCTCCAGCGCCGTGGTAAAGGGCACCCTGGCCGACTATTCCAAGATTGAGACGCCCCTTCTCAAATATGGCCGATACCTCAGCGACGCCGACAACGCCCAGGAAAGGAAGGTCTGCGTGATTGGCAAGCGAATCTACAACGAACTTTTCCCCGAAGGCGGAGACCCCTGCGGGCAGCGCATCCGGATTGACGGGAACTACTATACGGTGGTGGGCGTGGACTGGAAGGGCGGAGGCGGCATTTCCATCAACGGAAGTGCGGAGGACGCCGTCACTATCCCGCTCATGCAGGCCCGCAAGGCCTACAACCTGGGCAACACCATCCACCTGCTGTGCTTCACGGCCGCTCCGGGCTATACCATGAGCGACCTCACTCCCCGGGTGCGGGAGGTGGTTTCCCGCTCCCATTACCTGGACCCCACGGACGAGCAGGCCCTCTTCCTGCTGAACACCCAGCTCATCTTCGGCATTGTGGACAACCTGTTCAAGGGCATCAACTTCCTGGTGTGGCTCATCGGCCTGGGAACGCTGCTGGCCGGTGTGATAGGCGTATCCAACATCATGATGGTGAGCGTGAAGGAGCGCACCACGGAGATTGGCATCCGGCGGGCCATCGGCGCAACGCCCCGGCAGATTCTGGGACAGATTATCTCCGAGAGTATCGTGCTCACCTTGGTGGCCGGCATGGCGGGGATTGTGTTCAGCGTCCTTATCCTTTCGGCCGTAGAGCTGGGCATGACGGAGGACGGCGTTCTGAAGGCCGCTTTCCAGGTGCCCTTCGGAACGGCCGTGCTGGCAGCCCTGCTCCTGACCGTCCTGGGCGTGGTGGCCGGGCTCATGCCGGCATCCCGCGCCATGCAGATTAAACCCGTGGACGCCATGAGAGACGAATAAAAAACAGAAACAGATATGAAAAAATTTGGAAGAATTCTGATGATTGCGCTGGTGGCCCTGGTATTTCTGGGCACCTTTGCCTACCTGTTCAAACGCTCCCAGCCCAAGGCGGTGGAGTACCAGGAGCTTACCCCCTCCCGGGGAGACATCGTGCGCAGCACCGTGGTCACGGGCAAAATCCAGCCCCGCGACGAGGTGAACGTGAAGCCCCAGAT
>CADBHY010000089.1 GCA_902794615.1 uncultured Bacteroidia bacterium
GATTCCTTTCTCTTCCCGTCCGGTGGCACTGCACGGTTATTACAAATACAGCCCGGTGAAGATTGACCGTACGGAGTCTCCCTATGACTACAAGAAGGGAGACATGGATGCCTGCTCCATCAAGATGTACCTCTGCGACTGGAGCGCCAAGTTCCGGGTGAATACGTCCAGCAAGACTTTCCTGCAGGACAATGACCCTTCCATCATCGCCATGTGCGACTTTACCTCCAACGTGGCTACCAATGGCTATGTGGAGTTCACCTTCCCGCTGCAGTACCGTGACGCCCGTACGCCCAAGTATGTGGTGATTGTGGGCGCGGCCTCCCGCCTGGGCGACTACTTCACCGGCGGCAAGGGCTCTACCCTTTGGTTAGACGAACTGTCGCTGGTGTACGATGCCGGGCAGCTTTCCGAGGCCGACCGCCAGCTGGTGGGTTACCGCAATCTCTGACTATGAAAAAGCTTCTCATCCTCCTTCTGGCCGCCTGTCTCGCCCTGCCGGGACAGGCCCAGGAGAAGTTTACCCGCGGCTTCGAGGGGAAGAACAAGATTTTTGTCCCCAAGGGCAGCGTGGGCGGCGGTCTCAGCGCCTCCTGGCGCAAGTACTCGATAGGCGACGACGAGGGTTACACCGTGCTCTCCAAATATGTGGGAAACCTCAAGGGCGGCTACCGCAACTTTGGGGTGGCTCCCTCCTTCGAGTATTTTCCGGCCGATAACCTGAGCCTCGTGGCCCGCTTCGAGTATTCCCGCCTGGGGGTGGACCTGGACAACGCCTCGCTGCATATCTCGGACGACCTGGGCATAGACATCACCGGCCAGCACTATAAGCGGCAGTCCTACGCGCTGGCGGCCGGCGTCCGCTACTATGTCCCCTTCATGGGCAGCCGCATCTTCGGCTGGTTCGTGGAAGGGACGCTGAACGGCGGCTATGTCCAGAGCATGCTGTACGAGATGGACGGGGAGCTGAAGCAGGGAACGTACAACGACCGCTGGCGCCTGGCTCTCAGGCTGGACCCGGGCGTGTGTTTTTTCGTGAACGAGAACTTTGATTTCGAGGTGTCCGTGGGCCTGCTGGACCTTACCTGGAAGCTCACCCGCCAGAACGAGAATCAGGTGAAAAACAGTTCCGGAAGCAGCCTGGGAACGGGCTTGAACATTGATTTGTTGGCCATCCGCTTCGGTGCGCATTTCTACCTATGGTAAAACGCCGGATACTCATAGCCCTCTGCGCCGTGCTGGCCGCCGGCTGCGTTTTTCCCAACGACCTGGATTACCCCCGGGTAGTGGGGAACATCGTTTCGCTGGAACTGGAAGGGGCCAAGGAAGTGCGCATTGACGCTGCCTCCCGCCAGGTGTCCATCGTCCTGGAAGAGTGGGCCGATATAAACCATGTAACAGTGAAGGCCTGTACCCTCACGGAAGGCGCCACCTGCGAGGAAATAGGGGATTGGCTGGATTTGAGCGCCCCCGTGAAAGCCGTGCTGCACACCTACCAGGACTATGAATGGACCCTCTCCGCCACCCAGCCCATCGAGCGCTATGTGCGTTGCACGGGGCAGGCCCAGGATGCCCAGTTCAACATGGAGACCCGGACGGTGTACGTGTATATGCCCGATACCCAGCCGCTGTCCTCGGTTACCATCGAGTCCATGAAACTGGAGCCGGAAGGCTCCGTCATCGTGAGCACCACCGGCTACGAGAGTGATTTGCAGCACCTTACCCTCACCACCCGGGCCGTGTCCTTCCCCATGACGCTGGACTGCGTGACCGAGCGCAGTTTCTTCGTGGAATGGAAAGGCCAGGTGATAGAGTGGCACCTCAAAGCCCTCCAGCTCAAGGTGAACACGGCCGTGAGCGAGGTGGAGCCCCATTGCTATTCCGCCCGCGTGCGCGGCGTCTTCGCTTCCGACGGAACCAATGTTGTGGTGGAATATAAAAAGGCCGATGATGCCGCCTGGCTTTCGGCCACCGACGTTACCGTTTCCGGCGTAGGCATTACCGCCCGGCTGACGGGCCTCACGCCCGGGACGGCCTATGAGTGCCGGGTGCGGGACGGGGAGGAAGTATCGGCCCCCATGCCTTTTAAAACGGCGGAAGCGGTGCAGCCGGACAACCTGAACTTCGATTCCTGGCATGCCAGCGGAAAGGTGTGGAACCCTTGGAACGAGGGTGGTGCGCAGGTATGGGATTCGGCCAACAAGGCCACGGCGTCCTTTACCGGCAGCGCCACCAAGCCGGACGAGAGCTTTGTGGCGGTGGCCGGAGCGGGAAAGAAGGCCTGCCGCATGGAAAGCAGCTATGCCGTGGTGAAGTTTGCCGCCGGCAGCGTGTTCACCGGGCAGTTCGTGAAGCTGCAAGGGCTGGGGGCCGAACTGGCCTGGGGCCTTCCGTTCACGGGCCGGCCTGTCTCCTTGAAGGGCTATGCTGCCTACAAATCCATGCCCATCACGGACACGGATGCGGCGCATGCTTCGCTCATGGGGCAGCCCGATACGGGGCATGTGCTGGTGGCCCTCACGGACTGGGCCGACCAGTTCCATGTGGTGAGCTCTACGGCCACCTACGTGGACTTTGACAACGACCCCGCCATCATCGCCTATGGCCGATACGCCCTCTCGGAAAGCACCCCGGACTATGTCTCCTTCGAGATTCCGCTGGAGTACCGCAGTGAGCGCACGCCCAAATACCTGGTGATTGTGGCCTCTTCCAGTGCCTTGGGAGACTATTTCACCGGCGGGCGCGGCAGCACCCTCTGGGTGGACGAGCTGGAACTGGTGTACGACTGAGTATCCCGAAGCCTTATTGTAAGCCTGCGAAGTTTTTCTTAACTTTGTAGGCTTATAGTATTTTTTATGGATCAAAAGAGCTTCAAGAAGTGGAACCGGATAGTGGGGCTGGCCGTGCTGGCCATATCGGCCTTTACCTATCTTTCCACCATAGAGCCCACGGCGTCCTTCTGGGACTGCGGGGAATTTATTGCGTCGTCGTATAAACTGGAAGTGGGGCATCCCCCGGGAAACCCTGTGTTCCAGCTCTTTGCCCGCTTTTTCACTATTCCGGTAGATGCGCAGCATGCCGCCGTGGCGGTGAATGCCATGAACGCCGTCCTGAGTGCGCTCACCATCTTCCTGCTGTACTTTACCATCGTGTTCTTTGCCAGGCGACTGATGGGCGATCCGGACTCTTCCGTCCGGCCGGAGGCCGCGGGGGATAATAGGGGGCAGAGCCCCCTCAAAAACGAAGATCGAAGCGTGGCTCGTGCGATAGCGATCTTCGCTTCGGGGGCTGTGGGCGCCTTGGCGTACTGCTTCTCGGACACCTTCTGGTTCAGCGCCGTGGAGGGAGAGGTGTATGCCATGTCTTCCTTCTTCACGGCCCTGGTTTTCTGGGCCATGTGCAAGTGGTACGAGCAGGCCGATGAGCCCCATGCCAACCGCTGGATTGTGCTCATTACCTTCCTGATGGGCCTGAGTATCGGCGTACACCTGCTGAACCTCCTTACCATTCCGGCCTTCGTGTTCATGTACTATTACCGCAAGAACCTGGATAAAAAGCTTAGCTTCAAGCAGCTGGCCGGCATCTTCGGCGTGGGCGTGGTGATTGAGTTCCTGCTGGTGTACCTCTTTATCCCGTACTTCCCCAAGCTGGCCGCCTGGTTCGACCGCATCTTCGTGAACGGATTCGGCCTGCCGTACAATACGGGCGCCCTCTTCTTCCTGGTGGGCGTGCTGGTGCTGTGCTTCTGGGGGCTGTTCACTTCCCTGAAGAAAGAGAAAGTGTTTCTCAATACGGTTCTTCTGTGCGTGACCACCCTGGTGACGGGCTTCTCGCTCTTCTCCATCGTGATTATCCGCTCCAGCGTGAAAACGCCCACCAACGAGTATCAGCCCGACAACCCCTATACCCTGGTGCGTTACCTGAGCCGGGAGCAGTACGGCTCCACGCCGCTGCTGTACGGACAGTACTACGGGGCTCCCTATGAGATTAAGAGCGGCTCCTACTGGGCACCCCTGAACGGGAAATACGTGAAGGCATCGGCCCCGGCCGACGCCGTCTATGCCCCCGAGGGCAAGATGCTCTTCCCGCGCATGTGGTCCAATGCCGACCAGCGCTACATAGACTTCTACCAGGAATACACCCACGGCAAGGGCACCCGCATCCGCGGTACCCAGCACCGCAAGCCCTCCTTCGGGGCCAATCTGGCGTATTTCTTCGACTACCAGCTTAACTGGATGTACTGGCGCTACTTCATGTGGAATTTCGTAGGCCGCCAGAACGACATCCACAGCCCGCTACCCGGAAACGTGTTCAACGGCAACTGGGAGAGCGGCATCCAATTCCTGGACGCCATCCGCCTGGGAGATCAGTCCAACGCGCCGGCCCCGCTGCGGGAGAACAAGGGCAAGAACCACTACTTCTTCCTGCCGCTGCTGCTGGGCCTGCTGGGCCTGGTGTTCCAGTTCGACCGCGACAAACGCGGCAGCTGGATTGTGTTCCTGATGTTCTTCATGACGGGTATCGCCATTGTGCTGTACCTGAACCAGCCGCCTTACCAGGTGAGGGAGCGGGACTATGCCTATGCGGGCTCGTTCTATATGTTCTGCATCTGGATAGGCCTGGGAGTGGCCGCCTTGTACAAGTGGATAACGGAGAACGCCCAAAAGGCCGATGCCCGGCTGGTGGCCGCTTGCACCGGCGCCCTCTGCCTGGGCGTACCGGCCCTGATGGCCGCCCAAAACTGGGACGACCACGACCGTTCCCACCGTTATACGGCTCCCGAAATGGCCTATAATTACCTGAATTCCGTGGGGAAGAACGGCCTTTTGGTCACGCACGGAGACAACGACACCTTCCCGCTGTGGTATGCCCAGGAGATTGAGGGTGTGCGCACGGACGTGCGTGTGGTGAACACCTCCCTTCTGGGAACGGATTGGTACATAGACCAGATGAAGTGGGCCTGCAAT
Source organism: uncultured Bacteroidia bacterium (assembly GCA_902794615.1). Lineage (GTDB taxonomy): Bacteria > Bacteroidota > Bacteroidia > Bacteroidales > UBA932 > Cryptobacteroides. The sequence continues at coordinate 4,968 of CADBHY010000089.1, forward strand.
GAATCCAAGCCGCTGCCGCTCACCGTACCGGCCTCCCAGTACCTGTACGGCACCAACGAATTTGTTTACATTGCCTATGACGACGGTTCTCCCATGCTGCTGAGCGACGTGATGGACGTGTTCAAGGACCCCAAGATGAAGATTGCCCTGGAAGACGGCACCAAGATGGACTTCATCTGCGCCCGCAACCTGGTGATTCCCGTGAACAAGGAAAACTGCATCAAATACGGTATTGTGCCTCAGAAGTTTGCCTCTGAGATACCGGACTCCATCATGCTCACCATGTCCAAGGACAAGAGTTATGTGTCCAAGCCGGAACTCTTCCTGCTGGACCTGCTGTCCAATTACCAGTGGGACCGCCCCCTGAGCCTCCTGAGCCAGGGCGGAGACCTTAATGTGGGCATCAAGGACTACCTCTACTACGACGGCTTCTCCTACCGTTTCACTCCGCTCAAGAACAAGCTGGGCTCTGCGGATGCCGGCCGGGTGGATGCCCTGGAACTGTATGACAAGATGATGAATACCTACAAGTGGGATGCCCTGAAGCGGACAGACTGGTTTGTGGACTATCAGAACATGTACACCTTCCTGGGCGTACTGGGCCAGCGGCAGCTCTTTGTGACGGTGGCCAATGCCTTGATTGACGCCGGTGAAAACGAGAAGGCCCTGGAAATCATGGACCTGTGCCAGCAGAACTTCCCGGAGCGGAACTTCCCGCTCGAAAGCATTCCGCTGGGCTTCTCCGGCAACGACTACATGGTGGCCCAGATGATAGAGAACTACTACCACCTGGGCGCGGCCGACAAAGCCCGCGAGCTCTCCCTCCGCTTTGGTGAGCAGCTTTTGGAGACATCGGCCTTCTATCTGGGTTGGGGCTCCCTCGGAAACAATGAGTTCGAGACGGCCAGCCGCATTCTCCTCTATGTGGCCGATGTGTGCAAGCAGTACGGAGACAAAGAGCTCTCCGACGCCCTGGTGAACAAGCTGGAGGCCCTGCTGCACGCCGCCACCGGCCAGGCCTACGACGTGGAAGGCATGGAAGACAGTTTGAGCGTTAATCCTTAATCCATATATGAAATGAACCGTAACATTTTGCTGATTATGGCCCTCACGGTGTGCGTGAGCGGCCTTGCCCAGCCCAAGGGCCCGCGTCCGGCCTCTCCCAAGGACAAGGAAAAAACGGAAGAGAAGAAAGAGGCGCCGGCGCTGAACCTGACCTTTTCCGAAGGCCTGTTCGGGGCCGCCCAGAATGAAAAAGACTGGTACCTGGAAATCCCGGACAGCCTGCTGGGACGCCGCTTCCTGGCGGTAACCCGTTATGTGAGCAACACCGTGGGTGCCGGCGTGTACGGTGGCGAGGAAGTGAACGAGGCCATGCTCTACTGGGAGAAGGCCGCTAACGGCAACCTCCTGCTTCGCTCGGACGTCCTGGGCATCGTGGCTCCCAAGGACGATATCATTGCCGAGGCGGTGCGGGTGAGCTCCGAAAACCCCATCGTGGCTTCCTTCAAGCCGGAAAAAGGCGCATCGGCCGGAACCACCCGTATCAAGGCCAACAGCCTCTTCGAGGGCGATACGCAGGTCTTTTCCCTGGACAGCCGCAGCAAAAAACAGTACAACCTGGGCGGCGTGAAGGCCGATGCCAGCTTCATCCAAAGCATCCGCTCCTTCCCCATCAACACGGAAGTGACGGTGACCAAGACCTACAGCTACAACCAGCCCTCGGGCGCTCCCGCCGCTTCCGGCCCCCGCAGCACAACCCTTCCCGCCGGACGGGAAAGCGGCTTTGTGACCGTGGTGCTCAATACCTCCATGATTCTTCTCCCTCAGGAGCCCATGCAGCAGCGTTATTTTGACCCCCGCGTAGGCTACTTTGCCAACGGTTACAGCCTGTTCACGGACGAGCAGCAGGGCGTTCAGAACATCCGCTTTATCACCCGCTGGCGCCTGGAGGCCCGTCCCGAAGACGTGGAAAGGCAGAAGAGGGGAGAGCTGGTGGAGCCTGTCAAGCCCATCGTGTACTATATTGACCCCGCCACCCCCA
>CADBHY010000090.1 GCA_902794615.1 uncultured Bacteroidia bacterium
CAAGGCCGATATCCTCGTTATCCTAAACGACAACAACATCTCCATAGACCAGAACAAGGGAGGCGTACACGAGTATCTGCTGCACCTGACCACCCATCCCTTCTACAACCGCGTCAAGAACAAGGTGTGGAACTCCATGGGGGAGGGAGCGGCCCGCGACTGGCTTCAGAAAAGAGTTATCGACACCAAATCCAATCTGGTGCGCGGCAGCGGCGGCGCCCTCTTCGAGAGCCTGGGCTTCCGCTACTTCGGCCCCATTGACGGAAACGACATCGAGCAGCTGGCCTATACCCTGGACCGCCTGCGGAACCTCCGGGGCCCCCGCCTGCTCCATATCCATACGCGCAAGGGCGCGGGTTACGCCCCGGCCGAGGCCAATCCTACCGTATGGCATGCCCCGGGACGCTTTGATGCCGCCACGGGCGAGCGCGTGAAAACGGTGTACCCGGCCGACCGCTATCAGGACGTGTTCGGGAAAGTGCTGGTAGAACTGGCCCGAATGGATTCCAAGGTGGTGGGCATCACGCCTGCCATGGCCTCCGGCTGCGGAATGACGCTGCTGGAGAAAGCCTGCCCGGAGCGTTTCTTCGACGTGGGCATTGAAGAGGAACATGCCGTCACTTTCTCTGCCGGCCTGGCCGCCGGAGGAATGAAACCCTTTTGCAACATCTACTCTTCCTTCTCCCAGCGGGCCTATGACAATATCATCCACGATGTGGCCCTGCAGGGCCTGCCGGTGGTATTCTGTTTTGACCGGGCCGGACTGGTGGGGGAGGACGGTCCCACGCACCACGGCTGCTTCGACCTGGCCTCTTACCGCTGCATCCCGGGCATCACGATAGCTGCGCCCCGCAATGAGACGGAGCTCAAGCGCCTCATGTACACGGGCTTGTCCCTCACCGACGGCCCCCTGATTATCCGCTATCCCCGCGGGATAGGGGAGGGTGAACCCTGGCAGGAGGCTCCTTACGAGCAGCTTCCCATCGGCAAGGGAGAAAGGCTGGTGGAAGGAAAGCGGGTGGCGGTGCTGGGCATAGGCCCGGTGGTGAACCGTGCCGCAGAGGCCGCCGCGCGTCACAAGATAGATTACGGGGTGGCTCCCGCTGTCTATGACCTGCGCTTCCTCAAGCCCCTGGATGCTCAGATTATGGAGGAGGCCGGGAAGTTCGAAGCCATCATCACCGTGGAGGACGGATGCCTCAAGGGCGGCCTGTACGGCGCTGTGAGCGAGTATTTTGCCGGCCGGGAGGATGCGCCCCTCATCAAGGGCGTGGGCATTCCGGACCGCTTTATTCCCCAGGACAGCCAGAAGGCTCAGAGGGCTTCCTGCGGCATGGACGAGGCCTCCTTGTACGACCTTATCCTGGAGATGATGAAAAATATTTGAAAATTTTTGGAGGATTCAAAAAAAGTATCTACCTTTGCAGTCCTTTCAGCGAATGAAGGATTCAAATGAGCTGCCGATATAGCTCAGTTGGCCAGAGCACGTGATTTGTAATCTCGGGGTCGTGGGTTCGAATCCCTCTATCGGCTCGAAAGAGCTTTGAAATACTGTAAAAGCCAATGGGAGGTTCGCATAGTGGCAATTGCGGCGGACTGTAAATCCGCTCCCTCAGGGTTCGGTGGTTCGAGTCCACCACCTCCCACAATTTTCGAAGAAAAAAGCGGAAGTAGCTCAGTTGGTAGAGCATCAGCCTTCCAAGCTGAGGGTCGCGAGTTCGAACCTCGTTTTCCGCTCCAAGACATACAGTAAGCCGGTGTAGCTCAGGGGTAGAGCGCATCCTTGGTAAGGATGAGGTCATGAGTTCAATTCCCATCACCGGCTCTTTTTTGGGTTTAAGCCCTTATAATTAGTTGTAACAATTGTTTAAACAATAATAAAACTATGGCAAAAGAAACATTCCAGAGAACCAAACCGCATGTCAACATCGGTACCATCGGCCACGTTGACCACGGTAAGACCACCCTCACCGCCGCCATTACCAAGGTGCTCGCAGAGCGTGTATCCGGTAACGCCGACAAGGTGAAGTCCTTCGACCAGATCGACAACGCCCCGGAAGAGAAAGAGCGCGGTATCACCATCAACACCGCTCACGTTGAGTACGAGACCGAAAAGCGTCACTATGCTCACGTTGACTGCCCCGGCCACGCCGACTATGTGAAGAACATGGTTACCGGTGCTGCCCAGATGGACGGTGCTATCCTTGTGGTGGCTTCCACCGACGGTCCCATGCCTCAGACCCGTGAGCACATCCTGCTCGCCCGTCAGGTTAACGTGCCCAAGATCCTCGTATTCATGAACAAGGTTGACCTTGTGGATGACGAAGAAATGCTTGACCTCGTAGAAATGGAGATTCGTGACCTCCTCGCTTTCTACAAGTTCGATGAGGACTGCCCCATCATCCGTGGTTCCGCTCTGGGTGCCCTGAACGGTGAGAAGAAATGGGAAGACAAGGTCATGGAGCTCATGGACGCCGTGGATGAGTACATCCCGCTGCCCGAGCGTCTGGTTGACAAGGACTTCCTGATGCCTATCGAGGACATCTTCTCCATCACCGGTCGTGGTACTGTGGTTACCGGCCGTATCGAATCCGGTACCATCCACGTGAACGACCCTGTGGAACTCGTCGGTTTCGGCGATGAGCCTCGTCAGTCTGTTGTTACCGGTGTGGAAATGTTCCGCAAGCTCCTCCCTCAGGGTGAGGCTGGTGACAATGTCGGTCTGCTCCTCCGTGGTGTTGACAAGAAGGAAGTGAAGCGTGGTGAAGTTGTGGCCAAGCCCAAGTCCATCACTCCCCACACCGAGTTCAAGGCCCAGATTTACGTCCTCAAGAAAGAGGAAGGCGGCCGTCACACCCCGTTCCACAACCACTATCGTCCTCAGTTCTTCATCCGCACCCTGGATGTGACTGGCGAAATCCAGCTCCCTGACGGTGTAGAGATGGTGATGCCTGGCGATAACGTGGAAATCACCGTGAAGCTCATCACTCCGGTTGCTATGAACAACGGTCTGCAGTTCGCTATCCGCGAAGGCGGTCGTACCGTGGGCGCCGGCCAGGTGATCAGTATCATCGAGTAATTTTCTCGAAGCCATTTAATCAAGTGAGTGCCCAGACGTGGGTGCTCACTTCCCACAGGGGAATAGAACAAGGGTAGTTCAGCGGTCTCCAAAACCGTCGATGTGGGTTCGAATCCTGCTTCCCCTGCCAAAATATCAAAGGTTACGATTTGGTAAATGTTTAACCGTAGGTCCCGGATTCCCGCTTCCAATTTTCCGGAACCCATTGTAAGCAAAGATGAGTAAGTTCGTTAACTACGTTAAAGAGTCCTACACGGAGCTGACTAAGAAGGTGACGTGGCCCACTTGGGAGAAGCTGCAGAGTTCTGCCATGCTTGTTCTGGTGACCACCCTCATCCTGTCCGTTGTCATCTTCCTGATAGACTTTGCTTTCCAGCATCTGATGGAGTTTATTTACGCACTGTAACTGATTAGTAAACCTTTTTATGGCTGACAAGAAATGGTACGTTCTGCGTACCGCGGGAACCAAGGAAAAGAAAGCCGCCGAATACCTGGTCAAAGAAATTGAGAGACATCCGGATCTGCAAGCCATTGTGGATCAGGTTCTGGTGCCTGTCAAGAAAGAGATTGTGACCAAGAACGGCAAGCGCAAGGAAGTGGAGCGTCTCCTCTTCCCAGGCTACGTGCTTATTCACGCGGAACTGAATCCGGATTTGGAGTATGTAATCCGCAACGGTATCCCCGGCATGTCCGGTTTCCTCACGGAAAAGACAGGCAGCGGTACCACCGAGCGCGTCCCCGTTCCCATCCGTGACGAAGAGGCCCAGCGCATCCTGGGCGTCCAGGACGAGAACGCCACCGCGGCAGCCGAAACGGAGGTGAACTTTGAAGTTGGAGAGAGCGTCCGCATCACGGACGGTCCTTTCAGCGGATTCAGTGGCAACGTAGAGGAAATTCTTCAGGAGCGGAGCAAACTCAAAGTAGTAGTTGTGATCTTCGGAAGGAAGACACTTCTGGAACTCAGCTTTACACAAGTAACTAAAGAGTAAGAATTAGTATGGCAAAAGAAGTATCCGGATTCATCAAGCTCCAGATTAAAGGCGGAGCAGCGAATCCTGCGCCCCCGGTAGGACCGGCACTCGGTTCCAAGGGCCTCAACATCATGGACTTCTGCAAGCAGTTCAACGCCCGCACCCAGGACCAGGCCGGCAAGGTTCTCCCTGTGGTGATTACGGTGTACTCCGACAAGTCCTTCAGCTTTGAGGTCAAGCAGCCCCCGGTGGCCGTCTCGCTCAAGGAAGCTGCCAAAATCAGCAAGGCTTCCGGTGAGCCCAACCGTAAGAAAGTGGCAAGCGTGACCTGGGAGCAGGTCAAGGAGATTGCCCAGTCCAAGATGCCCGACCTCAATGCTTTCACGCTGCGCAGCGCCATGAGCATGGTGGCCGGCACCGCCCGTTCCATGGGTATCAAGGTGGAAGGTGAAATGCCCGAGAATCTTTAAAACACGCATGAGTTATGAGCAAACTGACTAAAAACCAGAAAGCTGTCCTTGCCAAGTATGACAAGACGCAGGTTTACTCCCTCCCTGAGGCATGCGCGCTTCTGAAGGAGATTACCTACACCAAATTCGACGCTTCCGTGGAGATTACCACCAACCTGGGTGTGGATCCCCGTAAGGCCAACCAGATGATTCGTGGCGTTGTCACCCTCCCCGCCGGTACCGGTAAGGTTACCCGCGTGCTGGTTCTGTGCACCCCGGACAAAGAGGCCGAGGCCAAGGAAGCCGGTGCAGACTATGTTGGTCTGGACGAATACATCACCAAAATCAAGGAAGGCTGGACGGATGTGGACGTTATCATCTGCACCCCGTCCGTGATGGCCAAGGTGGGCCAGATTGGCCGTATCCTGGGCCCTCGCGGCCTCATGCCCAACCCCAAGACCGGCACCGTGACCATGGAAGTGGGCAATGCCGTCAAGGATGTGAAGGGTGGTAAGATTGACTTCAAGGTGGACAAGACCGGTATCATCCACGCCGCTATCGGCAAGGCCTCCTTTACGGCCGAGCAGATTGAGGCCAACGCCCGTGCCTTCGTTTCCGCCGTCCTGAAGCTCAAGCCCCAGACCTTGAAGGGCACCTATTTCAAGAGCTGCACCATCTGCACCACCATGAGCCCGGCCATCAAGCTGGACACCAAAGGTTTCACCGCTGAATAATCTGTAAGGAGGAAAAGATATGAAAAAGGAAATGAAAGAGCAGGTTATTGCAGCCATCAAGGCGAACATCGCCGAACATCCCAATTTCTACATTGTAGATATCGCCGGCCTGAATGCGGAGCAGACTGCCTCCCTTCGCCGCGAGTGCTTCAATGAGGGAATCAAGCTCACCGTTGTCAAGAACACCCTTTTCCACAAGGTAATCAAGGACGCCCAGAATTCCGAGATGGAACTCCTGGTCCCCGCCTTGGAAGGAAATACCGCCATCATGTACACCGAGGCTCCGGCCGTTCCCGCCAAGCTTATCAAGAAGTACAACAAGGCCGGTAACGAAAAGCCCGCCCTCAAGGCTGCCTATGTGCAGGAGTGCGCTTTCGTAGGTGCCGACAAGCTGGAAGAGCTGGTCAACATCAAGTCTCGTGAGGAACTCATCGGCCAGATTATCGGTATGCTCCAGTCCCCGATGCAGAACGTTATTTCCGCTCTGCAGAACGGTGGCGGCAGCAAAATCGCCGGCCTCGTCAAGACCCTCGAAGAAAAAGGAAACAAATAATAATAAACAATTTAAAACTTTACAATTATGGCAGACGTTAAGAAACTCGCCGAGGAACTCGTGAACCTCACCGTCAAAGATGTCCAGGAACTCGCTAAGATCCTGAAGGAAGAATATGGTATTGAGCCCGCAGCCGCCGCTGTTGCCGTTGCCGCTCCCGCCGCCGCCGCCGAGGCTGCCGGTCCCGCCGAGCAGACTGAATTCGATGTGATTCTCACCAGCGCCGGTCAGGCTAAGCTCCAGGTCATCAAGGCCGTCAAGGAGAACGCCGGTCTTGGTCTGAAAGAGGCCAAGGAACTGGTTGACAAGGCCCCCGTTGCCGTTAAGGAGAAAGTCTCCAAGGCCGAGGCCGAGGCCCTCAAGGCTGCCCTCGAGGAAGCCGGTGCCGAGGTTGAACTCAAGTAAGTTCGCCTGCTCCCCTGGTTGGGAGTCCCCTCACAGGTTTAGAGCCCATAGTAGGCTCTAAACCTTTTTTCCGTCTTAAAAATTTTCCCAATAACGAAGGCAGAACATGTCTAAAAAGACTAGCAATCAGCGAATCAATTTCGCAACCTCCAAAATTCTGGAATATCCTGACCTTCTGGAAGTTCAGCTGAAGTCCTTCAGGGATTTCTTCCAGCTGGAAACCACTCCGGACAGCCGAAAGGGAGAAGGCCTGTATCAGGTGTTCCAGGAAATTTTCCCGATTGAGGATACGCGGAACAATTATGAACTCACCTTCATCGATTACTTTATCGATCCCCCGCAGTATTCCATCGAGGAGTGTCTTGAGAGAGGACTCACTTACAATGTTCCTCTGAAGGCAAAACTCCGCCTTTCATGCACGGACCCGGAGCACGAGGACTTCGACACCCGCGTGCAGGACGTTTACCTGGGCAACATTCCTTACATGACCCCTGCCGGTACGTTCATCATCAACGGCTCCGAGAGAATTATCGTTTCGCAGCTTCACCGTTCCCCGGGCGTGTTCTTCGACCAGAGCATGCACGCCAACGGCACCAAACTCTACAGCGCCCGTATCATTCCCTTCAAGGGCTCCTGGATAGAGTTTGCCACGGATATCAACAACGTGATGTACGCCTACATCGACCGTAAGAAAAAGCTGCCCGTAACCACCCTTCTGAGGGCCATCGGCTTCAG
>CADBHY010000091.1 GCA_902794615.1 uncultured Bacteroidia bacterium
TAGGCGCCCGGCTCGGCCTGCAGGTACAGGCTCTTGTCCCAGTCCACGGCCACATCCTTGATGAACTGGAAGGCGTCCATGAAGCGGGCGTAGTTCTCCGGAAGGTCGGCCGCCATCTGCAGGGGGCTGTAGAAGGTCACATACAGGCCCAGCTGGTTGCAGATGGTATGGTGCATGTGCTGCTGGTCCTTGGGGTTGTTCTTGGACATGTCCGTCTCGAAGATGCCTGGCGTATAGTCCATGGGACCGCCCTGCAGGCGGGTGAAGGGGAAGATGGTGGTATGGCCGGGCTGGATGGTGCCGCGGAATTCCGTACCCATGGCGCTCTCGTTGCCTATCATGTTGGGCCAGGTGCGGCACAGGCCGGTGGGACGCACCGCCTCATGGGCGTTCACCATGATATGGTGTTTGGCCGCCTCCGTAACGGCATAATGGTAGTGGTTGATGGTGGGCTGGCTGTAGTGATAGTCTCCGTAAGGGATGATTTTGCCCACGTAACCGCTCTTGACGGCGTTGTAGCCGTATTGGTTCATAAGGTTGTAGGCCTGCTCCATCCAACGCTCGTAATTGAGGGTGGAGGAGGAGCTTTCGTGGTGCATGATAAGGCGGATGCCCTTCTCGTGGGCATATTTGTTCAGGGCCGGGAGGTCAAAGTCAGGGTAAGGGGTTATAAAGTCAAAGACAAAGTCTTTCTGATGGCCGTACCAGTCTTCCCAGCCTTCGTTCCACCCCTCGATAAGGATGCCGTCAAAGCCGTTTTGGGCGGCAAAGTCAATGTAGCGGCGCACGTTCTCGTTGTTGGCACCGTGGCGGCCGTGGGGCTTGGAGTGCTTGTAATCCGTCACGCCCAGTTGCACGGAAGGATACTCGTCCGTATAGCTCCACTCGCTCTTGCCGGTAATCATTTCCCACCACACGCCCATGTACTTGACGGGGTGAATCCAGGAAACGTCCTCCAAGGCGCAAGGGTCGTTCAGGTTCAGAATCAGGCGGGAGGCCAGCACGTCCGTGGCGCTCTCGCATACCATGACGCTGCGCCAAGGCGTCTTGCAAGGGGCCTGCATGCGGCCTTTGACACCCTCGGCATCCGGGGTGAGGTGGGTGGTAAACACGAAGTTCTTATCATCCAGGTCCAGGTTGGTGGTGGGATAATTGAGCACCGCCGCCTCATGGATGTTGATATAGAGCCCCTCGGCCGATTTCATCTGCAGGGCCGTCTGGACGCCGGTAGGAGAAAAGGGCGTAAAGGGCCAGCCGCCCCGCTTGTGGGGAGCGTCCGACAGGGCCCGAATCTCGGAGAGCTTGGATTCCGTGGGATTGAACTCCTGGGTGGAGTAGTCTCCGGGAATCCACCAGGCGGTGTGGTCTCCCGTCATGGCAAACTCCGTGAGCTCCTCCTTGATATTGAAATAGGTAAGCTTGTTCTCCAGCGGGAACTCATAACGAAAGCCCAGGCCGTCGTCATATACTCGGAAACGGATGTTCATGTTTACGCCGTCTTCCCGGCCCAGGCACAGCAGCAGTTCGTTGTAGTGGTTCCGGATGCTGGCTTCCTCTCCCCAGACGGGCTCCCAGGTCTCGTCCAGGCTGTCAAGCGCTACGGACTTGACGGAGAATCCCTCCTTCAAGTTGCTGCCGTCCATGAGGTCGAAACCCAGGCGGGAGGGAAGCACCACGGCCTGTTCTCCCCGGGAGAGGGTATAAACCGGAGTGCCTTCCGGCGTAAGGCCGGCCGTAAGTTCCAGCACGCCGCCGGGGCTCTGGACTTTCTGAATCTCCTTGAATGTCAACTGAGTCTTCTGCGTGCAGGAAACTGCCAGAAGGGTGAAAGCGGCCGACAGGGCCAGCAGAAACTTTTTCATGATACTTGTCTATCCGTTTATCGCATAAAATTACGAAGTTTTGAGCGGAAATCCAAGTATCGGGCAAACTATTGCCGCTGCCGGACGGCTTCGAAAAGAAGAATGGCGGCCGATACGGACACGTTCAGGCTGTCCAGGCGCCCCAGCATGGGAATGCGGATATGGGCCGATGCAGCCTCCCGCCACCGCCCCGTAAGGCCGGTGGCCTCGGTGCCCATCACCAGGGCCGTGCCCCGGCGCATGTCCACGTCGTAATAAAGGGAAGAATCCTGCAGCTGCGCCGTCAGAATCTGGATGCCACGCGCCTGCAGGAAGGCAATGGCATCGGCCGATGTGCAGGCCACCGTGGGGACCGTGAAGACGGCGCCGATGGAAGCCCGGATGAGGTTGGGATTATAGAGGTCCGTGAGGGGGTCGCAGAGGATGACGGCATCGGCCCCGGCGGCATCGGCGCTGCGGAGCACCGCTCCCAGGTTTCCGGGCTTCTCCACCGCCTCCAAAACCATGACAAGGGGATTCTCCGGAAGCTCCAAGTCTTCCAGTGTCGAGGACTTATACTCTACCTCCGCCAGGATGCCTTCCGTGCTTTCCCTATAAGCCACTTTCCGGTAAAGCTGCTCCGGAATTTCAATGACCAAAGGAGATTCTTCGCTTCGCTCAGAATGACAAGGGGCCTCTGCGTGCGTGGGGTGACGAAGGAAGGACGGCGCAGAAATTTGGTTTTTCGGGCACCGTCCCGAAAAATAAATTTCTGCAGAGTCAAGGGCAGAGGCCCCTGTTATTTCCGGGCATACGAACAGCGTCCGGATTATAAAACCGGCACGGAGACAGTGCTCCAGCTCCCGTCGGCCTTCCACTACAAAAAGCCCCTGTTCCCGCCGCGCCTTGGATTTTTCCTGCAGCAGGAGCAGATTCTTAATCTTGGGATTTTGGGCCGATATAATGGTCTCCGACCGCATCCTTAGTCCTTAGGTGCGATAATCCAGAGGATGAGGTACACCCAGAAGCCCAGGGAGAAACCCAGGAAGAGGGCAGCCACAAACAATACCCGCACCAGGGTAACGTCAATGTCAAAATAATTGGCCAGGCCGGCGCACACACCGGCAATCCTTTTGTTCCGGATATCAAGTTTGAACTTTTTCATGGGGAGCTATTTTAGAATTTTTCAGGTCTCATCATGGGGAAGAAGAGCACGTCCTGGATGCTCTCTGCGCCGGTCATGAACATGGTGAGGCGGTCTATACCAATGCCGATGCCGCTAGTGGGCGGCATGCCGTATTCCAGGGCGCGGACAAAGTCATAGTCTATGTACATGGCCTCGTCGTCTCCCTTGTTCTTGAGGGCGGCCTGCTCCTCGAAGCGCTCCAGCTGGTCCACGGGGTCGTTGAGTTCGGAATAGGCATTGGCCAGTTCCTTGCCGTTCACAAAGAGCTCAAAGCGTTCCGTCAGGGTGTCATCGTAACGGCAACGCTTGGTGAGCGGAGACATCTCCACGGGATAGTCAATGAGGAAAGTGGGCTGAATGAGGTTCTTCTCCACATACTCTCCCACAATGGCGTCGATGAGCTTGCCCACGCCCATCTCCGGGCTTACCTCCACGTTCAGTTTCTTGCAAACCTCCCGCAGCTGCGCCTCGTCCATGCCCTTCACGTCCACGCCGGCATATTCCTTGATGGCATCCAGGATGCGAAGGCGGCGGAAGGGCCCTTCAAAGGAAATCTCCTGACCGCCGATGGTCTTTTTCACGCCTCCGGTAGCCTGAGCCACCCGCTGGAGCATCTTTTCGGTGAACTCCATCATCCAGATATAGTCCTTGTAGGCGATGTACATCTCCACGCAGGTGAATTCCGGGTTGTGGGTTTTGTCCATGCCCTCGTTGCGGAAGTTCTTGGCAAACTCATAGACACCGGCAAAGCCGCCCACAATCAAGCGCTTGAGGTACAGTTCGTTGGCAATGCGCATGTACATGTCCACGTCCAGGGCGTTGTGGTGCGTCACGAACGGACGGGCCGTGGCGCCGCCGGGAATGGCCTGCAGGATGGGGGTTTCCACCTCCAGGCAGCCGGCCTCGTTGAAGCACTCCCGCATGCAGTTGATAATCTGGGTGCGCTTCACAAAGGTATCCTTCACCTGCGGGTTCACCACCAGGTCTACATAGCGCTGACGATAGCGGAGCTCCGGGTCTTCAAAACTGTCGTGTACGGTTCCGTCGGCATCCGTCTTGACGATGGGAAGCACGCGGAGACTCTTGGACAGTACCGTAAGCTCCTTGGCATGGACGGATAACTGGCCGGTCTGGGTGAAGAAGGCAAAGCCCTTGATGCCCACGAAGTCTCCGATGTCCAGGAGCTTCTTGAATACGGTGTTGTACAGGGTTTTGTCCTCACCGGGGCAAATCTCGTCCCGCTTCACGTACACCTGGATGCGGCCGACGCTGTCCTGCAGCTCCATGAAGGAGGCGGCGCCCATGATGCGGCGGCTCATGATGCGCCCGGCAATGCACACGTCCTGGAAATTGCCTTCATCGGCCTTGAAACCCTCCGCAATCTCTACGGTGGTGGTGTTTACCGGATACATGGGTGCCGGATAAGGGTTGATACCCAGTTCCCTCAGTTTGGCAAGGGAATCCCTGCGTCCCTGCTCCTGCTCGTTCAATTCGTAGTATGCCATAAATATTTTTCTAACAGAACTGCAAAGATACAAAAAATGCTTATATTTGCGAAGCTAACACCTCGAGCCATGAAAAAAGCCTTCATTCGCATATTGTGCCTGCTGCTGGGAGTGAATGTGTTCACGGCCTGTTACGGCCCCGGCCCCAGGATTCCTTACGACGAGGAAGTCATCCGGCAGGAACTGGAAGCCCTGGAGCAGGAACAGGCTCCGGAAGAGCTGCCGGAATCCCGGGAGCAAACCCCTGAGCAGGAATAATGTTTCTGCAAAGCCACCTTCTGGGCTGGGAAGCACGCTTGCACCCCCTCAGACAGCTGTTCTGGGAGTGTACCCTGCGCTGCAACCTGAACTGCCGGCACTGCGGGAGCGACTGCACCGCATCGGCCCTCACCCCGGACATGCCTTTCGAAGATTTTGAAAAGGTGCTGCTACGTATCCGGGAAGCGTACAATCCCAAGGACATCCTGCTTATCTTTTCCGGCGGAGAACCCCTCATGAGAAAGGACTTGGCGCAATGTGGCCGACGTGTCCATGAACTGGGCTTCCCGTGGGGACTGGTCACCAACGGTTTTCTGCTCACTCCGAAAAAGGCCCTGGAGCTGCTCAAATGCGGGATGCGGGCGGCCACCGTCAGCTTGGACGGCCTGGAAGACGAGCACGACTGGATGCGCGGCGTCCCGGGCTCTTTCCGGCGGGCCGACGAAGCCATCCGCTACCTGGCTTCCGTCTCTTTCCTGAGTTTTGACGTGGTCACTTGTGTGACAAAGAAAAATATCGGCCAGCTTTCCCAAATCAAAGAGTATCTCATAGGCGCGGGGGTGAAGGCCTGGCGTCTTTTCACCGTTTTCCCCGTGGGCCGGGCCGCTGCCGATCCGGACTTGCAGCTTACTCCGGAGCAGTACCGCAGCCTCATGGATTTCATCGTAGCCTGCCGCAAGGAGGGCCGCATCCGGGCCAGCTATGGCTGCGAAGGTTTCCTGGGGCCCTATGAGAAGAAGGTGCGGGATTACCCCTTTTCCTGCCAGGCCGGTCTGAGCATCGCCTCCGTCCGGATAGACGGGGCCATCTCCGGCTGCACCAGCATCCGGGCTTCCTACGGCCAGGGCAATATCTACCAAGACGATTTTGTGGATGTCTGGGAGCACCGATTCGGCATTTTCCGAGACCATACGCCCTTCAAGACGGGTCCTTGCCGGGATTGCCGATGGTGGAAAAAGTGCAAGGGAAACGGTATGCACCTGCGGGGAGAGAACGGAGAACTGCTGCTCTGCAACCTTTCCCGGCTCTAACGCGGGCCCGGCGGGATTATTTCACCAAGTCGATGGCGCCGAAAACGCCCAAGGAGGCGGCCAGCATAATGGCGCCGGCCAGCACCACGCCCGCCATCACGGCCAGGCTGCTTTTCTTGAAGTCCATGTTCAGGATGCTGGCGGCCAGCGTTCCCGTCCAGGCGCCGGTGCCGGGCAGCGGAATGCCCACAAAGAGGAAGAGGGCCCAGTACAGCCCCTTCCCGGCCTTGGCCTCCAGTTTCCGGCCTCCTTTCTCCCCTTTCTCAAGGCACCATTTGAAGAATGGGCCAATCACCTTCTTGTCTTTCCCCCACTCCAGCACCCGGCGGGCAAAGAGGAAGATAAAGGGAACGGGCAGCATATTGCCCAGAACGGCCACCAGGATGGAAGGAACCAGCGGCAGGCCGAAGCCCACGGCATACGGAATGGCGCCGCGAATCTCTATGAGCGGCACCATGGCAATAAGGAAAACCCAAAAATATTTCTTCATGCTTATTTCTGATTAGCAGCAATGAGCGCACGGATTTCTTCCTTGGCGCTCCGCCAGCGGGGAATGTCTATCTTGGTGCCGATTACCTCCACCACCTTGGCGGCAATGATGGAGCCAATTTCTCCGCACACGCGCAGCGGCATCCCGAGGGAATGGGCATAGAGGAAGCCGGCGGCATAGGTGTCTCCGGCCCCGGTGGCATCCACGGGATAGGCCGGCCAGGGCTCGATGAAATGATACTCGTCCCCGGACTTGACCATGGAACCCGCCTTACCCACCTTCACAACGGCTATCTTGCAAACACGGGCCAGCTCGTCAATGGCCTCGCGGGGCTCTTTCTTGGTAAAGGCCTTGGCCTCGGATTCGTTGGCAAAGACAATGTCCACGTAATTCTCTACCAGGTTGTGGAAGAAGGCGTCGTTGGATTCCACCACATTATAGGAGGCCATGTCGATGGAGATGATGCAACCGGCCTGCCTGGCCAGCCGGGCCGCCTTGGAAATGAGT
>CADBHY010000092.1 GCA_902794615.1 uncultured Bacteroidia bacterium
GAGGAATGTATTACAAGTCGGTGATAATCAGAAGGTTAGTTGCCAAGGGTAAGACCCCTACATCGGATAAATATCGGCCCCGATGAAGTCTTTCAGGGCCTGGGGAGCGATGCCGATTTGCAGGCCGCGGATGCCGGCGCTGATGAAAATGCTGTCCCAGAGGAAGGCGCTCTCGTGCAGGAAGGTGGGGAGGGGTTTTTTCATGCCGATGGGGGAGCAGCCGCCGCGGATGTAGCCGGTGAGGGGCAGGAGTTCCTTCACGTGAATCATGGCGCAGCTCTTGTTGCCGCTGATGCGGGCGGCTACCTTCAGGTCCACTTCCAATGAGCCGGGGATAACGCAGACAAACAGGCCGTTACGGTCGCCACGAAGGACCAGCGTTTTGAACACGCGGTCCAGGTCTTCTCCCAGCTGCTGCGCCACATGGGAGGCTTCCAGATGCTCCTCGTCCACCTCGTAGGGTACCAGGGTGTAGGGAATGCCCGCTGCATCCAATAGGCGGGCGGCGTTTGTTTTTGGAACCTGCATGCACAAATATACGAAAAAAAGCAGTAACTTAGCAAACTATGACCGCGCATGAGGTTTTGAAGACATACTGGGGCTATGAGAGCTTCAGGCCCAAGCAGGAGGAGATTATCCGGGAGGCCCTTGCCGGCAGGGACGTTCTGGCCATCCTGCCCACGGGCGGGGGAAAGAGCGTCTGTTTTCAGGTGCCCTGCCTCATGCGGGAGGGAATCGGCCTGGTGGTGACACCCCTCATCGCCCTCATGAAAGACCAG
Source organism: uncultured Bacteroidia bacterium (assembly GCA_902794615.1). Taxonomy (GTDB): domain Bacteria; phylum Bacteroidota; class Bacteroidia; order Bacteroidales; family UBA932; genus Cryptobacteroides. The sequence continues at coordinate 780 of CADBHY010000092.1, forward strand.
GTGCAAAACCTGGAGGCCCGGGGCATCCGCGCCATGGCTGTCCACGCCGGCATGAGCCGCCATGAGGTGGACCTGGCCCTGAACAATGCCGCCTACGGAGACTACAAGTTCCTGTATCTGAGCCCGGAACGCCTTCAGACAAGTCTCTTCCAGTCTTATCTGGATGTTCTCAAAGTTTCCTATATCGTAGTGGACGAGGCCCACTGTATTTCCCAGTGGGGGTACGATTTCCGCCCCAGCTATTTGGAGATAGGCAAGCTCCGCGAGCGGGTGGACGCGCCGGTGATAGCCCTTACCGCCACCGCTACGCCCCTCGTGGCCCGGGATATCATGGAAAAGCTCAAATTCCCGGAGGAGAACCTGCTTCGTTCCGGTTTCGAGCGCCCCAACCTGAGCTACATCGTGCGCAAGACGCAGGATAAGATAGGGCAGGTGCGGAGCGTCTGCGCAGGGGTGGAAGGCAGCGGCATCGTGTATGTGCGAAGCCGCGCCCGCGCCCAGGACCTGGCGGAAAGCCTGAAGGCGGCGGGCATATCGGCCTCTTACTATCATGCAGGGCTGGGAGCTCTCTCGAGGGCCGATAGGCAGAAAGACTGGAAGGAAGGCCGCACGCGGGTGATGGTGTGTACCAACGCTTTCGGCATGGGGATAGACAAGCCCGACGTGCGCTTTGTGGTTCATGCCGATATCCCCGACAGCCCGGAGGCCTATTTCCAGGAGGCCGGACGCGCCGGGCGGGACGGAAAGCCCTCCTACGCCGTCCTGCTCTGGAACGGAACGGACACGGCCCGGCTCAGGCAGTTGGAAGAGGTCTCCTTCCCTTCCTTAGAATTCATGGAAGAGCTGTACCAGAAGATTCACATCTTCTTCCAGATTCCCTATGACGAGGGCGAGGGCCGCATGCTCAAACTGGATATCAAGGAGTTTTGCAAGCATTACAAATTGCAGCTCTCGCCGGTCTATTATGCCATCAAATACATGGAGCGGGAAGGCCACTGGACCTTGTCGGAAGACATGGACATCCCCACCCGCGTCAAGATAGACGTGGACCGCGCCGCCCTGTACCATACAGACCTTCCGGACCCGGCCATGCCGCAGGTGCTGGAAACGCTGATGCGGCTTTATACGGGCGTGTTTTCCTATCCGGTATCCATAGACGAGGAGGCCGTGGCCGCCCGCTGCGGCGTAAGCATTCCCGCCCTGCGGCAGCTCCTGTACGGCCTCAGCGTAAACCACGTCATCCGCTACATTCCGGCCGATCATGCCACGGTGCTCTTCCTGCAGCATGGCCGCCTGCGCCCCGGAAACGTGCAGCTGAGTCCTCAACGCTACAAACTTCTGCGGAGCACCTTTGCGGAGCGGGCGCAGGCCATGACGGAGTATGTGGAGGAGGAAGATACCTGCCGGAGCCGGTTTCTGCTGAAGTACTTTGGCCAGCAGGAAAGCGAGCCCTGCGGCCGATGCGACATCTGCCGGGCCGCCAAGGCCAGGCCCGCAGACCTGGCAGCACGCCTCAAGGCCTGGATAGGGGAGCGTAAAGGGCAATACACCCTGAAGGAAGTGGCCGCCGCCTTTGGAACGGCCGATGAAAGCTACCTCCCCGTGCTCCGTGAACTCATAGATAGAAAAGAAGTACCTCATCATCAATAATGGCCGGAACAAAAGACATACTGCTGGGAAACATCCGCTCCGGAGCGGCCCTTTCTACGGGGCAGCAGGTCAAGCTGGCCCTCATGCTCAGCTATCCGGCCATCCTGGCCCAGCTGTCCTCCGTGATGATGCAGTACATAGACACCTCCATGGTGGGCCATCTGGGCCCGGCGGCGGGGGCGTCCATCGGCCTGGTGTCCACCTGCCTCTGGCTCATGGGCGGCTTCGGCATGGCGGCCTCCACCGGCTTTTCCGTGCAGGTGGCGCACCGTATCGGAGCCAATGACTTCCACGGCGCCCGCGAGGTGCTGCGCCAGGCCCTGGTCTGCGTACTGGGCTTCAGCGCCTTCGTGGCCCTCCTCGGGGTGGCGGTTTCCCATCAGCTGCCCGCCTGGCTGGGCGGCGGGGAGGACATATCGGCCGATGCCGCGAAGTACTTCCTCATCATGTCCCTGTTCCTGCCCTTCATGATTCTGGACTGGATGTGCGCGGCCATGCTGCAGGCCAGCGGCAACATGAAGGTACCCAGCCTCCTGAGCATCGTGATGTGCGCGCTGGACGTGATTTTCAATTATCTGTTCATCTATGTGCTGGACATGGGCGTGGTGGGAGCGGCCCTGGGCAGCGGCGTGGCGGAGGTGATTACGGGAATCGCCATGTTCTCCTTCCTGGTTTTCGGCAGCAAGGAAATGAAGCTCACCCATGAGCGGGGGAGTTTCCGCCCCACGCGCAAGGTAGTGGACAAGGCCCTGAACATCGGCGGCCCCATGGCCTTCCAGAACCTCCTGATGCGGGGTGGTTACATTGCCGCCACCATCATTGTGGCCCCGCTGGGAATCATCGCCATCGCCGCCAACTCCTTTGCCATTACGGCGGAGAGCCTGTGCTATATGCCCGGGGCCGGCATTGCCGATGCCGCCACCACCCTGGTGGGACAGTCGCTGGGCGCCCGCCGCAAACAGCTGGCCACCCGTTTCGCCTGTATTACCACCTGCATGGCCATGGGCATCATGGGCTTCCTGGCCATCCTGATGTACATTTTTGCCCCGCAGATGATGGGGCTCCTGTCTCCGGATGCGGAGGTTATCGGCCTGGGCGCCCGGGTGCTCCGCATCGAGGCCTTCGCAGAAATGGGCTATGCCGCCGCCATGGTCATCTACGGCTGCTGCGTGGGTGCCGGAGACACCAAGTGGCCCAGCGTGATGAATTTCGGCTCCATGTGGATTATCCGTATCATTCCGGCCATCTTCATCACCCGCATCTACGGGCTGGTGGGCTTCTGGGTGTGCATGGCGGTGGAACTGAGCTTCCGCGGGCTCTTTTTCCTCATCCGCCTGTACCGCGGTACCTGGCTTAAAAACGTTCAAGATATATGATTGGCATCTATTTACCGGTGGCCGATGAAAGAATCCTGTCGGCCCTGACACTTCAAAACTCCAAGGATTTCCGGGTGTATATGACTTCCTCTCCGGAGGACGACTATCCCTTCGAACTGGTCCGCGGCAGTTGGTCGCAGGTACAGGAGCCGTTTGTGGCCATTCTCACCCCCGGCGCCATTCCGCCTCCGGATTATGTGAAGCGGGTGGGGCGCAGCCTGAGGTGGCATCCGGATTTTGACGTTTATCATGTGGACGTGGCGGGGAGCCGGCGTTTCCCCAGGAAGGTATCGGCCAAAAAGCTTTTCTCCCTGGCGCTTGCGGGTGATGCTCCGGCGCCGCTTTCCAGCTTTGTGTTCAGGGCCGATGTCCTTCGCGCCAAGGCCGTTTTCAAGGCCGACGGCACCCTGGACCCGCTTCCGTGCGTATTCTCCTGCGCCGCCGAAAAACCCGTCCGCAGGGTATGCAGGGGGCAGATTGAGTGGCAGGCGGAGGCTCCGTCGAAGGACCCTCTCGGGCAGGAAAAAGCTGTCCGCGAGAGGCTGGACCTGCTGCGCTGGACGGAGGGTTTCTTCGGAGACGACGATTATCCGCTGTCCGTAGGGGACCAGCTGGACCTTTTTGCCGGAGAAGTCATCAAACTCTTTCCCAGCTACAGCGAGGACGATCTCAAGGAAATGATGCTGGGCTTTCAGGTGTCCCAAGGGCCTATCCGCCGGATGCGTGCCCAGAACGCCTTGAGCAGGGCTCTCAAAGAGCGTCAGAAACAATTACAATAAACATATCTTTGCCTTATGTATTACGTTTGCAAAAGACTGGAAATTTCGAGCGCCCATGCGCTGCACCTTTCTTACGAGAGCAAGTGCGAGAACCTGCACGGCCATAACTGGATAGTGAAAGTTTACTGCAAGAGCGAAACCCTCAATGCCGATGGCATGGTGACGGACTTCACGCACATCAAAAGGGACATTACATCGGCCCTGGACCATAAGAACCTGAACGAGGTGTTCGACTTCAACCCCACGGCGGAGAACATGGCCCGCTGGATTTGCGACCACGTGGAAAACGCCTACAAGGTGGAGGTGTGGGAGAGCGAGATGAACATGGCCGCCTACGAGAGATAATGTACCGGGTGAACGAAATCTTCTTCTCCCTGCAGGGAGAGGGCTTCTGGACGGGTACGCCCATGGTTTTTGTGCGCCTTAGCGGGTGCAACCTTCGCTGCCCTTTCTGCGACACGAACCATGCCGGGTATGAGGAATTATCGGCCCATGAAGTGGTCCGGAAGGCGTTGGATGCCGGCGGGGACTGCCGCAGAATCTGTCTCACGGGCGGAGAACCTTCCCTGCAGACCGATGCCGCCTTGCTGTCGGCCTTTCATGAGGCAGGCTATACGGTTCACATGGAAACCAACGGCACGCGGCTGTTGCCGGCCGGGGTGGACTGGGTGACGCTGAGCCCCAAGGAGGATGTGCCGGGCCTCATGGGCGACGGACGGGTTGTGCTGGAAAGGGCCGATGAACTGAAACTGGTCTTTGACGGTACGCTGCCGGAAGAGCGCCTGGCGTATTGGAGCGCTTTCCCGGCCCCTTGGCATTTCCTGCAGCCCTGCGATGTGGCCGTCCCCGCCCGCAACCGCGAAATCCTTCGCCGGACCATCTCCTTTGTAGAGACCCATCCCTCCTGGCGCCTCTCCCTCCAGACCCACAAGCTGCTTGGCATCCGCTGATTTTGGTTTGAGGTTTGTGGCTTGGTCGTTAACTCATTGATTATCATAGATTTGTAGTATATTCCTCGTTCAATTTTTGAACGAGGAATGTGCTGTAATCCGCATAGTGTCAATTACTTAACGGCAAAGCTTTTTGCGGGCCGATGTCGCAGGTAAGGGCGTTTTGCGTGGCAGGTGGGAGGGCGTTGCGTCGCGAGTCTTCATTTTTTTGCTGCCCTGCGACGCTTTTTGCCTTCTATGGCCGATTTCCGGCCCAGGCTGGCCATTTTTTCGGGACTTGCAACGGAACTGCCTCTGACCTGCGACAGACCTGTTATCACTAAGCGCTATGCCGGGACGGAAAGGTGTCCTGGTGTGGTTCTGTAAGGCGCTAACAAATAGAAACTTGTGTATTTCAACCTGGCCGAAATCGGCCAGGTTGCATTGTGTAATGGATTGTAGTCCAATTAAAACCGGTACCACGGACGTTTTTATCATCTTTGTGACTATAATCCAATTGTTGTAGCTTTATGATTTACGGATACATCCGGGTATCTACCGACCATCAGACTACCTTGAACCAGGAGTTTGAGATTACCCGCTTTTGCCAGGGGAAAAGTATGGAAATTAGCGGCTGGATAAGAGAGACTATTTCCGGTACTCAGGCCTATGATAAGAGAGCTTTGGGCAAGCTGCTGCGTCGGGTGGGGAAGGGGGACCTTATCATCTGCACGGAAATTTCCCGCTTGGGGCGCAAGCTTTACATGATTATGGAAATCCTGAGCACGTGCATGAACAAGGGCTGCCAGGTGTGGACGGTGAAGGAAGGTTACCGCCTGGGTGACGACATCCAGAGCAAGGTGCTGGCCTTTGCCTTCGGGCTCAGCGCCGAAATTGAGCGCAGGCTTATTTCTGCGCGAACGCGCGAGGCTCTGGCGCGCCGTAAGGCCGAGGGAAAGCGAGTGGGCCGACCGGAAGGTTCAAAAAGCAAAGTCCGCTTGTTGGATGAACGGAAGGAGGAGATTTTGGCGTGGCTTGCGCAGGGAGAGTCCAAGGCGGCGATTGCCCGGCGTTTGGGCGTGTCCAGGGGGACTTTTTATCAATGGGAGAAGGGAAGAGTGTTCAAATAAACGTTCCTTTTTTTGAACATGTAAAAGTAAAATATTTTAGCATGAAATCAAAATCAGAAATCAAAGAATTATCAAAAATTAAAGTATAATTATCAATGATTTAAGTGATGACCATGCTCATGGTGGACGTCCGAAT
>CADBHY010000093.1 GCA_902794615.1 uncultured Bacteroidia bacterium
ATTACAAACATCCGTACCTTGGCCACCCTGCTCATGGCATCGGCCGCCATTGTTTCCTGCTCCGTCAAGGAGGACATCTTCGAAGAGGAAACCACTATTAAGGAAGAACCTGCTAAGGTTTACACCCTTTCTGTCAACGCAACCAAAGGCGGTGATGATGAAGCCACCAAAGCCCTTTCGCTGGAAGGCAAGACGCTCAATGCCACGTGGTCCCAGGGCGACGCGGTGGAGGTATGGACCAGCGACGGCACCACGACGAAGTACGGCACGCTGACTGCCGAGACCAGCGGCGCAAGCACGAAGCTGAAGGGCACGCTGTCGTCGCTGCCCAGCAATGGCCAGTCGCTGCTGCTGAAATATCTCAGCCCCGCCTACGCCACGCAGGACGGCACGCTGACAGGCTCGGAAACGAGCATCGACCGCGTGTGCGACTATGCCACAGCCACGGTGACGGCTACCGTCGCGGGCAGCAACGTGACGGCCACGGATGCCTCGTTCGTGAACCAGCAGGCCATTGTGAAGTTCACGCTGAAGGACAAGGACGGCGCATCGGCACTGAGCGTAAACAAACTCTTTGTCACCGTCGGCGGCACCACCTGCGAGGTCACGCCCGCCGCCGCCATGAGCGAACTCTACGTGGCCGTGCCCGCCGTCGCCAGTGGCCGCGTGACGCTGACGGCCCAGAAGACGAGCCTCGGGTTCACATTCTATTACGACTATCTCAAGACGGGCGCGACCTTTGCACAGGGCCAGTACTACGCCATCAACGCCTCGCTGACTCTGGTGAAGAATATAAACGTGGCCACAACTGCCAGCCTGGGCCGCGTCGTCGCTGCCGACGGCATGATGTATGCATGCGTGGAGTCGGCAACAAACGCAGGCACCACCGCCATAGCCGTGATAACCGAACGGAACAGTTATGTGTCCCTCTACGGAGCCATCGCTATCAGCGAGGAGAGCTGGGGGATGAATTGGTCCGATGCAAAAAGTGCCTGCGAGGGCAAGACTCCGAAACTTGACGGTGCCAACTGGCGGTTTCCCACCGTTGATCAGTGGAAGTCCATGTGCGCGGCCAACGGGGGGAATGAGTACAATTACACCGGCCTGGACGCGCTCATCACCAAAGCTGGCGGTTCACCATTGAGGACTGATTGGTTCTACTGGACGTCTTCGCCTGACGAGGATAACAGTAACTATAAATACCACGTGTCGTTTAACGGAAATGGCAGTTTATATTTCCGTAATGGCCAAGATCAGTCCAACCAAGTGTATGTCCGTGCCTTCCTCTATTTTGTTGGCAACAAATTGAACGGTTAAAACCCCGTCGCATAGCGTGTCCCGTGACTGCGCCGTGCCCATGATAGCCGATTTGGGTACGAATAGGAGCGCGATTGATAATAGCGCAAAAGCGGTCTTCGGGCCGCTTTTGCTGTTCATAAGCGCCAATCAACATGGACAAAGACACATCACAACTTCAACTCTATCAGCACTTTCTTAGCTTCTTTATGCCGGAGGGTATCCTGGACTTCTTCGAACCCGTATGGATGGAGACACAGTCCCTGGACTCACGTGAGAGCAAGAAGGACATCCTATACAGTTCTTCCCTTCACATCTACCTGGATGAACGGGACAATCGGCCCGATGACCTGCAAGAATTGCGTCCTAACGGCTTCACGGAGGAGACGGTCATCTCGGACTTCCCGGTCCGGGACAGGAAGGCCGTCCTCCATGTGCGTCACCGCCGATGGCTGACTCCGGAGGGAAAGAACGTGGTGTTGAACGTATATCCGCTGGCCGCCACCGGCACCCGCTACTGCGCCGAGTTCGCGGCTTTTTTAAAAGATAGTCTTGGATACGACGCCGGTGACGGCACGCTCCCTTGGTAAGTTCTTTTTCTCGGATGGAGACACCCTTGAGCGTTGCTACAAGGACTCGCTGAGCGGGTTCCGGGAGTGGTATCAGCTGGAGCACGCTTCCGACTGGGTTCTGATTGAGGAGAACATCGGCGAGCACCTGAGTATTGACGAGACCTCATTGCAGGATGACCTGTTCACCTTCCTGTCCAACAAGGAGGGCCACTGCAATAAGGGGTCGATTGTGGCCGCCGTCCGCGGCACCAAGGCCAAGGACGTTGTGGAAGTCCTGCTCAAGATACCGGAAGAGCAGCGCCTGAAAGTCAAGGAGGTGACTATGGACCTGTCCGAGAGCATGGCGGATATTGTGACGCAGGCTTTCCCGAATGCGACCATTGTCCTGGACTGCTTTCACATCATGCGCCGCTGCAATGATGCCATCGAAGAGATGCGCCTCCGCTGCAAGCGCGAAGCCCAGGCCAAGGTCCGCAAGGAGAAAAGCGAGTTCAGGAAGTGCCAGAAGCGCAATGCGGCCCATCGCCGATGGTATCGCAAGACACATCCCAAGAAGTACAAAGGCAAGACCAGAGGCCGCAAGCCGGCCCGTAAGAACGAGAAGTTCAGGCCTACGGTGCTAAGCACGGGCGATACGCTGGTGGAACTGCTCACCCGCTGCAGATGCGCACTTACACAAACGCCGGACAAGTGGAGCGAACGGACCAAGGAGCGGATGGACCTGCTCTTTACAAAGTATCCCAAGATAAAGGAATCCTATGAGATTGTGAATAAACTCAGAGCCATCTTCCGGAGCACATCTCTTGGCAGGGAGGCTGCCCGCGTGAAGTTACATGGCTGGTACAAGGCCGTCAACCGCTGCACCATCCGCGAAATCAAATCGGCCCGCGACGCCATCAAATCCAGGGAGGACAAGGTACTGAACTACTTCATCGCTCGTTCAACGAATGCTTCTGCCGAGTCGCTCAACCCCAAGATGAAAGGCTTTCGTGCTCAACTCAGAGGGGTGTCAGATCTGCCGTTCTTCATGTACAGATTATGTCAAATCTTTGGATGACTTGCCACGGAACCTTGCGGGTGAGCCGAAAAATTGGCTCCCATTACAACAAATTGTTGAATTTGGTCATGGATTGGGCCTTGATGGAGTCCACAATGTCGATGTACGGCTTCATGGCCTTGTAGTCGGAGTGGCCGGTCCATTTCATGACAATGTTGGGAGAAATGCCCATGGATAGTGCCTGGACGATGAAAGTGCGGCGGCCTGTGTGGGTGCCGACGAGCTCCCATTTGGGATGGACCGTATCGGTCCGCACGTTGCCCTTGTAGGTAGTGATGCGGATAGGGTCGTTGATTTCGGCCAGTTGGCAAAGTTCCTTAAGGCTGCGGTTCATGGCCTGGTTGGTGAAAGAAGGAAGGGCTTTGTTGTCCTTGAATGGGATGTCCTTGTACTTTTCAAGAATGGCCTTTGTAATGTCGTTCAGTTCGATGGACACACTGTCAACTGTTTTTATGGTGGTCACGTCTATGTGGTCCCCTTTGATGTCGCTGCGGCGAAGGTTGTCGGCATCGGAGTGCCGCAGGCTGGAGAAACAGCAGAAAAGGAAGATGTCCCGGACGGGCTCCAGCTTGGATCCTGACAGATCCAGGTTCTTGACTCGCTGCAACTCTTCTTTTGACAGGTAGATGATGGGCTTCTGCGTCTGCTTGAGGGTGGGCTTGAAGGTTTTGAATGCCGGATTAACAGGATACCCCACGTCTCGCGCCCATCGCAAGAACCAGGTGAGATACTCCAGCTTTTTCTTGATGGTAGTGTTGTTAAGGCCTACCTGAACGGCCTTTTCTTCCTCATCTTCCTCTGCATCTTTCTTTTTTTTCGCCGGAAAAACCTTCTTCTCGTCGCGGAGATAGCCGACAAATTTTGTGAGCGCGTCCTCGTTCAGTTCGGAAAGCTTGATCTTGGGGCCGAAGTTCTGCAAATCGGCCTTGAGCGCCGACATCTTCTCAAAGGTGGCGATGGTCCAGGCGTTCTTTTCTCCGCATTTGCGGGTGAACTCGTCAAAGACAACGAACATATCCGCTTCTTTGGGCTTCTGTTCCCGTTTCTTCTTTTCAGGTTCCGGACGCTTGGGAAGGATTCCAGACATTCGTTCCTTGAAGGCCTTCTGGACCTCGGAAGGAGTGGGAATCTTGTCATTCACCTCATAGTATTGGAATACCATGTCGATGGTGTCCTTGCATTTGCGCAGTTCGTCATTGATTGTAGTGGCCGTTTCACCCTTGGGGCCTTTATAACCCGCCTTTACCAATTCATTCCCGACATCCCACGCCTCCAGATTGTTCAACTGGCAGTTGGTGCCCAAATCCAGCCGCTGGCTGTTAAACGTTACTCGCAGACGAATCTGGTACTTGTCTTTGTTTTTACCATAGGTAAAAAGCTTGAACGACGCATTGCGCTTAATTTTCATATTCCGGTTCCTCCCGAACTAAAATCGTATCCCAAAAATATCCCAAAAACAGGCGGGGTTAAATAACTTCGCCTGCAAAAATACGCAATAGAAATCATTTAAACAAGGGTTTCTGGAGGGTTTTGTGATTTTAATTCGAATCCGACTACCTCCACCCCATGGAGGCTGACTCTTTCGAGTCGGCCTCTTTTTTGTTTAGCCGCCCCATTCCCGTCCCCGTCTCCTGCCGTCCGCCATCCACCAAAACGGCCATTTTCGTGGACGAACCGCCCTTTTGCCCTTGCCATCCACGCTTGGGGCCTTGTCTCCGGCGGGCCAGGGCGGCACCGGCGACCCCCGCCTGCCCTGCCGCACACAGCCTTCACTTCGCAGGCACCCCCTAGCCGGGGGTGGCATGTCGCCTCATGCTGCCCCATCCCGCCCTTTTGCGCTGGGGCCACAGAGACACCTGCCAGCATGTTAATGGCAGGTCTGTCGTTGAGAGAATGGCGCTTTTGCACGTTATTTGCAAAGGGTTACGGAAAATACACTTTTTATGGGCAAGTTTCAGGAACGGATGAAGGCGCTGGGCCAGGGAGTGGTCCGGAGCGTGCGGGAATTCCCGCTGGAGACCCTGTTGGGTTTGGTTTATTTTGTTCTGGGTGTACTGACAGACAGGGGGCAGACAGCTGCACTGAAGGATAGTGAAGTCTATGAGTTGCTGTTATGGTTTGTCCCGCAGTATGTGCTCTTGTTTGCTTTCGGCCGTTTGGCCAGGCGCCGTACGCGCTGGTATCCGTTCTATCTCCTGGCCTGGTTCCTGTGGATTCCTCTTTTTCACTGGGGCTTCCGATATGAGGATTGGTATCTGGGGATGGCCTGGATCCTGGTCCCGCTGATGCTGGTGCTCGGGGACCGGAAGATGGACAACGTCGCCTTCGGCCGGAATCTGTTCCATACGGCGCTGCAGACTGCATTCGGCCTGCTGATCGGATTGCTTCTGGCCGGTATCGTCTCATCCTTGATCGCCTCCGTGAACTTTCTGTTCGCCCTCGACCTGTCCGAAAAGTGGACGGAATACTCCCTTATGTTCCTGGCCTTCGTGGTAACGCCGCTGCTGTGCTGTACGTTCGTATCGAAAGAATCGACCGGAAAAGGAGATGCAGCGCTGCGGGTGATCGTGGACTATATCCTTTCACCGGCGCTGGTGGCGTATGCCGTGATCCTGCTCCTGTACATCGTTCGGATCCTGATCCGGTGGGAACTGCCGGACGGAGGTGTGGCCTATATGGTACTGGGCTTTTTGTCGGCGTCGCTGCTCTGTTACCTTCTTCGGATGCAAATACCTGAAAATCAGCGCCATTTCGAATGGTTTTACCGGCCCTTCCCCTATATCGCCCTGGCACCGTTGGTGCTGCTTTGGATCGGGGCGGTCCGCCGCGTCGGGGAATACGGTATCACCGGTCCGCGCTTCTATCTGCTGGTACTGGCCGTGGTGGTCACGCTTTTCGTACTGCGGTTGTTGCGGGAGCGGCCCTATGGTTTCCGCCGGCTGTTCCTGGCGGTGATTGGCCTGGCGGTCCTGTTTACCTATATTCCGGGTATCCGGGCGAAGGATTTCGGGATCCGCAGCCAGCGCGCCCGGCTGGAAAAACTGCTTCCGGAGGTGCTGGTGGATGGAAAATTTCCCGTTATTACGAGTTATGAGTCTCTTGTCAAGGATTCCGTTTTGTGCCGGAATATCGAGAATGCCCACGATATCCGGCGCTACTTGAAGGGGGAGATGAAAAAGGAAGTGTTTGAGCAGCAATACGGCGGATACGGTGAGTTCGTATTGGAAACGTGGAGACTGCGCCAGGCGAAGGAAAAGGCCGGGAAAGATGGAACAGAAGAGGAAAAACAAGAGTCCGTCACGTTCTCCGGCACCTTGGAGCATCCCGTTGATGTGGAGCCTTATACCCAACTAATTCCGTCCGGTAATTATGCTTTTATCCTGAAAGAAGGGAAGGCGTTTTTCCTGGATATAACCCAAAAGGATACGCTTCTGGTCTGCTCTTTTGCGGAGAAAATCCAATCGCTTCCCGCCGTTCTGCCGCAGGATCAACCGGATCCGAGGCTGATTTATCAAAACGACCGGTATAGGGTGGTGTTTCCCAATATGATTATTTGGGATAGCGGTAAAATTACCCCTACCAATGGTGGTTTACTCTTCAAAAAACCGTGAGGAAGTAGGGAGCCGTACGGGGCCTATTCGGTCTCGTAGCCGTTATTGTTCATGTTCCACAGCGGAAGGACGATGAGGCCTCCGATGACGGCTACGCCGGCCATGATCAGGAAGAGGTTGTTCCAGAAGCCGTTACCGAAGGTCTTGGAGAGCAGACCTACACCGAAACCGGTGAAGATGGTGCTTACGTAG
>CADBHY010000094.1 GCA_902794615.1 uncultured Bacteroidia bacterium
TAGCCGCAGGGGCAGGGGTTGGAGGCCGCCACCAGCATGAAGGACGCCGGGTACTCAATCTTGGCCTTGAGCCGGGAGATGGTCACCCGCCGGTCTTCCATCGGCCCCCGGAGGGCCTCCAGCGTGCTTTTGGGCGCCTCGCAGAACTCATCGGCAAAAAGAACCCCGCCCGTGGCCAGGGACACCTCTCCGGGAAGGATATTCTCTCCGCTGCCCCCTCCCAGCATGGCCGCCTTGGAGGCCGATATATGCGGTGCCCGGAAGGGCCTCGTGCGCATGAGGCCCACCCCGCCGCCGGAGCGTCCGGCCACGGAATAAACCTTGGAGGTGATGGCGCTCTCTTCCCGTGTCATAGGTGGCAGGATGCCGGCGATGGCCTTGGCCAGGGAGCTCTTTCCGCTGCCCGGAGCGCCCACCATGAGCACATTGTGCCCTCCGGCGCAGGCAATCTCAACTCCTCGTTTGGCCCCCTCCTGGCCGATGATATCGGCAAAATCCATGTAGTTGGCCGGACGGGTGTCCTGCTCCCGCAGCGCCCTCCCGTAGGCCTCGCTGTTCCAAATCAGAAGGTCGGAGACGTCCTGGTCGCCGCCCAGGATGCGGAGCACGTCGTCCAGCGAAGTCACGCCAAAGAGTAATTGATCTGTGAAGTCCACCGCCTCCAAGGCGCTTACCTGGGGCAGGATGCAGCCTTTAAGGCCCATCCGGGTAGCCAGTTCCACCATGGGCAGGGCTCCGCTCACCGCCCGCACGCTGCCGTCCAGGCCCAGTTCGCCCATGATAAGATAGTTCTCCAGATCCGGCAGATAGTGCTGGCCGGAAGCCGCGATGACACCCAGCGCGATGGGGATGTCGTAGCCGCTTCCCTGCTTGTGCATATCGGCCGGGGCCAGGTTAATCACAATCTTCTTTCCGGGCACGTGGAAGCCCTTGGCCTGCAGGGCCGTCACGGTTCTCAGGAGGCTTTCCTTTACGGCGGCGTCGGCCAGGCCGGTGAGGTGGATGCCCACCCCCAGCGTGATGTCCACCTCAATGGTTACGGGCACGGCTTCAATACCCACGCACTTGGCGCCATGAATGTTTACCAGCATCTCATTGCAGTTTTACAGAAGTGAAATAACCGTTGAAAGAATAGGCCAGGGCCTTCCCGTCATAGACCACCGTGTGCTTGCTTCCGCCACGGCCGCTTAGGGCGGCGGCGTAATGCCCGTCCTTGTAAAAAAGGCATTGGGGCGTTGCCAGATAATACGTCCCCTCCGGCATGTCCAGCTTTTCCCCGGAGAGCCAGAGGCTGCCGATGCTGCCGTCGGCCGCGGTGTCGGCAAACAGCCAGCCGTCTTCCTGCAGCACCATCCCGCTTCGGGCCGATTTTCCCGAAATCCGGTTCCGGATACCCGGTATGGAAGTGTCGAAATACCAGAACAGAAAGTCTGTGGAGGAAGTCCGGCTGATGCCCCGAAGAACCACATCGGCCCCGAAGGGAACCAGTTTGCAGGATATCACCAGGCTGCCGGCGGCGTTGAGGGCTTGCTCCTTTTCTCCTGTTTTCAGGTAGTAGACATTGCCTTTGCGGTAGGCCTGGAGCACCTCGCCTTCTTTCACGCGGAAATCGTAGAAGGCATCGGCATCGCGTTCGAAGACCACCTTGTGGTATTTGGAGTCCTGCATGACGTAGTAGTTTCCGTCGGCCTTGTAGGTGTAATACACCCAGTCCCCGTCCGGGGTGAGGGCGCCGCTTTCCCATTCCGGGTCTGAAGGGCTGCCCAGCACAGTGCCTGTGGTGGAGGAAAACACCTCACGGCCGTTTATCCTGTAGCACAGGCCCTCCCGGCCGGGGCGCTGGCCCAGCGTATGCACCTCACCGTCCTTAATCAGGAAGCCCCTCAGCTGTTCCTGCCCGTCGTAGCGGAACATCTCCTCTCCGTCCCGGAACACCCGGGTGAGGAAGCCGTCGGTGGCATCGGTCCACAGCCGGCTGTCCCAAATCCGGTGTCTCTCCGGGTCCGGCGGCGTTTCTACCGGAAGCCGCAGCAGCAGTTCCTGGTCCTTGAAAAAGAGCAGCTCTGCCGCGCCCAGGGAGTCTGTTTCCCAGTTTTCCGTGTCGATATAGTGGAAGGCGGTAACATAGACGGAAGGCTCCGGCGGGGGGGGCGGCTCCTGGGGTGAAGGGTTCTGAGCCGTATCCTTCGGCGCGGCCCCGCCGCCGGATGAAGGCAGTGTTCTCCCGTGCTCCCTCATATAGCGGGGAAGGGAATCGAAAAGAGGGTCCCGGCAGCTGATGACGGCCCCCAGCAGCAGGCCCAAGGCAAGCATTTTTTTCATAACACATACATTTTTGCTCCGGCAAGGTGGGAAAAGACTTTGTAAAATCCTACAATCGTAAAAAAAGTTGTGTTGTTTCACATGCTTTTTGTGTGTTTTAACCGATTTTTGATTA
This sequence comes from uncultured Bacteroidia bacterium, assembly GCA_902794615.1. GTDB lineage: Bacteria > Bacteroidota > Bacteroidia > Bacteroidales > UBA932 > Cryptobacteroides. The sequence goes on from CADBHY010000094.1 coordinate 2,438, forward strand.
AGTTTGTGACCATGATTTGCATGCCCAACGTCAAAATCAACCTGGGACTCAACGTCCTGGAAAAGCGGCCGGACGGTTTCCACAACCTGGAAACCCTCTTTGTTCCGTACACCGGAATAGCGGACCGCCTGGAGATTGTCACCGGAGACGACTTCAGCCGCACCCTCTCCTCCTTGCAGGAGCGTTATGCCGGTCTCACCCAGGCCATATCGGCCGATGGGAAGCTCATGATAACCCTGGCCCGGAAGGAAGGGGTGGACTGGGACCCGCTGAAAGACCTTACGGCCAAGGCCTATTTCCTGCTTTCGGAAGATTTTGACCTCCCGCCCATGAAGATTTACCTGGAAAAGCTGTCGCCGGTGGGGGCGGGCCTGGGAGGAGGCTCCTCGGACGCCGCCTTCGCCCTCCGTGCCATGGCGGAGCTTTCCGGCCTGCATCTTTCCGATGAAACCCTGGCCGCCTATGCCGCCCGCCTGGGCAGCGACTGTGCTTTCTTCGTGTACAACAAGCCCATGTTCGGCAGCGGCCGGGGAGAGGTGCTGGAACCCTATGAGCCGGACCTGGAGGCCTGGCGGATAGAAGTGGTGATTCCGGAGGGCATTGCTGTTTCCACGGCCGACGCCTACCGCGGCATAGAGCCGCACCGCCCGGAAAAACCGCTCCGGAAAGTGCTCTCACAGCCGGTTTCCACCTGGAAAGAAGAACTGAAGAACGACTTTGAAAAGACCGTTTTCGCCCGTTATCCGGCCTTGGCGCAGGTGAAGGAAAGTTTGTATGGGCGCGGCGCCGTTTATGCGGCTATGTCCGGCAGCGGAAGTGCCTGCTTCGGCATTTTCCCCCGTGCATAGGAAGGAAAGATTACTGACGGAGCCAGCTTTCCGGGTTTTGGGGCGTAGAGCCCTTCCATAGCTCGAAGTGGAAGAGGTCTTCTCCGCCGATGGTGTCCACCGTGCCCACCACCTGGCCGATGCTAATCTTCTGGCCGGCTTTTACGGAAACGGATTTGAGCTTGCTGTACAGGGTGAAATATTCCCCGTGGTTCACCAGTACGCACTGGTTGTAGCCGGGCAGCACCACAATCTGCGAGACAGTGCCGTTAAAAACGGCCTTTGCCTGGGCGCCGTGCTTTACCACCAGCGTGACGCCGTTGTTCTGGGGCAGCTGGACATTTTTATAGACGGGGTGGCTGTGTTTGCCGAAGCGTTCCATTATGGTGCCCTCCACCGGCCAGGGGAGTCGGCCCTTGTTGGCGGCAAACTCGTTGGAAAGTTTGGTGTCCACGGCGGTCGAGGTGGTCTTGGAACTGCCTCCGCCGGTCTTTTTCCCGGCCCCGTCCTGCTTCCGCGTCTGCTGGCGGATGAGCTCCGCAATTTTGCGGTTCAGCTCTTCCTTCTGCCGGTTCTTCTCCTTGAGCTGTTTCTCGTAGGTGCGGCGGTCTTTTTTGAGCTGCGACACCATGCGGGAGGCGTCACCCTCTTCGCTTTGCAGCTGCGAACGCTCGCTCACCACCTTCTTGCGGGTTTCGTTCACCTGGGCCTTGAGTTTGTTCAGGCGTTGTTTCTGCGCTTCCAGCTGGGCCGATGCCTCCCGCAGTTTGAGCGCCTCCGCGCTCATCTGCGTGGAAAGGTTGCGGAAGTAGTCAAAACGGTTGAAGGCCTGCCCCATGGAGTCGCTGGACAGGATATACATGTACCACAGGCGGGTGTCCCGGTTCTTGTATGCGCCCCTCACCAGGCGGGAATAATAGAGGGAGAGGGTGTCGTGACGGGCCTGCAGGCGGCCCAGTTCCTTCTGGCACAGGTACAACGAGTCGTTCAGCTCTTTGAGCTGCTTGTCATAAGTGGCGATGAGCTGCTCCCGGGCATTGATTTTCCGTCTTACCAGGGTGAGGCTGCTCAGGACTTTGTTGCTGTTTTTGATGTTCTGGTCCAGCTGGCGGTTCAGGATTTTGATGTCGTTCTCCAACTGGGCGCGCAGAGACTCCAGGCGTTTGACCGAAGAGCTTTGTGCTCCGGCGCTCAGGGCCGTGAGGACGGCTACCAGCACTATGCAGAGGACTTTCTTCACTCGTTGTCGGGTTCCAGGCGGGCGGCCTGGTTTCTATAAATCTTGGCGCTTTCGCTTTCTCCCAGAGCCTCCAGCACCGTGGCGTAGTGTCGCAGAATCACGGCGCTGTCCTTGCCGCCGTACAGCATGGCGTGCTTGAAGAAAGGCTTGGCTTCCAAGTTTTTCCCCATCAGGTGCAGAATCCAGGCGAAGGTGTCCAGGTAGGTGGCGTTGTCGGGTTCCTGTTCCACCGTCTTCTTGGACATATTGTAGGCCTTCTTGAGCTTTTTCCCTTCCAGGCTCAGGTAGTAGGCGTAGTTGTTGAGCACCGGGGCGTAGTCCGGATTCAGCTTGAGGGCCTTCTCGTAAGTCTTGAAGGCACTGCGGGAATCCCCCTTGGAGTGGTAGGCGTCTCCCAGCTGGCTCAGGGCGTTCACCCGCAGCTCTTTGTCTTTGGGGTAGGCGGAGAGGATGTATTCGCTGTTCCGGATAATGCCGTCGTAGTCTTTCAGTTCGTAGCAGGCCAGGGAGGCATAGTCCAGGAAGGCCAGCTCTTCAAAACGCTTGAAGGCATCCATGGACCGTTCCTTCAGGGGCTCCCACTGCTTCTGAAGCTGGAGATACTGCACGTAGGTGGCGGTCTGGCTCAGGCTTTCGGGGTACAAATTGGCATTCTTTCGGAACCATTTTCCGGCCTCCTCCGTCCTTCCCGTCGTATAATAATACGAGCCGACGGTGGAGAGCATGGTGCTGTCCGTAGGGTGGGCGTTTGCAGCCATGACGGCCAGGGAGTCGAAGCCGGAGCGGTGAATCTGGAGAATCTTGGGGTCCAGGGAGCGGGTAAGGTTGCCGATATACATGCTCTTGGTAGAGGCCGGAATGTCTTCCGAATGGAAGAAAGGCTCCAGCGTCCGGAAATACTCCTTGTAGCGGCGTCCCCGGCGGAACACCTCCGAGCGGCCAAGTACGGCGGGCATGTAGGCGCTGTCTATCTCCAGGGCCTCCTCATAGCGCACCAGGGCCAGGGAATCCTTGAAATCGGCCAGATAATAATCTCCCAGCATGGACAGGACGGAGGGGACGGAGTACTGCTCGTTGAATTTTTCCAGCAGGGCGGCGCCCTCGTCCTGGCGGCCCATGGCGGTGTACACGTCATAGCGGGTGCGCACCACCTCTTCCGAGAGTCCGCGCAGTTTCTCAATCTCGTCCAAGGCCTTCAGGGCCTTTTCGTATTTCTGGTTCTTGAGGTACAGGTCCAGCACTTCGTAAAGGGCCCCGTCGTTGTCCGGGAAGTCCTTCACCATGCTCTCATACAGCGCAATGCCCTGCTCCGGAAGGTTCTGCAGCACCCTGAGCCGGGCCTGGGTGCGGCGGTACCAATAATTGGTGCTGTCTATGGCCACGGCCTTCGAATTGGCCTCGACGGCCTCTTCCAGCTTTCTTTCTTTCAAGGCCGATAAAGCCAGGTAGTACCACACGGCGTCGTTCTCCGGCTGGGCCACGGAAAGGGTTTTGAGCAGTTCGCGGGCCTGTTTGTTCTGCCCGTTGCTGTACAGGGTGACGGCATCGATGAGATTGGCCTCCACCTCCTGCGCGGAGGCGCAGAAGACGGGAAGGCAGCAAAGGCATATAAAGATGAGAAGTTTTCTCATAAGATTACAAAATTACTCGTTTTGGCCAAAACATACAACATCCCTCTTGGGGGTTTATGAATTTTTTACGAAATTTGTCTTTGCCACTAAAAACAAATTTCGGACCCATTGAAACGTTTTTGGTCAAAACTGCATCTTATACAGTGGACTTCGGATGAAGATTCACCTTCCGGAGCGTCATCCTTAGAGCGCCTGGCTGCCGCCTGTCTTGAAGGAGACAGGGCGGGGCAAAGACGCCTCTTCGAGGCCCTGGCACCCAAAATGATGGCAGTTTGCCTGCGTTATATGGGAAAGCGGGAAGACGCGGAGGACGTGCTCCAGGAGGGTTTCATCACCCTGTTCACCAAACTTTCCAGCTATGAGGGAAGCGGTTCCTTCGAAGGCTGGGCCAGAAGAATCTTTGTCAATACTGCACTGATGCATCTCAGAAAAACGGATGCCCTGGGCCTGAGCGAAGACATCTCGGAGGCCCGCGGCCTCTTTACGCAGGAGGCCACCCCGCTCCAGAAGATGGGTTATAAAGAGCTGATGCGGCTTATAGAGGCCCTCCCTCCGGACGCCCGTACCGTCTTCAATATGTAT
>CADBHY010000095.1 GCA_902794615.1 uncultured Bacteroidia bacterium
ATGAGCCACTATTGCACCCTGAGCGGACTACAGAATCACCCCGCCGGAACCATCGTCTGTGACGAGAGCTCCATTGGCGAGGTGAAAGTAAACAGTTATCGCTATTTCAAAGCCGTAGAGGCTGCGGAAAGCTGATTGCCCAGGCCGATGGTATAGCCTTCGCTGCGGAAGAACACGCGGTTGAAGCTATCGGCAATGAGCACCACCGGACGGGCGCCGTCAAGCATCCCTTCCGGAGCCACTCCGAAGAGGACCGTAGCGGGAAGTTTCCCGTATCGGCCCTCTTTTTCTTCCTTCAGAAGTTGTGAAAGCGCCTCGGGGGAAGAGCAGAGAAGCACGATGGGACGGCCCCAGCTTTCCAGCTGCTCGCGGGCGGCGGCCAGGTCTCTGAGGGCATGGTTGGTGGGTTCCTTGCCGGGGTCCAGCAGGGCCAGCACATAGTAGCCGCGGCCGGTCTGGGACAGGATGGAGACTTCCTTCCCCTCTATGGAAACCCGCGTCTCCGCGTCAAACTGGCCTATCACGGGCAGGGCGCCGTCCAGCTCGCCGATACGCAGCTCCTGAACGGTCTCCTTCCCCTCTTCGATGGCAAAGAAGCACATGGAAACCGGCACGGAGCCGTCCGAGAGGCGGTTTCCGGAGGCCAGCAGATAGGTACCTGCATCCAGCTTATGGCCGTTCTTGAACACATGGGCCCAATCTACGCCACCGCCCATGTCCACCTCGCCTTCATCGAAGGAGAGCAGGCTGGGACGGCCGTCCACTATCTTGGAAAGGGTGAAGTGCGTATAGTACTGCGGATTCTCCACGGCTTTGGTGGGCTTGTAGGTAAGTTTAAGCGTGCCCTGGGGTGCGGCCGCAGCCGGTGCGTTTCCGCCGAAGTTCACATCCAGCCACTGGCCGTTCTCCTTGTACTGGATCTTTCCGGTGACCAGGTCCTTCTGGGCCTCGAAGCCCTTGGCGCGGGCTGCCGCCACAAAGAAAAGGTCGCGGGAGCGGGGCAGGGCCAGGCGGCTTTCATACACGCCGGCGGGAGACATGGGAATGTTCCAGGCCTTGGGGTTGTCCAGAACCTTGATATTGTCTTCCGTCCACGTCACCAGCTCGCGGGGGCTGTGAATCTCTTCCAGCTTGTCGGCAAAATAGCTGTAGAACGGCGTAAGGAACTCATTCTCAATGCGGGAGCCCCGGAATACAGGGGTGCTGTAATAGTCCTGGAGAATTTCCAGCGTAACGTCGTGGAAGTCTTTGGTGCTGAGGGAATTCAGCACTTCCTCTATGCGCTCGTGATTGCCGCAGGCCACCCGGAAGGCTTCCAGGGTTTCCCAGTTGCCGCGGGCCTTGTCGCCGGCCGGGAAAGTGGCCTCGTAGGCATGGCGGAGGGAATCTTCATAGGCAAAACGCACGTCGTTTTGAGCGCGCTGCTCCGGCGTCACTTCCGGCAAAGTCACATTCTCCGGCGGAGGAACCAGGGTGAAGGCTTCCTTCACGCCCTCGGGCCCGGAAAACTCGTTTCCCACCATGTAGCGGAGGGTAATCACGGCCTCCGTGTCCTTGCCGAAACTTACCTTGGTGTAACCGAAACCCCGGTCCTTGGAGGCCCAGACCAGCATGTCGCCCAGGCCGGCGCTGGTGAAGGTGCGGCCGTCGGCATCCGTGTACTTGGATACGGCCGGATAGAACTCTGCGTAATTGTAGATGCAGAAGTCCACGCGGGCGCCATCCACGGGCTTTCCGGCCAGGTTGTCGGGGGCGTTGTCGGCCCAGACTACCCGGAAATCGATGCGGGCGGTCTTGGCGTAATTGTCTATCAGGTTCACTTCCGTGAAGTTGGGGCTCTGGAGCACCACCTCCTCCGGACCGTCATACTTGCCGAACACCTTGGTGTGCATGAGCATGGCGCGGGAGGCGGGGGCGTTGAACCAGCCCAGGTTCAGGACGGGCTCGGGCTCGCAGGCGCCCAGGAAGTACCACGTTCCGTCGGCCCAGGCTTCCACCCAGGCGTGGTTGTCGTCCGTGTGAGCCCAGCGGGGCGTATAAACCTGGCGGGCCGGGATGCCCACGCTGCGGAGGGCGGTGACGCAGAAGGTGGACTGTTCCCCGCATCGGCCCAGGGCATTCTTGACCAGGTTCAGCGGAGAGGATGTGCGGGCGTCGGAGGGCGTGTAGGTCACTTTCTCGTGGCACCAGTGGTTCACCTCCAGGATGGCCTCCTTCATGGACATGCCCTTGATGCGGGGCCCCAGCTCCTCGCAGAAGACCGTGCGGGCGCTGTCCAGGCTCTCGTTATTCACGCGCAGCGGCAGCACAAAATGGCGGAATTCCCGCTCCGGCACGCCCCAGTTCATCTCTTCGCGCGTCTTCAGCGAGCTGCGCACGTTCCGGAGATAAAAGTCTGCGGAGTAGTCCGTCACGTCGGCCAGGGGCATGTAGGCATAGAGGAACTCCAACGCGTCTTTTTCTTGGGCCGATATGCCCTCCGGAAGGGTCATGAAGGGCTTCAGGGCACCGTCGTTGGCCTCTTGACGGGCCTGGAAATCGGCCACGTAGTACGGCTGCTTCGCGCAGGAGAACAGCAGGCCCAGGCCGCATAGAAAAATCAGAGTTTTTTTCATGTATTACAGTTTTTTGGACAGGGCTACAATCTTGTCGCCCATTCCTATGGTATAACCTTGGGAAACGAAGACCACCCGGTCGTCGGCATCGGCCACAAAGACCACCGGCAGCTGCCCCTCGCGGAGGGAGGCGCCTTCAATGATGGCCTTCAGCATCTCTCCTCCGGCATTGGTGACATACTTGACCGTGGAAGGCAGCTGGCCGAAGCGGCCGCCCGCCACCTCCTCATGCAGACGCTCCATCTGGGCGTCGCTGGTGCAAATCAGATAGATGGGACGTCCCCACTGCTCCAGGGCTTCCCGCTGGGCGGAAAGGTCGTTCAGGACGTGGTTGGTGGGCTCCAGTCCCACATCCAATATGGCGGCGGCATAGTAGCCGTCTTCATTCAGCAAACGGGTGGGGAAGCTGCCGCAGACCTTCACCTCTTCCAGAACGCTTTCCAGGACTACGGGAACCTCAAGGGGCTGCCCGGCCGTCACGTGGAAAAGCGTAAGGGTAACGGGCGTGGAACCGTCCGAAAGGCGTTTTCCGGAGGCCAGCAGGTAGTCTCCTTCCGGCAGGCGGTTGCCGCCCGGGAAACCGTAGCGCCGCATCTGCCCCGGGAAGCCCAGGAACACCATCTGCGGCTGCCCGTCCACAATGCGGCTCACGGAGTAGTGGGCGCCGTATTCGGGCTCCTCTACCCCCTCCACGGGCTGGTAAGTGAGGGTGACGGGGGCCGAGGGGACATCGGCCTTGTCGTTTTCAAAACGGAGGGCTCCGGTGTTGCGGTCTTTCCGCATGTCCACCCCGAAGGTACGGGCCAGGGCGATGGAGAAGATGTCCCGCGAGCGGGGGTTGGCCATGCGGCTCTTCCACACGCCCACCGGAGACATGGGGATGTCCCAGAAGAGCGGGTCTTCGTCCACGTCTATATTCTGCTCCACCCAGTCCAGGATGGCCTGGGCATTGCCCCGGAAGCTCCTCTGGAGTTCCTCAGGCACGTTCTTCAGGAACCAGCCTTTATAGGGAGAGAGGAATTCGCTTTCGATGCGGGGCGCCAGCACGCTTTCGGTGGCGTTGTAGCTGTCCCAGAGGATATCGGCCGATACGTCCGAAAGGTCCTTGCGGCTGAGGCTGCGGAGCAATTCCACCGCGCGCTCCTTGTCCTGCGCCTCCCGGAGGAAGCCCATGATGGTGGCGCCGTTTCCGGCCGACAGCTCCACAAAGCGCTGCGCCGTCTCCGGAAGGGCATACTGCTTCACAAAGGCCTGCGCCTGCTCTTTGGTGGGGAAGGTGGCCATGTAGGCCTTGCGCACGGAATCTTCATAGGCCATACGGCGGTCATTTTCGGCCCGCTGCCCGGGCGTCACCTCCGGCAGAACAACCTCCTCCGGCGGCGGTACGATGTCCAGCAGCTCCGAGCGGACGGGGTTCCCCGCAGGAGAGTCAAGGGTGACGGTCAGGTTTTTGTCAACGCCGAAACGGAGCTTTCCGTAACCGTATTTTCCGTCCTTGGATGCCCATACCAGCATGTCTCCCAGGCCGGCCGACAGGCTGGTCGTGCCCTTTGCATCCGTATATTTGGCCACGGCCGGGAAGAACTGCGAAGAGTTGTAGATGCAGAAGTTCACCCGGGCGCCCTCCACAGGCTTTCCATCGGCCGATAAAACCTTCACGCTGCCTTTGGCGGCCTTGGCGTAATTCTCTATCAGATTGATTTCCGTATAGCCGGGGGTGCGGAGAACCACTTCCTCCGGGCCGTCGTATTTGCCGAACACCTTGGTATGGGTGAGCATGGCGCGGGAGGCGGGGGCGTTGAACCAGCCCAAGTTCACCACGGGCTCGGGCTCGCAGGCGCCGATAAAGTACCATGTTCCGTCGGCCCAGGCCTCTACCCAGGCGTGGTTGCTCTCGGTATGGGCCCAGCGGGGCGTATAAACCTGGCGGGCCGGGATGCCCACGGAGCGCAGGGCGGCCACGCAGAAGGTGGACTCCTCCCCGCATCGGCCCAGGGCATTCTTGAGGGAAGCCAGGGGGGCGTGGGTGCGCCCGTCGGAAGGCTGGTAGGTCATCTTTTCATGGCACCAGTGGTTCACCTCCAGGATGGCCTCCTTCATGGAGAGCTTCTCTACGCGGGGCTTGAGCTCGTCGTAAAACACCGTGCGGGCGCTGTCCAGGTCTTCGTTGTTGGTCCTGAGGGGCAGCACGAAATGGCGGAACTCGCGCTCCGGCACCTTCCAGGGCATCTCTTCGCGGGCCTGGAAAGACTTGCGCACTTGGGCCAGGTAGAATTCCGCCGGGTAGTCCGTGACATCGGCCAGGGGCATGTAGGCATAGAGGAACTCCAGGGCCTCTTTTTCACGGGCCGATATGCCCTCGGGCAAGGTCATGAACTGGGCCAGGGCGCCGTCATGGGACTCAAGCCGGGCCTGGTAATCCCGGTGGATGGTGTTCCCGCCGCAGGAAAGGAGCGTCAGTGAGAGCACGATGGAAGCAAAGCGGAGAATTTTCATGGTTTTTGTATCTGAATCATACAAAGATACGCATCCTTTTTTATTTATACAACGCCCCCGGACCGGAAGGCCGCAACAGACTCCGAAACAAAAACCCCTTTTTCCTGCGTGAATATTTGAAATAATTATTATATTTGTAACGAGCTCATTCATAAGACCTTCTAAAACAAACTCATAATTTAACGCACTATGGACATTCGAATTTGGAACAAAGAGACCCGTCAGGCCTATGTGGGTACCCTCCTGTACTCCCTTCTGGGCATTCTGGCCGCCATCCTGGCCCCCATCGCCGGCGCAAGCGCCCTCGCATCCTTCGCCTCAGGAAGCTCCGGAGGCGGATTTGTGGCCACCCTGCTCATTCTGGTAGAGCTGTGCATCATTGCAGGTTATGTGATTTTCTTCCTGGCGGTCAAAGACCTCAAGAACATCACCGAAGGGGAAGACCAGAGCGCCTTCGGCAATGTGTTCCTTTCCATTATCTTCGATATTCTGGCCGCCGTGTTCGGCATGATTCCCGGAGTCCGCTGGGTGGGAGGCATCCTTGCCATCGTCTCCTGCGTGCTGCTCCTGATGGCCTACTCGTCCCTGAAGAAATCGGCCGCCATCGGCCAGCTGAGCCCGGCGGCTACAGCCGGTTTCGGGCAGCTGTTTACGGCCGAAGTCCTGGTGGCCATCGCTATTGTGATTGGCTGGATTCCGCTTGTGGGCGGCTTTGTAGGCGCCATCCTCAAAGTGATTGCCTGGGTGCTGGTGCTGCTGGGCTGGAAGAAGGTGGCCACCCCCGTTGCCGTTCCCGGCGAGGCTGCCGCCCCCGAGAAATCCACCCTTGACACCGTGAAGGAAGTCCTGGCCGAAAGCGCCGTCGAGGCCAAGGACGTAGCCAAGGACGTGGCCGACAAAGCCGAGGACCTGGCGGAAAAAGTGAGCGACAAAGTGGAAGACCTGGCCGACAAGGTAGAGGACAAAGTGGAAGACATAGCCGACAAGGTGGAAGACAAGGCCAAGGAAGTTCATGCGGAGCTCAAGGAGAAGATTTCCAAGAAGGAATAGGTCCGTTTCAATCCATTTCCCGCCCCGGGATATCCTACGAGGGTCTGCACGTTGTTTTGCAGACCCTCGCTTTGTTATGCTCTTCGACCAGATAACATCACGCCACGAGACTGATTTTGCACGGTTGACACAAAGTTTTGCGCGGGTGACACAAACACCGGCGCTTTTTGTTTCATCTTTGCAGCAGGAAAACCAATCAAAACAAAAATGGATATGAAAAAAATTTTTGCACTTGCACTCGCAGCCCTTGCCGCACTGGTGTCCTGCCAAAAAGAGAGCAATTTCCCCGAACCTCAACCCCAACCTCAGTCGAAGATTGTTTTTGAACTTACGGCCAGCTATTCGGACGGATCTCCGGCCACCAAGGCCATCAAGACCGGCTGGGAGGCGGGAGATGTAATCTTTGTCTTCTTCGAAGGCGTGGAGGCGCCCAAGCACCTGCAGATGCGTTACGACGGTACCGCCTGGACTACCGTGGAGATGAACGGGGAT
>CADBHY010000096.1 GCA_902794615.1 uncultured Bacteroidia bacterium
CGTCCGAATAAGGGATGTTGATGAGCACCTTGTGGGAGGCCGACGGACGCCGGAGCGACAGGTAGCGCTCCCGCACGGCGGAAAAGACGGAATCGGCCCGGGAGAGGCGTCCGGTGAGGGCGCCGAAGAGCTTCACATATTCCGCCCGGGCCAGCGGATGGTTTTCCACATGCTCGCTGAGGACCACGCAGCGCACGCCCAGCTCCCGGAGCTTGGCCAGATACGGAGGCTCCGCCGAAGAGACGCTGTATGTCAGAAAAAGGTCCGGCTGGAGCTTGAGGATGCCCTCGTAATCCAGGGCGGCGTCGTAGCCCACGTCCGCAGCCCTTTCCCGCACCAGAGCGTTTCCCAGAAAAACCAGGCCGGAGACTGCCACCACCGCGGAATCGGCCCCGATGGCTTCCAAAAAGCCCACATAGGAGCTGGACATGCAGACCAGCCGACGGAAAGGCCCCCGGAGCGTGTCGGCCCCGCCGGAAGGCCGGAGCACCACCACGCTGCTGTCTTCCTGAATGGAGAACCAGGCGGCGTATTCCATCTGCCGGCTCCCCCTCTCCGACCCGTGGCAGGAGAGAAGGAGCAGTGGCAGCAGATATAAAAGGCTGCGGCGCATCAGAAACGGAAACTGGCCCCGCCGGTAAAGTTGCGGCCGGGCATGGGATAGCCGGAAACAATGTCATAGCGCTTGTTGAGCAGATTCCGGGCCGATACAAATACCCCTATCAGGGTGCTTCCCAGATGGAAATCCTTGAGGAAATTCACGTCCAGGGTGTTCCAGTCGGGCATATTCCCGGAGCCATCCACGCGGCCGGCCTTCAGGTTCCATTGGGCCCCGAGGGTCCAGCCCCGGTAGGCCAGGCTCCCCTGCAAAAAGGCGCTGTGGCGGGCCACATAGGGAATCTGCCGGTCAAAGCCGGCGCTGTCCGGAGTCTTGTCCACGGCCTTCTGCCAGCCATACCGGCCCGTAAAGGAGGCCGTCCAATGGCCCTTAGCAAAGTTGAAGCCGGCCATGACATCGGCCCCGACAGCCTGCACCTTGCCCACGTTGAAGGGCAGCCATATATTGGGGTCCCCCACCGAAGGGGCCGATATAATCTTGTTGGTGAGGTAGTTGTAATAGCCGTCGGCCCGGGCTTTCAGCGTCCAGGCACCCAGCTTGCGGCAAAAGTCCAGGCCGGCATCGGCCAGCCAGGCATCTTCCGGCTTCAAGGCAGGATTGCCGTAGCCGGGATAGTAGAGCTCATTGAAGGTGGGGGTGCGGTAGGCACGGCGGCCGAAAGCCACCAGGTCCAAGCCTTCCACCAGCTTCAGACGCAGGTCCAGCGAGGGCGAGAGGCTACCCCAAAAGGCCCCGTGGACATCCTTGACGCCGGCATATTCCAAGGCGGCATCGGCCTGGAAACGGGCCAGGCGGAAGGCCGTGGCCACGGCTCCCAAGACGCTCAGGCGCACCCCGTTGTACTGGGTGGAGGAAAGGCCGTCCAAGGCGGCATCGGCCGTAAGGGAAACCTCCCACCAGGGCTTCAGGCGGAAGCGGTGCACGGAGTTAAGCTGCACCTCCGTCTGCTCGTAGATATCATGGCCCCATTCGCTCAGGTACTGCAGGCGGTCGAAGGAGGTTTTTCCGCTCAGATGCAGGCTGTAAACGCTTCCGAAGGCCTTCCTCAGGAGGAACTGCCCAAAGGCGTTGCGGTCTTTCTGGCGGTCCGTGGAGGGCCAGGACAGGCTGCCGGGGGTGCCCCTGTCGGCCCCGTTATAATAGGCCTTGGCATGGAAATCTCCGTCTTCCAAGAGGCCGAAGAGGTCTATGCCGCCGCGAATCTGTTTCAAATCGTTGTTCTCCCGGAGGCTGCCGTCTTCCAAGGGGAAATGGCCCTTGGTAATAACCCCGCCGGCATGGGCAGAGAAGCTCCAGCGGGGACTGAGGCGGAAACTGAGCCGTCCGTAAGGCTGCCAGGTCCCGAAGGAGCCGGCCTCGAGACGCACCTCTCCGGCCACCGGACGGCCCCGGAACACGGGGCGGGCAGTCAGAAAATGGAGGCTGTTCTGGGCATAATCGGCCACGATGGAGCCCGTGGACGGAAAGTCCAGCATGCCCAGGTCGGCCTGGCCGCTTTGGATGTTCCCCACCCTTACGCCGTCCACGTAAATGGCCGTATGGGCACTGCCCAAGCCTCTGAGGCTCACGGACTTGAGCCCGGCAAGCGAGCCGTAGTCACCCACATACAGGCCCGGAAGCTGCTGAAGGGTGGAAGAGACGTCTTGCAGGGGATTCACTTGAAGGGTGTCCGTGCGGGACACCACCAGCCCGCGGTCGGCCACTACCTTGGAGGCCTCCAGGCTGTCCGGCACGGCTGCACCAAGCAGCGATGCCGATAGGATAAAAGAAAAAAGCATTACTTTGCGCTTATACCGGAACTTGTCCCCGAGTTCCTACGTTAAACTTGACAAGGCAGGTCTTCTGACTGCTCCCGGCGCGGGGCCTTCTCACCGCAATGGCAATGGCATTTTTCCCGGACCGTTAAGGAGTTCACAGCTGCGGGCACAGTTCCGGACTCTCACCGGCTTCCCTTTTGAGGCTTCTTTTTAGGACAGCACACCTTTGTCCGCTGCAAAGATACGGAAAAATATGCTTATATTTGTGCTTGTATGAAGATTGCGGTATACAGCGGTTCCTTCAATCCCCTGCACAAGGGGCATCTGGCCATCATGGAGTATCTCACCCACCAGGGCGGGTTTGACTGGGTGTACCTGATTGTAACCCCCCAGAATCCCTTCAAACAAACGCATACCCTGCCCGCCGGCCAGGAGCGTTTTGACGCCGCCGTGAAGGCCGTGGCCCGCTATCCGCACCTGAAAGTGAAAGTGCTGGACATCGAGCTCAAGATGACCCCGCCCCAGTACACCATCCGCACCTTAGAAACCCTCCGGGAAAGGGAGCCCGGGAACGATTTCACCCTGGTGATAGGGGCCGACAACCTGGCCGGCTTCCAGGGCTGGCTCTACCACGAGCGCATCCTGAAGGACTACGGGGTGGTGGTGTTCCCCCGCAAGGGGTATCACCGGGGCCACGACCGCGCCCGCCTGCTCAAGGAAGACCCTACGTATAAAATAAGCCTTATCAAGGCCCCCCGGGTGGATATTTCCTCCACACGGATCCGCCGTCATACGGCAGAGGGAAAGGACATGTCTAATTGGTTAATGTAAGTATATGCCTGGTAAAGTACTCATCTTCTCCGCCCCTTCCGGCTCCGGAAAAAGCACCATCGTGGGTCATATCCTCGGTACCCGCAAGGATGTCGAATTCTCTGTATCGGCCACGTCCCGCCCGCCCCGCGGAACGGAACAGGACGGTGTGGAATACCTTTTTTACAATGCCGAGACCTTCCGTGCCCTGGTGGCCGACAACAAATTCGTGGAGTATGAAGAGGTGTACCCTGACCGTTTCTACGGCACCCTCAAGAGCGAGGTGAACCGCATCTGGTCCAAGGGCCACGTGATTATCTTTGATGTGGACGTGAAGGGCGGCGTGTCGCTCAAGAAGTACTTTGGAGACGCAGCGCTTTCCGTCTTTATCCAGGCCCCGTCCGTGGAGGAACTGCGGCGGAGGCTGGTGGCCCGCGGCACGGACAGCCCCGAGGTCATTGACGTGCGGGTGAACAAGGCCGCCGAGGAAATGACCTATGCCCCCCAGTTTGACCGCATCCTCATAAACGACGACCTCCAGACCGCCCTTGCCGAAGCCGAAACCCTGGTAAACGACTTTTTAAACGCTTGATATGAAACGAATTGTCTTATCCCTTGTGCTGCTGGCCTCTGTGGCCGGCAGCGCGTCCGCCGCTCCCTCCGGCGAGAACGCCCGCCTGCTCCGCTTCCCGGCCACCAACAGCTCGGAAGTGGTCTTTTCCTATGCAGGAGACCTCTGGACCGTCCCCATCCAGGGCGGCGAGGCCCGCAGGCTCACCTCCCATATCGGCTATGAAATGCTGGCCCGCTACTCCCCCGACGGGAAAACCATCGCCTTCACCGGAGAGTATGACGGCAACCGGGAGGTTTACAGCATTCCCGCCGGCGGCGGAGAGCCGGTGCGCCTCACCTACACCGCCACCAACGGCCGCGACGACCTGGGAGACCGCATGGGCCCCAACAACATGGTGCTGGCCTGGAGCCCCGACTGCAAGAAGATTGTGTTCCGCAACCGCACCGGCGACGGCTTCGAAGGCCTGCTGTGGACTATCGGCCCGGAAGGGGGCATGCCCCGGCAGATTCCCCTCCCGGAAGGCGGCTGGTGCAGCTATTCCCCGGACGGAAGCCAGCTGGCCTACAACCGCGTGATGCGGGAATTCCGCACCTGGAAATACTACCGCGGCGGCATGGCCGACGACATCTGGATTTACAACCCGGGGCAGGGCAAGGTGACCAACATCACCAACAACGACGCCCAGGACATCTTCCCCATGTGGGTGGGAGAGGAGATTTACTTTGCCAGCGACCGCGACATGACCATGAACCTGTTCGTGTACAACACCCGCACAGGGGCCACTGAGAAAGTGACAAACTTCAGAGAATATGATGTGAAGTTCCCTTCCACGGACGGCAAGACCATCGTCTTCGAGAACGGCGGCTGGCTGTACAGGCTCAACCCCGCCACCAAGGAGTATAACAAGATTCCCGTCACCCTGGCGGCCGAGGGCGTTTACGGCAGGACCGAATACCGCACCCTCAAGGCGGCCGATATTACCGCCGTAAGCGCCGCCCCCGACGGTTCCCGCGTGGCGGTGACGGCCCGCGGAGAAGTCTTTGACGTGCCGGTGGGCAAGGGCGTCACCCGCAACCTCACCCGCTCCTCCAACTCCAACGACCGCGGCGCCGTCTGGAGCCCGGACGGCAAGTGGATAGCCTGGATTTCAGACGCAACGGGAGAGACGGAACTCTCCCTCTATGACGTGAAGGCCGGCGAAACCCGCCAGCTCACCGACGGCTCCGACACCTATATCCGCACGCTCCAGTGGGCTCCGGATTCCAAGCATATCTACTACACGGACCGCAAGAACCGCTTTGTGGAAGTATCTCCGGCCGACGGCAAGCGTCGCACGGTGATGGAATGCCCGGAGGCCGAGTTCCGCGGCGTAGACATTTCCCCGGACAGCCAGTGGCTGGCCTATACCCGCCCCGCCGCCAACGAGATGGGCATCGTGTATCTGCGCAACATCGCCAGCGGGAAGGAATATCCCGTGACGGAGCGCTGGTACAACAGCGGCAGCCCCGCTTTCAGCGCCGACGGCAAGTATCTCATCTTCACCAGCGACCGGGACCTGAGCCCCCAGTACAGCCGCATTGAATGGAACTACAGCTTCCAGGACATGAGCGGTGCCTACCTGGCCCTGCTCTCTTCCCGGACTCCTTCCCCGCTCATCGCTTCCGACCCCTCCGTCTCCATGGAAAAGGCCGATGCGAAGGACAAGAAGGAGGACCCGGCCCCCGGCATTGAGCCGGAAGGCATTGGCGGGCGCATTGTGAAACTGCCGGTGAAAGGCCGCAGCTTCTATTGCAACGAAGGCAAGCTCTGGTACCTGGGCCGCGGCGGCACCCGCGTCTTTGACTTCAAGAGCGGAGAGGACAGCGAGTGCTGCGACGCCTCCATGTGGCCCGTCAAGGGCAGCAAGAAAGCCCTTTTCCGCAAGGGGGGGAATGTGTTCGTGGCCGGTATCGGCCCCAAGGTGAGCCTGAAGGAAAAGGCCGATCTGAGCCAGCTTTCCACCACCATCGACTTTGCGCAGGAATGGGCCCAGCTGTATGACGAGGTCTGGCGTGCCTTCCGCGACGGCTACTACCTGGAAAACATGCACGGAAGGGACTGGAAGGCCGTCAAGGCCAAATATGAGGTGCTCCTCCCCTACGCCCTCACCCGCTTGGACGTGAACTACATCCTGGGAGAGATGATAAGCGAGGTAGCCAGCGGGCACTGCTACGTGACACCCGGAGACTATCCCAAGCCGGAGCGCATTCCCATGGGCCTGCTGGGCGCCACCTTCTCCAAAGTGGCCGATGGTTTCCGCATCGACAAGATTCTGGAAGGCGCCACCTATCGGCCCGAGCTCCGCTCCCCGCTCACGGAGCCCGGCCTGGGCGTGAAGGAGGGAGACGTGATTACCTCCATCGACGGCATCTCCCTGAAGGACGTGGACAATATCTACAAACTCCTGATTGGCAAGGCCGATGTCCTCACGGAACTCAGCGTCGGAGGCAGGAAGGTGGTGGTGAAGCCCATCGCCGATGAAGGCCCCCTGTACCACTATGCCTGGGTGCTGAAGAATATCCGCACCGTGGAGAAGTTATCGGGAGGCCGCGTGGGTTACATCTATATCCCGGACATGGGGCCTGAAGGCCTTAGCGAATGGGCCCGCTACTACTATCCCCAGTTAGACAAGGAGGCCCTTATCATCGACGACCGGGCCAACGGCGGCGGAAACATTTCGCCCATGATTATCGAGCGCCTGCAGCGGAAGGCTTATCGGCTTACCATGCGCCGCGGCTCTTCCATGGTGGGAACCATCCCCGAAGGCACGCACACCGGCCCCAAGGTGCTCCT
>CADBHY010000097.1 GCA_902794615.1 uncultured Bacteroidia bacterium
CCGGTATCTTGTTAATATCGGCATGGGCAACCAGATTAAATGGTTCTTCATGATGCAGGGCATCGTCTCCATCTTTATGCCCACGCTCATGGGTATCGTGGCCGATAAAAAGATGGAGGCCCAGAAGGTGCTTTCCCTCTGCCACGGTCTGGCGGGTCTGTTCATGGCCGGAGCCGGATTCTATTGCATGAGCGCCGGCAGCGCGGTCCAGTTTGCGCCCCTGTTCCTCCTCTACAGCCTCAGCGTGGCCTTCTTCATGCCCACCATCGCCCTGGTCAACTCTGTGGCCTACAACGCCCTGGGCAAGGAGGGGATGGACCCGGTGAAGGATTTCCCGCCCATCCGCGTGTTCGGTACCGTGGGCTTTATCTGCAGCATGCTCCTGACCAACTTCCTGCATATCGGCGGCGTGGCCATGCAGGACAGCTACACCCAGCTCATTTCTTCCGGCATCCTGTCGCTGGTCCTGTCCGGATATGCCCTCAGCATGCCGGCCTGCCCCGTGGACAAGAGTAAAAAGGGCGAGACCCTGGCCGACGCTTTCGGCCTCAAGGCCTTCACCCTGTTCAAGGACAGCCAGTTTGCCATCTTCTTCATTTTCTCCATGCTGCTGGGCGCCTCCCTCCAGATTACCAACGGTTACGCCAACACCTTCCTGGGCTCCTTCGCCGCAGATCCGTCCCTGGCCGATACCTTCGCCGTCAAGAATTCCAACGCCCTCATCTCCATTTCCCAGGCTTCGGAAACCCTCTGCATCCTGCTCATTCCCTTCTTCATGAAGCGCTTCGGCATCAAGAAGGTGATGCTTATCTCCATGTTCGCCTGGGTGCTCCGTTTTGCCTTGTTCGGCGCCGGAAACCCCGCCATGCCCGGGGTGCTGCTGTTCATCCTCAGCTGCATCGTGTACGGTATGGCCTTTGACTTCTTCAACATTTCCGGCTCCCTTTATGTAGAGCAGAACGCCGCTCCGGAAATCCGTTCCAGCGCACAGGGCCTGTTCATGATGATGACCAACGGCTTCGGCGCCACCCTGGGCACACTGGCCGCCGGTGCCGTGGTCGATGCCTGCGACGTGTTCAACACCCCCGCCAACTGGCCTACGGCCTGGTACATCTTCGCCGGCTACGCCCTGGTGGTGGCCATCCTCTTCTGGATTCTGTTCAAGGACACCCAAAAGCAGCAGGCGTAAGTTATGGCGGAGAGTAACTTCATAGACTACGTACGCATCTTCTGCGCCAGCGGCAAGGGCGGTGCGGGCAGTGCGCATCTGCATCGGGCCAAGTATGTGCCCAAGGGAGGACCCGACGGGGGAGACGGCGGCCGCGGCGGCCACATTATCCTGCGGGTGAATCCCCAGCTGTGGACGCTTATCCATCTGCGTTACCGCAAGGTGGTGAAGGCCGATAACGGCGGCAACGGTGCCGAGGCCCTCAAAAAGGGAAAGAACGGTGAAGATATCATTCTGGAAGTGCCTCAGGGCGTGGTGGTTAAAGATGCAGAAACGGAAGAGGTGATTACCGAGCTGGTAGAAAAGGACCAGGAGTACATTCTCTGCCGCGGCGGAAAAGGCGGCTGGGGCAACGACCATTTCAAGACGGCCACCAACCAGACGCCCCGCTATGCCCAGCCCGGAGAGGAGGGGCAGGAGGGATGGTTCATCCTGGAACTGAAAGTCTTGGCCGACGTGGGCCTGGTGGGCTTTCCCAATGCCGGAAAAAGCACCCTCCTGGCCGCCATAACATCGGCCAAACCCAAGATTGCCAATTACGCCTTCACCACCCTGGAGCCCAATCTGGGCATCGTGCGGTATTATGACGACCGTTCCTTCGTGATGGCCGATATTCCCGGCATCATTGAAGGCGCCCACGAGGGGCGGGGGATAGGCATGCGCTTCCTTAGGCACATCGAGCGCAACTCCGTGCTTCTGTTCATGGTGGCGGCCGATGAGCCGGATGTGGCCAAGGGCTACCGCATACTCCTGAAGGAGCTGGAGGAATACAATCCGGAGCTGCTGGTGAAAGACCGCGTGCTGGCCGTGACCAAGACAGATTTGATTGACGCTAAACAGAAGGCCAAGATAGAGAAAAAACTTCCGGCCGATGTTCCGCATGTCTTCATTTCTTCCGTGGCCCAGACAGGCCTGAACGAACTCAAGGAACTGCTATGGAAAGCCTTGTCCAATTAGACAGGACGGTTACCCTTTGGCTGAACCAGGCCAATCCGCCTGCCTTGAACGGCTTCTGGCATTTCATGTCGGGGGTGCGCGAATGGATTCCCCTCTATGTAGTTATCCTGGTCTTCCTCTTTGTGCGTTTGGGCTGGAAAAAGGCCATAGCCGTTACCCTGACGCTGGTTCTGGGGCTGGTGCTCACAGACCAGCTGGCCAATTTGGTTAAGGATGGCGTCATGCGCCTGAGGCCCTGCCGCGATATCTGGATGATTAATCATGGGGTGGTTTGCCCGGACGGCATGGTAGGCGGCCTGTACGGCTTTTTCTCCGGCCATTCGGCCAATACCTTTGCCTTTGCCGCCGGTTCCTGGGCCGGGCTGCAGCTTAATGACCGCAGGCACCGTTATGGCTGGTATGGCCGGATTCTGATGGCCTGGGCGGCGTTAGTAGCGGTGAGCCGTGTTATGCTGGCGGCCCATTATGTGGGGGATATTCTGGTAGGTTGCGCGGTGGGGCTGGCCTTGGGCTTTGCGCTGGCCTATGCCATGCATTGGCTCATTGTCAAAGCACGTCTATAACTTTCTCCATCTGGATGCTGTGGGAGCCCTTGAGTAGCACCGTGCATCCTTCCAAGGGGTTTTCTCTCAAATATTCGGCCAGCTCCTGCGAGGTGGCGAAAGTCTTATAGGGCGTGCCTGCGGCGGCCTTGGCAAACTCTTCACCTACGAGGAAAACAGATTCCCCGGCTTCGTTCTGAATAACAGAAGAAAGCCGCTCCACAACCTGCCGATGCTCGGCGGCGGCCTCTTCTCCCAGTTCCCGCATGTCTCCCAGCAGGGCCACCTTCCGGCCTTTCATGTGCGCGAGGTTGTCCAAGGCCGCGGCCATGGAGGAAGGGTTGGCGTTGTAGGCATCCACGATAAGCGTATTGCGCTTTGTCTTAACCAGTTGGGAGCGATTGTTGGAGGGAGTGTATGAGGCGACGGCCTGCAGGGCATCCTCCCGGGGGACGTCGAAGTACCAGGCTATGCGCAGGGCAGCCAGCACGTTGGGAGCATTGTAGGCGCCCACCAGCTGCGTCTTCAGGATGGCGTCCTCGAAGCGGAGTTCCAGGAAAGGATCGGCCTTTATCTTTACGCCTTCGCGGGAGTAGGGAATGGCTTCCAGGCCCCTTTGGGCCAGCATTTCCTGCAATACGGGGTCATCGGCATTGGCGAAGGCCACGCCGCCGTGCTCCTTGAGATAGTCGTAGAGGAGGCCCTTGGCATGCTTGACGCCCTCATAGCTGCCGAAGCCCAGCAGGTGCCCCTTTCCCACGTTGGTGATAAGCCCCAGGTTGGGCTGGGCCACGGCCAGCAGGGGTTTGAGGTCTTCCGGATGGCTGGCGCCCATTTCCACGATGGCTATCTGGGCCCGCGGATGGATGCGCAGCACCGTGAGCGGCACGCCAATCTCGTTGTTCAGGTTGCCCTCCGTGGCGCTTACGCGGTAGGCGGCTCCCAAGGCCCTCTTGATGAGCTCCTTGGTGGTGGTTTTGCCGTTGGTGCCGGTAAGGCCGATAACGGGAATCCTGAGCTGGCGGCGGTGATAAGCGGCCAGTTCCTTCAAGGTTTCCAGGCCCTTATCTCCGGCCACCACATAGGATGCGCCCTTTTCCCGGGCCTGGTCCACAAAGGCATTGCCGTCAAAATTCTCCCCCTTGAGGGCGAAGAAAAGCTGGTTTTTGCGAAGGGTGCGTGTATCGGTGGAAACGCCTGCACTGTGCAGGTAGATGTCGTAGAGTTCTTCTATTTTCATGAGATTCTTTACTTCGTTCAGAATGACAGGGGGTGTTCGGAATGACAATTTATCTTCCGGTGGAGCCAAAGCCGCCGGTACCGCGGGAGGTGGCGTCCAGCTGCTGCACTTCTTCCCACTCTATGGTCTCGTGGCGGGCTATCACCATCTGGGCAATCCGCTCCCCGGGGACAATCTCGAAGGGCGTGTCCGAGAGATTCACCAGAATCACCTTCACCTCTCCGCGGTAATCGGCATCTATGGTACCGGGCGTGTTCAAGACCGTGATGCCATGTTTTGCGGCCAGTCCGCTGCGGGGACGCACCTGGGCCTCATAGCCGGCCGGAAGGGCCATGTAAAGCCCGGTAGGGACCAGGGCCCGCTGGAGCGGCTTCAGAACAAGGGGCTCGGCCAGGTTGGCTTTCAAATCCATGCCGGCGCTTTGCTCCGTGGCATAGGCCGGACAGGGATAGGGAGAATGGTTTACGATGGGAACTTTCATTATTTGGGGGCTTTGACGTACAGGATAATGGCGATGGCCGTGTACAGGTAATTGGGCAGCCAGATGGCAACGGACGCCGGCAGGGTATCCGTAATCACAAACATCTCGCTGAACTGCATGAACAGGATGTAGGAGAAGCCCAGGGCCGTTCCGGCCGCCAGGTTCCAGCCCATGCCGCCCCGCTTTTTCCGGGTAGAGAGCGACAGGCCGATAATGGTGAGGATAATGGTGGAGAAGGGCAGCGAATAGCGGTTGTTCTTCTCGATGAGGGCGTTGTTCACGGAGGCGTCGCCCCTCATTTTCTGCGTCTGGATGAGCTGGTTCAGTTCCCGCTTGTTCAGCCGCTGGATGGTGAACTTGTTCAGGAAAAAGTCGTCGCGGGTAAGGCTCAGCACGGTGTCCAGCTGACGGCCGGTCTTAATCTGGTCCCGCATTCCCTCCGTATAGTCCCTCCGGGTCCAGTTTCTGAGGTGCCAGACCCCGCTCACGGTGTCGTACTGGGCGCTTTCTGCCGATATTTTGGAGCGCATGCGCCCGCCGGAAAGGTCTTCCAGGGTGAAATTGTAAGCCGTATTGTTATAGGCGCTGAAGCTCTCCAGATAGACAAAATGGTCGTTCTCCAGCTTGTAGTGCATGTCGTGCCCCATCTTGACCTTGCGCCAGGAGTTGTACTTCTGCTCAAAATCCACCTTGGTGCCGTTGGCGTGCGGAATCACCCACTGGCCCAGTTCCAGCGAGAGCAGCGCAATGAAACAGGCCGATACCAGGTAGGGCAGGGCAAAGCGGTGGTAGCTGATACCGCTGGAGAGGATGGCGATGACCTCCGAATCCTGCGTCATCTTGGACGTAAAGAAAATGACCGTAAGGAACACGAACATAGGGGAATACATGTTCATGAAATACGGGATGAAGTTGAGGTAGTAGTCAAAGATGATTTCCTTCAGGGGGGCTTCCTTCTTGATGAAGTCGTCAATCTTCTCACTTACGTCAAAGATGACCACCACCACGGCCAGTACCGCGATGGAAACGAAGAAAGTGGTCAGGAACTTGCGGATGATGTACCAGTCCAGCTTCTGTAATCCCTGGAATTTCATAGTCTCTGGCTCAGTTTAGGGATGACGGCGTTTTTCCAGGAGGTGAAGTCCCCGGCCACGATGTGCTCCCGGGCGGTGCGCACCAGGTCCAAGTAGAAGGCCAGGTTGTGTTCAGACGCCACCATGGCGGCGAACATCTCTCCGGCAATGAAAAGATGGTGGATATAGGCCCGGGTATAATAGGAATCCACGAATGAAGTCCCCTTGGGGTCCAGGGGGGTGAAATCGTCGGTCCACTTGGCGTTTCTCATGTTCATGATGCCATCCCATGTGAAAAGCATGCCATTGCGGCCGTTGCGGGTGGGCATTACGCAGTCGAACATGTCTATTCCGCGGGAAATGCCTTCCAGGATATTGACGGGGGTGCCCACGCCCATCAGGTAGCGGGGTTTGTTCTCCGGCAGCAGGGGACAGGTAACCTCCAGCATCTCGTACATCTTTTCCGTGGGCTCTCCCACGGCCAGGCCGCCCACGGCATAGCCGCCGCGGTTGTCGTTGTCCAGGGTGAGGGCGTGCTCCACAGCCTGTTTCCGGAGTTCCGGATACACGCAGCCCTGGATGATGGGGAACATCACCTGCCGGTAGCCGTACAGCGGCTCCGTCTGGTCAAAATGGCGGGCGAAGCGCTCCAGCCAGCCCTGGGTGAGTTTGAGGGACTTGGTGGCATAGCGGAGGTCTGCGTCTCCGGGGCAGCACTCGTCCAGGGCCATCACGATATCGGCCCCGATGATGCGCTGGGTGTCCACGTTGTTCTCCGGGGTGAAGATGTGCTTGCTGCCGTCTATGTGGGAGGAGAACTTGCAGCCCTCTTCCGTCAGTTTGCGGATGGGGGCGAGGGAGAAGACCTGAAAGCCGCCGCTGTCCGTGAGGATGGGGCGGTCCCAATGCTCGAAGCGGTGCAGGCCGCCGGCTTTCCGGAGGGTGTCCAGGCCGGGACGGAGGTACA
>CADBHY010000098.1 GCA_902794615.1 uncultured Bacteroidia bacterium
GGGCGTGGAGGCCTGCCTGCTGCTGCAGGAACATGCCCAGACGCTTAAAAGCCTGGGCTTTGACATTGTCCCCTTCGGCACGGATACCGTGGTGGTGTCCGG
Organism: uncultured Bacteroidia bacterium; assembly: GCA_902794615.1. Taxonomy (GTDB): domain Bacteria; phylum Bacteroidota; class Bacteroidia; order Bacteroidales; family UBA932; genus Cryptobacteroides. The sequence continues at coordinate 103 of CADBHY010000098.1, forward strand.
CGTGCCGGAAGGCTACAGCGCCCAGCAGGGGAAGGTGGAAACCCTCATCGGGGACATTCTCCTCATCCTCCGGGACGAACATGGCGGCCTGCCGGGCGTGATGGAGCAGGCCCTGGCCCGGAAATTCGCCTTCCTGGGGGCCTCTACCGGAGACCCTGTCACCTCCCCCTTGGAAGCCCAGCGACTGGTGGATGCCCTGCTTCAGGCAGAGAATCCGGAGTTTACATCGGCCGGAAAACGTATCATCTCCATTGTTCCCCTGGAGGAACTGGACAAGAAATTTTAGACTATGGCTTCGCAGAACGGCTTTTTGCAGAATCTCCCTCCGGTAACCCGGAACCTCCTTTATGTGAACGTAATCATGTTCATCGCCACCCTCATCAACCCCGTGTTCATGAAGGGAACTTTTTCCATGGCTTTCCCGCTCTCCACGGAGTTCCGCTGGTGGCAGCCCCTCACCCACATGTTCATGCACGACGGCTGGATGCACATCTTCTTCAACATGTATTCGCTGGTGATGTTCGGCATGGTGGTGGAAAGGGTGCTGGGAACAAAGAAGTTCATCTGGTTCTATCTGATTACCGGTTTCGGGGCTGCGGCGCTTCATACGGGCGTGGAATTCTGGCAGGCACAGCAGCTGGTGGCCGATAACCCCGGCGTTCCGGCCCAGCTCATCTACAACCACATGCCCGGCGTGCTGGGTGCCTCCGGCGCCGTTTACGGTGTGCTGGTGGCCTTTGCCATGCTGTATCCCCAGGCCCGGCTCACCCTTATTTTTCCGCCCGTCACGCTGGACGCCAAGTGGTGGGTGATTATCTTTATCGGCATTGAGCTGGTAACGGGCATTACCGGCACCCAGATGGGCGTGGCCCACTTTGCGCACCTGGGCGGTGCCCTCTTTGGCTGGCTGCTCATCCGCTACTGGCGTAAAACCCGGCAGATTTATTGAACATGGCAGAGCGGAAAAAACGGCACTGGCTTTCGCGGCTGTCCTTTGGCACCGTCTGCCTTCTGGCGTCGGCGCTGCTGGTGCTGGCCTATGTTTCCGTGATTGTGGACCCGGCCAAGGCCTGGTTCTTCACCCTCTTTGGGCTGCTGTATCCGCTGGTGCTGGTGGTCACCATCGGCCTCTTTGTGTGGGCCCTTGTACGCCGTTCTTCCATGCGCGGCCTCCTTCTGGCGGTGCTGCTCCCGTCCTTTTTCTTTGCAGGCCGATACTACCAGCCCCACTGGAAAAAGCCGGAAGGGGAGCCCTCCCTGAAGGTACTGAGCTACAATGTGGGCCTCTTCGCCCACGGAGACAAGTCGGCCGACCGCTTGGAAATGGCCGATTCCGTCTGCGCCTTCCTTCTGAAACAGGATGCGGATATCATCTGCCTGCAGGAATTCTACCTTCCTTCCGGAGAGAACCCGGACCGCTGGCTGCGGCGGCACTTCCCCGGCTACAAGGCCGAATACTACCTTCTTACCGGCAAGAGCGGCCGGGCGGGCAACCTTACCCTGAGCCGCCGGGGCGTGGAGGGCCGCGGCAAGGAAGTCTTCGAGAAATCCACCAACATGGCCGTGTGGACAGATGTAAAACTGGACAGCGCCACCGTACGCATTTACAACTGCCATTTCGAGAGCTACAACATTTCTCCCAGCGCCCTGGTAAAGGGCTTGCGCAATGACGTTTTCATGGAAGAGACCGGCCTCAAGATGCGACGCTCCATCACCAGCCGCCCCAAACAGGTGGCCCACGTGCTCCGCAGCATGGAGGAGGCGCCGGTGCGTTCCCTGGCCGTGGGAGACTTCAACGACAGCCCCCTCTCCTACACCTATTTCCGCCTCCAGCGCGGCCGGAGCGATTCCTTCGTAAAGGCCGGCAAGGGTTTTGGCGCCACCTACCGCACCCTCTGGCCCCTTCTGCGGATAGATTACATCCTCTACCCTCCGGAGCTGGAGGCCGTCTCCTTTGAAGTTCTGTCCGCGCCCTATTCAGACCACAATCCCATCGTGGCCACTTACTACGAAACCCGCCGCAGGAAGTAAACGTGTGAGGTGTCCGTAAAACAGGGACACCTCACGCAAAAAAGCCCGTTTTTGGTAGAGGTGTCCCAAAAATCGGGACACCTCACGCAGCCGGAGCCGCTATTTCCGGATAATGAGCGCCGTGGCCCAGACTTCGCAGCCTTCGCAGCGGCCCACGAAGCCCAGCCGCTCGGTGGTGGTGGCCTTGACGGATACGCAGTCTTCACTTATGCCCAGGATGGGGGCCAGGGTGGCACGCATGGCGGCAATGTGCGGTGCCAATTTGGGTTTTTGCAGGGCGATGGTAATGTCCACGTTTCCCACGCGGTAGCCCTTGTCGGCCACGATTTCCATCACCTTCCGCAGCAGAATCTTGGAGTCCACGCCCTTCCACTCATCGGACGTATCGGGGAAAAGATGCCCGATGTCACCCAGCGCCAGGCAGCCCAGCAGGGCGTCGCAAAGCGCGTGGATGGCCACGTCTCCGTCCGAATGGGCTACGAAGCCCGTGGAGGAGGGTATCTGAATGCCGCCCAGCCACATGGGAAGGTCCGGGGCCAGGGCGTGTACGTCGTATCCGTTGCCTATTCTGATATCCATATTACTTTCGGATGATTTCGATTTCTCCCCTCAGGCCCACCTTGAGAATCTGCGAGGCCTTGCCGGTGCTCTGGGTATCTATGGACGGGGGTACTACAAAGTCCACGGCGTCCTTGATTTCCTGCGGAATGTCCGAGAAGCGCTGCGGCGTAGGCTCTCCGGAAATATTGGCCGATGTACTCACAATGGGCCGACCCAGCTTATAGACCAGCTGCCTGCACCAGTCCATGAGCGGAATGCGGATGCCCACGGAGCCGTCTTCGGCCACGGTGTTGTGGGCCAGGTGCCAGCGGTCTCCTGGAGCGCCGGGCTCCCCGGCCTGGGCCTCGGGATAGATGATGGTCATGGGAGCGTCGTTCACCTCCACCAGGTCGATGGCGATGGACGGAATCTCCCGCACATACTTGGCCACCATGTCCAGGTCACTGGCCAGGAGCACCAGGGACTTGGAATCGGCCCTTTGCTTGATTTCAAAGATGCGGGACACGGCTTCGGGGTTGGTGGCATCGCAGCCCAGGCCCCAGACAGTGTCCGTGGGATAGAGGATGGTTCCGCCTTCTTTGAGCGTGCGGAGCGCTTCATTTAGAATCTCTTCGGGTTTCATGGTACAAAAGTAGATAAATTTCCATAAAATAACTACCTTTGACTGCATTATGAGAAAACCGCTCCTTTTCACCTTCCTGTTCATTCTGCTGCTCTCCTGCGGGCAGAAGGGCCGGCGTTTTGTATCCGCCACCGCCGTGCGTCCGGCCAGCTATGCCGGCGCACAGCCCCGTTTCAAGGCCCTGCTCTACTACTCCGACGCCGTGGAGGAGGCGCACCGGCAGTTCTCCCACCAGGCCATCGACTTTTTCCGGAAACTCACGGTGGGGGATGGCTGGATACTGGAGGCCGATACCACTCTCACCGGCAAGGGTGACCTCACCCAGTACGATGTCATCATCATGCCGGACGTGGCGCCGGGCAACCCCTCCGAGCGGGCCTGCTTCGAGGCCTACATGGAAAACGGAGGCGGCTGGCTGGGCTTCCATGCCGCAGGCTACAACGACCTCTCCACCGGCTGGGACTGGTTCCGGACTTTCCTGGGCGGCGTCCGCTTCCTGTGCAACACCTGGCCCCCGCAACCGGCCTTGGTGGAGGTGGAAAAGCATGCCGTCACCCGCAACCTGCCGCAGGAGTTCGTGTGTCCCGCCAGCGAATTCTACCAGTGGCAGCCTGACCCCGCGCAGAACCCGGACATTGAAATCATCGCCTCGCTCTCGCCCAAAAACTTCCCCATGGGCCTCAAGGACGTGGTCTTTGGCGGAGACTTCCCCGTTGTGTGGACCAACACCCGCTACCGGATGGTGTATATTAACATGGGCCATGGTGACGAGTGTTTCTCTGACGCTACGCAGAACCTGCTTTTTGTGAACGCCCTCCGCTGGGTGGTGAGCGGTGCTCCGGCAGGAAACCCCTTCGAGCGTTAACGGCCCCGGGTGTGTGAGGTGTCCCGATTTTTGGGACACCTCTACCAAAAACGGGCTTTTTTGCGTGAGGTGTCCCTGTTTTACGGACACCTCACACGGTCCATTCGGTTTTTCCGCAGAAAATTTGTAAGTTTGCACTGCTATGGCAACGAGTGTAAAGACCAAAACGCTGTGGTTCTGCAGCAACTGCGGCAACGAATACGCCAAATGGATGGGCCGATGCCCCGCCTGCGGGGAATGGAACACCCTGGTGGAAAGGGAGGTGGTGACGGGCGGCTCCAAGGCGGCGCCCATGAAATCGGCCCCGGGCGGGACGCAGAAGCCCATGCGGCTGAAGGACGTGTCCACCACCACGGAAGACCGCATTTCCTTAGGCAGCGCCGAGGTGGACCGGCTGCTGGGAGGCGGCATGGTGAAGGGCTCGCTGGTGCTCATGGGCGGAGAGCCCGGTATCGGCAAAAGTACCCTTTCGCTGCAGCTTCCCCTGCATTCGCCAGCCCTCAAAACCCTCTACGTGACGGGCGAGGAAAGCGTGAAACAGGTGAAGATGCGGGCCGACCGCCTGGGTGGATCGGCCGATAACTGCCTCATCCTGAGCGAGACGGATATGTCCACCATTCTCAAGGAGGCGGAGGAGACGGCTCCGGACCTGATGATTGTGGACTCCGTGCAGACCATGTACTGCCAGCACATAGACTCTACCGCGGGTTCCGTGAGCCAAATCAAGGAGGTGGCGGCCCAACTGCTGCGCTTTGCCAAAAGCACGGGCGTGCCGGTGATTCTGATAGGCCATATTACTAAGGAGGGCACCATTGCGGGGCCCAAGATTCTGGAGCATATCGTGGATGTGGTGTTGCAGTTTGAAGGGGAGAACCGGGGTGCTTATCGCGTGCTCAGGAGCATCAAGAACCGCTTTGGCTCGACCAGCGAACTGGCGGTGTTCGAGATGACGGGCACCGGCCTCCGGGAGGTGGCCAACCCCTCCGAGATGCTTATCCCCATGCACGAGGCGGGCCTTAGCGGAACGGCCATATCGGCCATGCTGGACGGCAACCGTCCCTTCCTATTCGAGGTGCAGGCGCTGGTGTCCAGTGCCGTCTATGGTACGGCGCAGCGCAGTGCCACGGGTTTTGATGTGCGGCGGCTTAACATGCTGCTGGCGGTGCTGGAGCGCCGGGCGGGCTTCAAGCTGGGCCAAAAGGACGTGTTCCTGAACATGGCCGGCGGCCTGCGCATCACAGACCCCGCCTGCGACCTGGCCGTGATTTGCGCCGTGCTGTCCTCTACCTTCGACTATCCCATTCCGGCCGACATCTGCTTTGCCGGAGAAGTGGGCCTCAGCGGGGAAATCCGTCCCGTTTCGCAGGCCGCCCGGCGTGCGGTGGAAGCCGCCCGCGTGGGTTTCAAGCGCATTTACGTGAGCTCCTACACCCATTTTGACCAGAAGCCGCAGGGCATAGAAGTGGTTAAAGTGGCCGATATCCCCGCCCTGGTAAGGGCCTTGTTCAAATAACTTGACAAAATGAAATTCAGACTTTTTGCTTTGATGGCAGCCCTGCTAACGGGCGCTGTCTCCCTCGGGGCCCAGGATTTGGACGCCCGGTATGCCGCCAACCTCATCAAGGAGGGCCCGGCCCCTGATTTCTGTATCCAGGGCACGGACGGAAAAACCTACACGCTCAAGGATTTCAAGGGAAAGACCGTAATCCTGGACTTCTGGGCCACCTGGTGCCCGGACTGCCGGGAAGAAACACCCCGCCTGCTGGCCCTTCAGAAGAAGCTGAAAGGCCGGAAAGACGTGGTGCTGGTGGGCGTTTCCTTCGACACGGACCCATCGGCCCTGGCCGCCTATGTGAAGGAGCAGGGGATGGACTGGCTCCAGCTTTCCGAGTTCAAGAAGCGTAAAGACAGCGCAATAGCCGCCGCCTACCACATCCAGTGGATTCCCACCAAGTACGTGGTTGGCCCGGACGGCCGGATTCTCCTTGCCACGGTGATGCAGGACAAGGTGGAGGCGTTGTTGGCCGATTGAAGGACCTCAAGGTCAGCCCGGTCTCCAGGCGAGTATCGGCCCTTTGCATCATTATTCAAGAAAAATCACTATCTTTGCATCGACAAATTTGCAAAAGATATGAATCTCAGAGACATCAAGAAAGGTCTTAAAGAATAGTTACCATTGATGTCTGTTAAACAGGTCCCAAGGCTATTTGGACGCCTTGGGACCTTTCTTTTTACGGGGCAGAAGGTATTTCCCGATCAATCATGCTGGATTTTTGTCATTCAGATG
>CADBHY010000099.1 GCA_902794615.1 uncultured Bacteroidia bacterium
GAGATGCAGGAAACGGAGTTCTTCACGTATTCCGCGGGCAGGGTGGCCCAGGGGGTGTAGTCGTGGCCGGGGTAGGTGAGCTCGCAGTGAATCTCGTCGGAAATCACGAAAACGCCGTTCCGGCGGCAGATTTCGGCCATCAGGAGCAGTTCTTCGCGGGTCCACACGCGGCCCACGGGGTTGTGGGGGTTGCAAAGGAGCAGCACCCGGGCCTGCCCGGCGCACTGTTCAAAGAGGTCCCAGTCCACAATGTACTGCTTCCCGTTGAACCGCAGGGGGCAGTCCAGCTGCACGCACTTGTTGTTGCGGATGGCGGGGAAGAAGGCGTTGTAGCAGGGAGTCATCACCATCACCTTGTCTCCGGGTACGGTCATGGCCTTGATGGCGGCGCTGTAGGCGGCAATCACTCCGGTGGTGGGAACGATATTCTCCCGGCCGATTCCCTCCCAGCCGTGCCTGGAGGCGAACCATCGGCCCATAATTTCATAGTAGTCGTCGGGGACCAGTTCATAGCCGAACACCCCGTGGTCCAGCCTTTTCTGAAGGGCTTCCCGGATTTCCGGGGCCACGGCGAAGTCCATATCGGCCACCCACATGGGCAGCGTTCCGGGATACAGGTCCCATTTTACACTCTCGGTTCCCCGGCGGTCCGGGCATTGGTCAAAGTTGTAGGTCATGCTTGTGGAATTGTTCAATTTTACAAATGTAATCAAAAATAGGGACAATCTCAAGTCCTTTTTTTTTGCTAACTTTGCGCCCGCTATGGAGACAATTAAAAATCAATATTTTGAGGGAGAACGTCCCTTGTACTGTAAAAAAGAAGGCCTCAGGCTGGAGAATGTGAAAATCGGCCCCGGCGAGTCCTCGCTCAAGGAATGCGCTAATATTGAGGCGATTAACTGCGAATTCAACGGAAAATACCCCTTCTGGGAATGTGACGGATTCACCATCCGTGACTGCGTGTTCCGCGAAGGTGCCCGCGCCGCCCTGTGGTACACCCGCGGGTGCAAAATGTACGACACCCTGGTGGAGGCGCCCAAGATGTTCCGCCGCATCAGTGACGTTTATCTGGAAAACGTGCGCATGCCCATGGCCCAGGAAACCTTCTGGGACTGCTCCGACATCAAACTCCGGAATGTCTATACGGCCGATGCCAACTACATCTTCATGCACAGCGAGAACATTGACATTGACGGATACGAGCTGCACGGCAACTACTCCTTCCAGTATGTGAAGAACGCCGTCATCCGCAACGCCAACCTCCAGACCAAGGACGCCTTCTGGGAGAGCGAAAACATTACGGTGTATGATTCCGTGATTAACGGCGAGTTCCTGGCCTGGTATTCCAAGAACCTCCGTCTGGTGCGCTGCCGCATCGGCGGAACGCAGCCGCTGTGCTACTGTGAAAACCTCATTCTGGAAGACTGCACCTTCGAGCCCGACGCAGACCTCGCCTTCGAGTACTCCTCCGTCCGGGCCACGGTGAAGGGACATGTGGTTTCCGTCAAGAATCCCCGTTCCGGATACATCCATGCCGATTCTATCGGCCAAATTATCCTGGATGAGAATATCAAGGCTCCCGGAGACTGCGAAATCCGTTAGCCGGGCCTGTCCGTCCGGATAGTGCCCGTGTTGCAGAAGTGATTACTAATCAGCTTTTTATGAGAATCCTCCTCGGAATTTTACTGAGGAGGATTTCTCTTAAATATTAAAAATCAATCACTTCCACAACACGGCTAGCGGCTAACGGAAGGGGAACGGCTATCTCCAGTCTGCCAAATTGTCAGTTTTGGGGCCGATGGCACAGCAGTTGATTAATCTCAGGCGTCATGCCCGGCCGGACCGGACATCTCGAAGCAACAATTAAAACACAAAATATTATGCTGAAACCTTTAGGAACAAGAGTGGTCATCGAGCCCAGCGAGGCCGAGACCAAAACCGCCGGGGGCCTTTACATCCCGGACAATGCACAGGAAAAACCCCAGCAGGGCAAAATTGTGGCGGCCGGCCCCGGCACCAAGGATGAGCCCATGGAGGTGAAAGTGGGTGAGACCGTTCTCTATGGCAAGTACGCCGGTACGGAGGTCACCGTGGAAGGTAAGAAGTACCTCATTGTTAAACAGTCTGATATTTTGGCAATCCTTTAGATTCTTCGGCCTGCGGTCTCAGAATGACACTCTTGTCATCCTGAGCGAAGCGAAGGAACTGATTAAACAATTGACATTATGGCAAAAGAAATTAAATTCAATACCGAGGTGCGCTCCGCCATTGCTGCCGGAGCAGACGCCCTTGCAAATGCAGTGAAGGTTACCCTGGGCCCCAAAGGCCGCAATGTGGTTATTTCCAAGAAGTTCGGAGCTCCCCAGATTACCAAGGACGGTGTTACCGTGGCCAAGGAAGTGGAGCTGGAAGACCAGTTCCAGAACATGGGCGCCCAGATGGTGAAGGAGGTTGCCTCCAAGACCAACGACCAGGCCGGTGACGGTACCACCACCGCTACCGTGCTGGCCCAGGCCATCATCAACGTGGGCCTGAAGAACGTCACCGCCGGTGCCAACCCCATGGACCTCAAGCGCGGCATAGACAAAGCCGTGGCCGCCGTGGTGGAGAACCTGCGCAAGCAGAGCCAGCCCGTCGGAAACGACTACTCCAAGGTGGAGCAGGTGGGTACCGTATCGGCCAACAACGATGCCCAGATTGGCAAGCTGATTGCCGATGCCATGGCCAAGGTGAAAAAGGACGGCGTCATTACCGTGGAAGAGGCCAAGGGCACCGAGACCGAGGTGAAAGTGGTCGAGGGCATGCAGTTTGACCGCGGTTACATCAGCCCCTATTTCATGACCAACGGAGACAAGATGGAAGCCGTCCTGGATGACGCCTACATCCTCCTCACGGACAAGAAAATCTCCAACATGGAAGACCTGATGCCGGTGCTGGAGCCCGTGGCCCGCGAAGGCCGCAGCCTCCTGATTATCGCCGAGGACGTTGAGGGCCAGGCCCTTACCACCCTGGTGGTGAACCGTTTGCGCGGCACCCTGAAGGTGGCCGCCGTGAAGGCCCCCGGCTTCGGAGACCGCCGCAAGGAAATGCTTCAGGACATTGCCACCCTCACCGGAGCCGTGGTAATCAGCGAAGAGCGCGGCTTCACCCTCCAGAACGCCAATATCCAGATGCTGGGCAAGGCCGAGAAGGTGACCATCACCAAGGAGAACACCACCATCGTGGGCGGAGCCGGCCTGCAGGCCGACATCAAGGACCGGGCCGACCAGATTCGCGCCCAGATTGAGACCACCAAGAGCGACTACGACCGTGAGAAGCTCCAGGAGCGCCTGGGCAAGCTGGCCGGCGGTGTGGCCGTGATTTACGTGGGTGCTCCCACCGAGGTGGAGATGAAGGAAAAGAAAGACCGCGTGGACGACGCCCTCAATGCAACCCGTGCCGCCGTTGAGGAAGGTTACCTGCCGGGTGGCGGCGTGGCCTATATCCGTGCCGCCGAAGCCCTGAAGAAACTCAAGGGAGACAACGAAGACGAGACCACCGGTATCCGCATCATCGAGCGTGCCATCGAGGAGCCGCTCCGTCAGATTGCCGCCAACGCCGGCGTGGAGGCTTCCGTGATTATCAACAAGATTCGCGAGGGCAAAGGTGACTTCGGTTACAACGCCCGCACCGACGAGTATGTGAACATGTTCGAGGCCGGTGTGATTGACCCTACCAAGGTGTCCCGCGTGGCCCTGGAGAACGCCGCTTCCGTGGCCGGCATGTTCCTCACCACCGAGTGCGGTATCGTGGACATTCCCGAGCCCACACCCGCCGCTCCCGCCATGCCCGCCGGCGGCATGATGTAATCACCCTTGGCAGCCAAGTAATTGACTGTCTGTGACTTGTGGTACATTCCTCGTTCGTTTTTCGGACGAGGAATGTTGTATAATGTCCTGTGGTACAAACACTTAGTTGCCGCCCTATTTGCCTTTTTTCTGAAAAAGCGTATCTTTGCAAAAAACATGTCTGTCATGAGAAAACTTTTGGCTTTTGCCCTGGTTCTGGGGCTGGCGGCCTGCTCGGAAAAGGCCGATGTTCAATGGGCTCCGCTTCAGGAGCATATCCTCAGCCCCTGGGCCGCGCAGGTGGACCCGCAGAATCCGCTTCCGGAATACCCCCGCCCTCAGTTGGAGCGGACACACTGGCTTTCGCTCAACGGCCTGTGGGACTATGCCATCGGCCCCAAGGAGGGAGAGCAGCCGGCTCCGGAGGGAAAGATTCTGGTGCCGTTTGCGGTAGAATCGGCCCTGTCGGGCGTGGGCAGGCACATAACGGCCGATGACGCCCTCTGGTACAGCACTTGCTTCACCGTGCCGCGCAGGTGGAAGGGCCAGGAGGTTTGGCTCAACTTCCAGGCGGTGGACTGGAGCACCGAGGTGTGGCTCAACGGGCAGCGTGTCGGCTCCCATACCGGCGGCTACACGGCCTTTTCCTTCAATATCACCCCGTATCTGGTAAAAGGGAAGCAGCAGCTGGTGGTGAAGGTGCTGGATGCCACCGACAATGACGAGCAGCCCCGCGGCAAGCAGGTTTCCAAGCCCGAAGGCATCTGGTACACGGCTGTGAGCGGCATCTGGCAGACGGTTTGGATAGAGCCTACGCCCACGAAAGGGCGCATCGTCAATTATTCCGCCGTTTCCTCCGAAGGGGCATCGGCCCTTACCGTCACGCCCGTAGTGGAGAATGCGCAGCCCGGTGACCGGGTGGACGTGCGCCTGATGGCCGATGGCAAAGTCCTTCTGGAAGAGGTGGTGCCGGTGGGGACTCCCGCTGTTTTTCGGCCCGGGAATCCGCACCGCTGGAGCCCGGAAGACCCTTATCTATATAATCTGGTGTTCCGCTTGGAGAATGAAGACGGCCGCCCTCTTGACGGAGCGAAGGGCTACGCCGCCCTGCGCGAAGTGACGGAAGTGACGGACGAAGCCGGTCATAAACGCCTGGGACTCAATGGAAAGCCGTATTTTCACTTTGGCCCGCTGGACCAGGGCTGGTGGCCCGACGGCCTTTACACCGCCCCCACGGACGAGGCCCTGCGCTACGACATCGAGCAAACCAAGGCCTTCGGCTACAACATGATTCGCAAGCACATCAAGGTGGAACCGGCCCGCTGGTACTACTGGTGCGACCGCTTGGGCATCCTGGTCTGGCAGGACATGCCCTGCCCCACGGACAGCCGCCACGGCCGATGGCAGCAGCACGGCTGGGCGGGCCCCGAGGACGACTCGCGGCTCACGGAATCGGCCAAAGCCACCTATTATAAGGAGTGGGGAGAGATTATGGAGCAGCAGCAGGTGTTCCCCTGCATTGTGGTGTGGGTGCCCTTCAACGAGGCCTGGGCACAGTTCGACACCTACAAGGTGGTGGATTTCACCAAGGAGAAAGACCCTTCCCGCCTGGTGAACGCCGCATCCGGCGGCAATTCCTACCGGGATTGCGGAGACATCTTTGACAGTCACAATTATCCCGACCCGAAGATGAAGTTCACCTCCGAAGGGAAGCAGATTGATGTGCTGGGAGAGTACGGCGGAATCGGCTGGGCGGTGGAAGGCCATCTGTGGCAGCCGGAACGCAACTGGGGCTATGTGCAGTTCAAGTCTTCCGACCAGGTGCTTGCCCAATACCGGGAGTATGCCCTGCAGCTCAAGGAAAGCATCCGGGACGGGGTTTCCGCTGCGGTTTATACCCAGACCACCGACGTGGAGGGAGAGGTGAACGGCCTCATGACCTACGACCGCGCCGTCACCAAAATGCCGGCCGATGAACTTTACAAAATCAACAGAGAAGTAATAGAAGCCTTATGAGAAAGTTAATCATGACCTTTGCGCTTGCCGCACTGTCGATTGCGGCTTATGCCCAGAATATCCATATCGGTGACGAGATTCCCGCCTCTGCCGCCGCCATCCTTAAGCCCCGCCTGGAACAGATGCTCAAGGACGGAGGCCTGGCCGATGTAAGCCTGAACGTGACCGCCGTGGTGAAAGAAAAGACAGAGGTGGCCTCCGGCGTGGTGCTCATGCTGGATTTGGTCCTGTGCTCCGACCCGGTGGAAGAGGCCTTCCCGCTCAAGGGAGTGGGAGACAATGAGGCCGATGCCTACGAGCGGGCCGTGAAGCAGTTTCTGCCCCGTTCCAAGGCGGCACAGAATTTTATGGACAAGCTGAAAAATCACAAATGATTGATAATAAGAGGAATTTCAAAAATCCTCAAAAAATCTTAAAAATTTTCGTGAGAAAAATTTGCAGATTCAAAAAAAGGTAGTACCTTTGCAGTCCCGTTCGGAAGCGAGCGGGATTTTTACACAAAAAGAGTTCATTGAAAAGACTGAAAGGAAGTACAAGCAAGTACCGGAAATTGTAACAACAATTTCAGATAAACGAGCGT
>CADBHY010000100.1 GCA_902794615.1 uncultured Bacteroidia bacterium
CATCTACTTTGACGTGCAAAAGTACAACCGCTTCCACCGCTATGGCATCCTGAGCGGCCGGTCCCTGGACGCCACCCTGGAGGGCACCCGCGCCCTGGACGGCCAGGGGGACAAACGCGCCCCCTTCGACTTCGCCCTTTGGAAAAAGGCCGAGCCGCAGCACATCATGCGCTGGCCTTCCCCCTGGGGAGACGGCTTCCCCGGCTGGCACCTGGAGTGCTCCGTGATGGGGGAGAAGTACCTGGGAGAGGAGTTTGATATCCACGGCGGCGGCATGGACCTGATGTTCCCGCATCATGAGTGCGAGATTGCCCAGAACGTGGCCTCCCGCGGCACGCAGGGCGTTCATTACTGGGTACACAACAACATGATTACCATTGGCGGGCAAAAGATGGGCAAGAGCCTGGGGAACTTCATCACCCTGCAGGACATCTTCAAGAAGTACAGCCCCATGACCATCCGCTTCTTCATCCTGCAGGCCCACTACCGCAGCACGCTGGACTTTTCCGACGAGGCTTTGCAGGCGGCCGAAAAGGGCTACAAGCGCCTGATGCAAGCCTGGAGGGAGCTTGCCTCCCGTCATTCTGAGCGCAGCGAAGAATCCTCCTCCGTCCAATCTATCCGCGAGGCGGTGGAGGAGGCCCTCTGCGACGACCTGAACACCCCCGTGGCCATCGCCCACCTGTTTGATGCCGTCAAGCTCATCAATGCCGGAAACCTCTCAGATGCCGATAAGGCTTCCCTCGTCGCCCTCTTTGAGGACATCGTTGGCGGCGTGCTGGGCCTCAAGGATGAGGAGGCCGGTGCCTCCGGCAAGGCCGAAAAGGCCCTGGACGGCGTGATGCAGCTGGTGCTGGAAAACCGCAAGAAGGCCCGCGAGGAGAAAAACTGGGCCGAGAGCGACCGCATCCGGGATGCTTTGGCCGCCTGCGGAATAAGCATAAAAGACACCAAAGAAGGAGCCACCTGGACATTGGAATAACTGTCATTCTGAACGAAGTGAAGAATCTCAAATTTATTTCCTGGAACGTAAACGGCCTCAGGGCCGTGGCCGGCAAGGGTTTTGCCGATATTTTTACGGAGCTGGACGCAGACTTTTTCTGCCTGCAGGAAACCAAGCTGCAGGCCGGGCAGCTGGACCTGGAGTTTCCGGGTTATGAGTCTTATTGGAACTATGCCCAGAAGAAAGGTTATTCCGGCACGGCCGTCTATACCAAGCACACGCCGCTGAGTGTCCGCTACGGGCTGGGCATCGAGGAACACGACCAGGAAGGCCGGGTGATTACCCTGGAGTATGAGACGTTCTTTCTGGTATGCGTCTATGTCCCCAATTCCCAGGACGGACTGAAGAGGCTGGACTACCGCATGGAATGGGAAGATGCCTTCCGGGAGTATCTGCGGGCCCTTCCCAAGCCCGTTGTCATGTGCGGAGACCTTAATGTGGCGCATGAGGAGATAGACCTCAAAAACCCCTCCACCAACCGCCAGAATGCCGGTTTCACAGACCAGGAACGGGAAAAATTCTCGCAGCTGCTGCACTCCGGCTTCATAGACAGCTGGCGCTTCCAGCACCCCGACGAGGTCAAATACTCCTGGTGGAGCTACCGCATGAACGCCCGGGCGCGGAACGCCGGGTGGCGTATAGACTACTTTGTGGTATCGGCCTCCCTGTCAGACGCCATTGTCTCTACCGATATTCACAATGAAATATTCGGCAGCGACCACTGCCCCGTAGAACTTACAGCGAACTTATGATTTCCTTTACCTGCGACTACACGGAAGGAGCGCATCCGGCCATCCTGGAAGCCCTCCTTCAAACCAACATGGACCAGCAGCCCGGTTATGGGGCCGATGTTTACACGGAACACGCCAAGGCCCTCATCAAGGAGGCCTGCGCCTGTCCCCGGGCCGACGTCTTCTTCCTTGTGGGCGGCACCCAGACCAACTCCACCATCATTGCCTCCCTGCTGCATGACGTGGAGGGAGCCGTTGCGGCAGAAACCGGCCATATTGCCGTACACGAAGCCGGCGCCGTGGAATATACCGGCCACAAGGTGCTCACCCTGCCGCAGCATCAGGGGAAAATGGAAGCAGGGGAGCTCAAGGCCTATCTGGAACGCTTTTATGCCGACGGCTCCTTCGATCACATGGTGTTTCCGGGCCTGGTGTACCTCTCTTTCCCCACAGAGTACGGTACGCTCTATTCCAAGGCGGAATTAAAGGCCATCCAGGCCGTGTGCCGGGAGTATAAGCTGCCCCTTTTCATCGACGGCGCCCGTTTGGGCTATGGCCTCATGAGCCCGGCCTGTGATATCTCCTTGGCCGATTTGGCCACCCTCTGCGACGTCTTTACCATCGGCGGAACCAAGGTGGGCGCTCTCTGCGGAGAGGCCGTGGTATTCACCGGCGGTGCGCCCAGGCACTTCTTCACCACCGTGAAGCAGCACGGCGCCCTCCTGGCTAAGGGCCGGCTCCTAGGCATTCAGTTCGAGACGCTGTTCACCGACGGCCTTTATCTGAAGATTGCCCAAGGCGCCATTGAGCGGGCCATGGAGCTCAGACAGCTCTTTATCGGCAAGGGGTACGAGCTGTTCCTGGATTCTCCCACCAACCAGCAGTTTGTCCTGCTTACGCCTGTCGCCGCCGCCGCTTTGGAGGGCAAGGTGGCATACGAGGTGTGGGAACGCCTCCCCGACGGCCGTTCCGTCACCCGCTTTGCCACCTCCTGGGCCACCACGACGGAGCAGATTGCCGCCCTGGCCGCTCTTCTGCCCTGATGCCAGGAAGCCGGCACCCCACACCCTTCACTACAAAAAAGAGGTCACATCACTTTTGATGTGACCTCTTTTTTTTGATGGAGCGAAGCCTATTTGGCAGGAGCCAGGGCTTTCCACACCAGGGCGCTGAGGCCGCCGCCCACCAGCGGGGCGCAGATGAAGACCCACACGTCGGTGAGAGCCTGTCCGCCGGCGAAGAGGGCCGGTCCGATGGAACGGGCGGGGTTCACGGAAGTGCCGGTGAGGTTGATGCACACCAGGTGGATGAGGATGAGGCTGAGGCCGATGGCCAGTCCGGCGAAGTTACCGGCACCCACCTTGGAATCCGTGGTGCCCAGCACCACCAGGACAAAGAGGAAGGTGGCAATCACCTCTACCAGGAAGGCACCCCATACGCCGCCGGCGTTGGCCACGCCGTTGGAACCCAGGGCTCCGGTAAGATCCTCTGCCGTCACTACGCCGGCAACCAGTGCCAGGACGGCACCGGCCAGAATACCGCCGATGATCTGGCCCACCCAGTAGCCGCAGGCGTCTTTCCAGCTCATGCGGCCGCTGAGGGCTACGCCCAGGGTGATGGCCGGATTGATGTGGCAGCCGCTGATGCCGCCGATGGTGTAGGCCATGGCCACCACAGCCAGACCGAAGGCGATGGCCGTGCCCACTACGCCGGCCGGGGTGTTGCAACCCAGGAACATGGCGGTTCCGCAGCCCAGGAAGGTAAGCACGAAGGTGCCCAGGCATTCTGCAATGTACTTTTTCATACTCTTAGGTTTTAGAAAGGTTATAATGAGAATTGAATTTTAGAACGGGAGGTCGTCGGAGGGCTCGGCGGGGGCGGAAGGCTGGAAGCCGGCGGGCACATTGCTCACGGGAGCCTGCGGCTGTGGCTGGGGTTGAACCGGCTGCTGCTGCACCGGCTGCTGCTGGGCATAGCCGCCCTGGTAGCCGCCCTGCTGCGCTCCGCCTTCTCCCTGGCTGTCCGGGCGCTTGCCCAGGAGTTGGAGGGTATCGGCCACCACTTCGGTGGTGTAGCGCTTGTTCCCCGTCTGGTCTGTCCACTGGCGGGTGCGCAGTTTGCCTTCAATATACAGCTGGGAGCCCTTGTGGACGTATTTTTCCACTACGTCGGCATTGTTTCTCCAGACGACGATGCTGTGCCACTCGGTGTTTTCGCGGAGCTCTCCGCTGCGGTCACGATAGCGCTCCGTGGTGGCCAGACGGAACGATGCCACCTTGGCGTTGGTGGCGGGGTTCTGGGGGTTGGATTCCAGGTAACGTACTTCGGGGTCGTTTCCAACGTTACCGATAAGCATGACTTTGTTCAGTGACATAATATAAAAGTTAAATTCGGTGTTATCCTGAGGCTGCAAGTTACAAAACTTCCAGCATTTTTTCAAGATTCGGCTCCGCGCTGGTGAAAATCCGGTAACCGGCGACGGCCTGGCCCAGCATCCAGCGGCGCCCGCTTACATACAGGCGGCAGGGGATATCCGTGAGCCGGGGAATGCGGTACTCCGCCTCCACCACCACGGCGTCCTTGAAAGGAAGGCCGGCAGGTACGGGCGCACTGCCCGGCAGGGTGTATAGAATCACGTCCGGTGCCAAAGAGCCGGCCTCTTCCAGGGAAATGGCCTCATAGCCCAGGGCCGATGCCTTCTCCATGGACCGGCCGGTAACCGTGACCTCGCAGCCCAGTTGCCGGGCGGCATAGGCGGCGGCGCGGGCGGCTCCGCCCGTTCCCACCACTAAGGCCCGCCTGAAGCGGAGGCCGGTTTCGCGGAGGGCGTCGGCCACGCCGTTCACGTCCGTATTGAAACCCTTGTAGCCTTCCGGGCAGGGGACAACCAGGTTCACGGCGCCGGTTTCGCGGGCTTCCAGGGAGAGGGCGTTTACCTTGCGGAAGGCGTCCTGCTTGAAGGGAGCCGTCACGTTGATGCCGTCGTAGCCCTCCGTAAAGGCCTTCCAGGCGTCTTCAAAGTGCTCGAAATCCAGCAAGTCGTAGCTGTGGGCGCCGCCATAGCCGGCGGCAATCAGGCGCGGGCTCAGGGACCCGGCTACGGGGTGGCCTATCAGGGCGAATTTCATGATTTGCGGAAAAAACTTTCGTGGATATAGGAAGCGATGCCGGCCAGGGCCTGAATGAACACCTGCGACTCATGGTTCAGGGTGGCGTAAATCATGCCCGTTCCCATGGGAATGCCCCAGACGCTCTTCAGGAAGCCGCCCACCGCTCCGTGGAAGGCCCCGAAGCCGCCCGGAACCGGCACGGCCGTGCTGAAACTCCCCACCATGGCAATGAAGAAGGCGTCCGTGAAGCTGAGGGAGGCAAAGGCCTCGATGTCTTGCAGGGCCCAGACGATGGCGGCGCTGGTGAGCCAGTACAGGAACCAGATTAAAAGGGTGTACAGCAGGAAGAGCCAGCCTTTTTCCATCTTGAGAAAAGAGGTGAGCCCGTTGCCGATACCCGTCAGGAAGCCCCAGGTTTTTCCCCAGAAGGCAGAGGAGTCTTTCTTCTTTCCGGCCAGGGCGATGAAAACGCCCAGCAGCAGAAGGAGGCCTGCCGATACCATCCAGAGCGTACGGGTGCCGCCCAGTCCTTTGAAGAGGCCGTCGAAGAACCCGCCGAAGCGCTCCCGGGCAAAAACGAGCATGGCCACGCCCGTGAGGGCGGCCACCAGGATGTCCCAGCCCCTTTCGATGAGCAGGGTGCCCAGGGCCTTGTCCAAGGTCATGCGGCGCTGGCCGCTGCCGTCCTTGGAGGAATTCTTGACCACATAGCCCAGGCGGGCCACCTCTCCGGCGCGGGGGAACACCAGGTTGGCCGCCAGGCAGATGTTGTAGGCGTTGAAACAGGTGAGAGCGGAGGTGGCCGGGTCTATGGGTTTGAGCAGCATCTGCCAGCGGAGCCCGCGGATGAACGCCACCAGCAGGCCGAAGCCCATGGCCAGGAGCACATACTCCCATCGGCATTCTTTCATGGCCTGCGCGAACTGCTCCCAGTCTATGCTCCGGAAGCAGAAATACACCAGCACAACGGCTACGGCTGCCCAGAAGAGGTATTTGAGATGATTCTTGACACGGCTTTCCATACAACAAAGATAGTGGAAAATTGGCAAATAATGGCTATCTTTGTCAGTAAAACTTTTCCGTATGAAATCTATCCTGGGAATTGGGAATGCCCTTACCGACATCCTGGCCGTCCTGCCGGACGACAGCCTCCTGAAAAAGTATCATCTTCCGCTGGGCAGCATGCAGCATGTGGACATGGAAACCGGAGACCGTATCTGGGAAGCCCTCAAAGAGTATGGCGTAAAGTATGTTCCGGGTGGCTCCGCCGCCAACACCATCACCTGCACCGCCATCTTCGGCATGCCTTCCGGCTTTTTGGGAAAGATAGGAAACGACGACCTGGGCAACCTCTTCAAGAGCACCATGGAGCAGTACGGCGTACGCGCCCAGATGCTCTACAGCCCCAAGTCCAGCGGCCGGTGCATGGTGTTCATCACCGGGGCCAACGCGGAACGCACCTTTGCCGATTACATGGGCGCCACGCTGGAACTGGGCCCGGAAGACCTTTCGCCGGAGCAGTTCCAGGGCTATGACTACTTCCATATCGAAG
>CADBHY010000101.1:0-1015 GCA_902794615.1 uncultured Bacteroidia bacterium
ACTTTCGTTTCGACAGGATGCGACAGAATGCGATAAAATGAGGATGGGCACCATTCGCTAAAATGGCACCCATCCGAGTTAATTCTCTGTATTTCAGTCAGTTAAGCCCATAATATTCTTCCTCATTCCACATGAAATCCTCCTTGGTGGGATAGTCCGGCCAGATGTCTTCGATGGATTCGTAGATTTCGGATTCGTCGTCCAGTTCTTCCAGGTTTTCGATGACTTCGTCGGGGGCGCAGGTGCGGGTGGCGTAGTCTATGAGTTCTTCTTTGGTTGCGGGCCAGGGTGCGTCGTCCAGGGAGCTGGCCAGTTCAAGTGTCCAAAACATAGCTTATAATGGTTTTTATTTGTTAATTATCAGTCTTTTAGCCGGGCGGTGCCGGAAAAGGGATGCAAAGATAGCCAAAAAAACGATATAATGGATTTTTTTGTGTAATTTTGTAACCCTTTTTAGAAAATCTTGCTACAAAGAACAGACCATGGCATATAGAAAGATAGAAGAATTTGACGAAAACACCACCCGGGAGATTTCCGGGCACATCAAGGCCATTCTGGAACTACTGGGGGAGGACCCTTCCCGGGAGGGGCTTCTCAAAACCCCCGAGCGGGTGGCCAAGGCCATGCAGTTCCTTACCCAGGGCTATTTCCAGGACGGTGAAACCATCGTGAAGAGTGCCCTTTTCCAGGAGCCGTACAACCATATGGTTATTGTGAAGGACATCGAACTCTTCTCCCTGTGCGAGCATCACATGCTTCCGTTTATCGGCAAGGCGCATGTGGCCTATATCCCCAAGGGGGAAATTACGGGTCTTAGCAAGGTGGCCCGCGTGGTGGAAACCTATGCCCGACGCCTCCAGGTGCAGGAACGCCTCACGGAGCAAATCCGGGACTGCCTGCAGGAGTCCCTTCATCCGCTGGGCGTGGCCGTGGTCATCGAGGCCATGCACACCTGCATGTCCATGCGCGGCGTGCAGAAGTCCAATGCCGTTACCACCACATCGGCCTTTTCCGG
>CADBHY010000101.1:1065-7290 GCA_902794615.1 uncultured Bacteroidia bacterium
AAAAGTGACAAAACCCGCAACGAGTTCCTTCAACTGATAGGCCGATAGGAGAATCCGGAATCTTTCCATGACATTCCTCTGGGTCATATCGGGTGTCGCCGCCTTCGCGCTGTTCTTTTACTTCTGCCAGGCCGGCTTCAATTACCGCAGACCTTCGGTCTTGAGACGCCTGCACGCCGCTTCCCGCAAAAGGCTGGAGGCGGAGATTACGCCCCGGCAGAAGGATCTGTATTTCGGCGGAGAGGACTTGGAGAAGCTGGGGGAGGATGAGCGGCCCTTGGCGCAGCTCATGCTGGAATGCGGAGAGGGCAACAAGGTCTATGGCGGCAATTCCCTGGAAATCATTACCAGCGGGCTTCGGAAGCGGGAGCTTCTCCTGCAGGACCTGAAGGAGGCGCGGGAGTATATCCACATCGAGTACTTCAAGTTCGGGGGAGACCGCGCCGGCAGGGAAGTGCGGGAAATCCTGATGCAGAAGGCCCGTGAAGGGGTGGAAGTGTATTTCCTGCTGAACAATATGATGCGCGGCAGCGTTCCCCGGAGGTATTTCCGGGCCATGGAGAAGGCCGGTGTCCGGGTTCTGCCGTACACCCATATCAGAACGGGTCTGAGCCAGTGGTTCATGCATGTCAATTCCCTGAACCACCGGAAACTTGTCATCATAGACGGGAAGGTGGCCTATACGGGCGGGATGAACTTGAACGACAATTACTTCTTCCGCTGGGGAGACACCCACATGCGCATTACCGGTCCCGTCATTGCCCGGTTGCAGGCCTCCTTCCTGGATTCCTGGCTCTCGTCCCGCGGGAAAGCAGACGGGCCGATGAGCCGCTACTTCGAGTCCGCTTTCCCCGCGCAGGAGGCGCCCTATGGGAACAAACTCATGCAGGTAGTGGTATCGGCCCCGGAGTATCCCCGCCCCACGGCCCTGCTGTGCTATGAATGGGTGCTGAAGCACGCCCGGGAGTATGTTTACATCCAGACGCCCTATTTTGTGCCGCCGAAATCCCTCCTGCAGGCACTCAAGGAATGCGCCGGCCGCGGAGTGGACGTCCGGCTCCTCCTCCCCGGGTGGATAGATACGCCGCTGGTGGGCCCGGCCAACCGTTCCTACTACGCGGAGTGCATCGAGGCCGGCATCCGCATTGTGGAACGCTTCGGGGTATTCAATCATTCCAAGACTTTGGTGGCCGATGATGTCCTCACCATCATCGGCGCCTCCAACCTGGACGCCCGGAGCCTGTATGTGAACAGCGAAATGGACAGCATCATTTACGACACCCAGGTGGCGCAGGACTGCAAGGAAACCTTCCTGAAGGGCTGCACGAAAGGACGTGAATTGCAGCTGACGGAGTGGAAGGCTTCCCGCAGCCTGTACCAGAAGTTCGCTTCCGGCCTCATGCGGCTATTCCATGCCCTGCTGTAATACGTATTCCTTGGTGTTTTTCATCCCCCGGGTACCAAAGTAACCGGCTACCAGATCTCCTTTCACATATACCCGCTTTCCGATAAGCTCCGGATGGTCCACCAGGTTCAGGGCGTCCCGCAGCGCTCCCTTGGGCAGTTCCACTGCCAAACAGGAGGCCTTGGTGGTGATGGAGGAACGGTCGGCCAGGGCCAGGTGCGTGGCTTTGGTGATCCCGGATGTCTTGACGCTCTTCCCGGCCGATGTCAGGTCTCCGCCCACGATATAGCCATAGACCCAGACTCCCTTCTGGTCAATGTATTTTGATACGTCGGAAACGGAGATGGCGTCGGGACGGCCCTGCTCGTCGTCGGAGTCGTTGTCTCCCCCTATCACAAAGTTGTCCTGCGTCCATATCTTGCTGGTGTCCACCAGCACCTGCAACTGTCCCTGGCCGCCGCTTTGGGCCAGCTGTATCCCCAGGTTCAGGATTTCCCGGGCCTGGAGCCGCCGGGAGAGGAGGGTTTGGTCCTTCCCCTCGTTATACAGGACCAGGGAAACTTGGTCCGGCTTCAGGTAGGCTGTCCTTTTTTCATTGTAGAGGTACTTGAGCATGGTCTGCTCCTGTTTGAGGAAGAGTTCCCCGTCCGGGAAGGCGCTCAGAAAGTCCGCCGAGATTTTGAGGCGCATCCCGGCGTTCAGCAGCACGCAGCGGAGCGAGACGTTCACCGTTTCGCCGGCCGGAATCAGCACCACCTGCTCGTCCCCGTACTGGGGGCGGGAGAAAGCGGGTGCGCTGAAGGCGATGGAACGGATGCTGAGGGTGTAACTGCCCGGCTCCACGCTCAGGAATTCCGGCGAGTCTCCGTAGGTGCCGTCATACAGGATGGTTCCGCCGGCATCGGAGATGGTGAGAAGAAAATCGTTGGTGTCCGGAAGCTCTGCATCGGCCTTGGTGAGCATGTCCCCGTCCAAAGTCCATGTGAGTTTCCCTTGCTGCGGAGTGTCGGGTGCCAGTCCGAAATCGTCGCAGGCGCTTGCTACGGCAGCAAGCAGAGGTAGCAGCGCCATCCATCTGATATTTTTCATGCCGCCAAGATAAGGCGCTTTTTCCAGACTCATGGGTGGCAAACAGAAATATTTTCGCTCACTTTTTTTATCGGAAATGCAAAAGATTGTCAAGTTTTTAACGATGGTGCCCCAAAACGGCTGATTTTCAAAAAAGATGAATAAAAATCCCTTGTTTGAAAGATTTTTTGTAAATTTGCAAAAATAGGCTTAAACCGGCTATGCTGGAAGATGTGCGCAAACATATAGAAAAGCTGATTGCACTCTATGAGGCTGAGAAAGCGGAGAACCTGCGTCTTCGCGCGGAGCTACAGGAGCGTGAGCAAACCGGGGCCGCCTTGAGAAAACAGATTGTGCAGTTAGAGTCCGAGATAGAAACCCGGAAACTTACCGAAGCTTTTTCCGGCGGGAGCGAATCCCCCGAGGTCAGAGCCAAGCTTGATAAATTAATCAGGGAGATTGATAAATGCATCTCCTATTTGGAGGAAGCCTGATGGACCAGAAGATAAGCATCAAGATTGCCGGACGTGTCTTCAACCTAACGGCCAGCTCCCCGGAAATGGAAGAGCTGTACCGCAGGGCGGCCGATGCCATCAACGCCCGTTTCGCAGGCTTTTCCCGCAGCCATCCCGGCCGCTCGGCATTGGATATCCTGTCGCTGGTGGCCTTGAACGAGACGGTCATCCGTCTGGGCATGCAAAGGGATATAGACCAGTACAGGAACGCGGAAAAGCAGTTGGAAAAAGACCTGGAGAACTATCTGAAAGACCATAGCGAATAGCCGTCAACCATCGAAAGCTGAAATCAACACGTTTCAACGAAGCCGGGTTGACTCGGACCGCGGATGGCGGGCCCCGCTCCTTTGGGAGTCCTGCGTGGCAGGCGAGGGGATACCAGCAAGCGGACGGCACCCAAATCTTATTCCCATAAGATTTTCTGACTAGATGCTGACGGCTTTTTTTACTTTCCCTGTCTGTTTTCTCGTGGGAGAAAGCAGACAGTTTTTTAACACTATATATTTTATGGATATTATAAGTTTACTTATCGGATTGATTGTCGGGGCCGTTGTAGCCCTGGCCGCCTACATACTCATCAGCCGTTCCGTGCTGAAGGGAAAGCGGAGCGAGATTCTGGAAAAGGCCGAGATTGAAGGAGAGAAAATCAAGAATGAACGTATCCTTCAGGCCAAGGAGAAGTACCTCTCCCTCAAGAGCGAGCACGAGAAGGCCGTCAACGAGAAGAACGCCCAAATCCGCGACGCGGAGAACCGGGTCCGCCAGAAGGAGAACACCCTGAACCAGAAACTCTCCGAGGCCGACCGCAGGAGCAAGGAGCTGGACAGCCAGAAAAACGCTGTCCTGGCCCATGAAGAGCAGCTCAAGGCCAAGGAAGAGGAGTACGAGACCCTCCGTTCCCAGGCCATCCACCAGATAGAAACCATCGCCGGCATGAGCGCCGCCGAGGCCAAAACCCAGCTGGTGGAATCCATGAAGGCCGAAGCCCGCACCGAGGCCCAGGCCTATATCAACGACTGCATGGATGAAGCCCGCCTGAACGCCGCCAAGGAGGCCAAGCGCATTGTCATCAACACCATCCAGCGTACGGCTACGGAGACGGCCATCGAGAATGCCGTCACCACCTTCCCCATCGAAAGCGACGAAATCAAGGGCCGCATCATCGGCAGGGAAGGCCGTAATATCCGTGCCCTGGAGGCTGCTACGGGCGTTGAGATTGTGGTGGACGACACCCCCGACGCCATCCTGCTCAGCGCGTTTGACCCGGTTCGCCGGGAGGTGGCCCGCCTGGCGCTGCACCAGCTGGTGGTGGACGGCCGTATCCATCCCGCCCGCATCGAAGAGGTGGTGGGCAAGGTGCAGAAGCAGCTGGAAGAGGAAATCCTGGAAACCGGCAAGCGCACCTGCATAGACCTGGGCATCCACGGCCTGTCCATGGAGCTGGTCCGCCTGATCGGCCGCATGAAATACCGTTCCTCCTATGGCCAGAACCTGCTGCAGCACTCCCGTGAGGTGGCCAACATCTGCGCCATCCTGGCTTCCGAGCTGGGCCTGAATCCCAAGATTGCCAAGCGTGCCGGTCTCCTGCACGATATCGGCAAGGTGTCTGAGGAAGACCCTGACCTGCCGCACGCCCTGCTGGGTATGAAACTGGCCGAGCAGTACAAGGAAAAGCCGGAGATTTGCAACGCCATCGGCGCCCACCACGAGGAAACCGAAATGACCTCCCTCTATGCTCCGCTGGTGCTGGTGGGAGATGCCATCTCCGGTGCCCGTCCGGGAGCCCGCCGCGAGGTGATTGAAAGCTATATCAAGCGTTTGAAGGGCATGGAGAACCTGGCCGCTTCCTATCCCGGTGTTACCAAGGCCTATGCCATCCAGGCCGGTCGTGAGCTCCGCGTCATCGTGGGTGCGGAGGAAGTGAGCGACCACCAGGCCGAGGTCCTCTCCGGAGAGATTGCCATGAAGATTCAGAACGAAATGACCTATCCCGGACAGGTAAAGATTACCGTTATCCGGGAAACAAGGTCGGTGGCGTACGCCAAGTAGCGGCGCCTATTTCTTTCCGAAAAGGAGTTTCATGTCGTCCTCGATGCGCTTGCTTGCAAGCGGCTCGGGGACGAATTTCCATGTGCCCAGGAGGGCGGGATCGGAGATTTCCTCCTGGTCGATGGACGGGTCTTTCTGCAGGCGCTCGTAAATGAGGTTGCGGATTTCCGGATAGCGGGCCACCACGCGCTCGTCAATGAGGTCGGTATCGATGCCTATCTCGTCCAGCAGTCCGCCGCCGCCGCTAGCGCGGTAGGAGGTGACGGCTACGTTGTAGGTATTGTCGGCCGAGAAGGCGTTGCCGTCGGCCAGGGAGGAGATGGATATGCGCTGCCCGCGGGGCTTGGTCACGTCCACGGTATAGTTGAGGCCGGCCATGGAGTCGAAGTTGTAAGGCAGTCCGTCGAAGGACCAGCCCTTCTGCTGGGAGCGGAGGTTGTCCCGGGGAACAATCTTCAAAACATGGTCTCCAGGCTTGGAGACGGTGTTAATCCAGCGGTCGTAGGAGGCCTCCAGGTAGTCTTTGATTTCGGAGCCGCTGAGGGTAATCACATACAGCTGGTTCTCGAAGGGGTAGAGGGTGAACAGGTCGTTGAACACCAGGGTTCCCTCTTTCACGCTGCCGTTGTAGGTGAGGGGGGCGGCAATCGAGAGCTGGGCCGGCTCGCAGGAAATGGAGACGGTGTGAATGAGGTTGATGTAATCCGACATGCCGGCATAGGCGTCGCGCGTCCTCAGGGGCACGTTGAGCACGCCCACCTCCCGCAGGGTGAATTCCCTTACGGCCTCGAATTCCTTCCGGAAGGTCTCGCGCATCACCGGATCGGCCTTGTCCGCCTTCACCGGAATCAGGTCCGTTTCAAAGGACTTCCCCACAATCTTTCCCTTTTCCACTTTCAGCTGCATCTTTCCATGGGCCACGAAGCGGCTGTGGCTGCCGGAATTCAGCAGGGCCGATTGCTCCCGCGTCTCCACATAGGGCCTGTGGTCGTGGCCGCAGATGAGCCAGTCCACGCCTTTCACGGCATTGAAGGCGTCCAGGGCCTCGCTTTCCAGGTTGGTACCGTCGCCCCGGCCGCAGCCGGAGTGCATGGCCACCACCATGACGTCGGGCTTTTCCTTGGCCTTCACCATGTCCACATCCCGCTGGATATTGTCCTTGATGCTCTCGAAGTGCATGCCGCTCCA
>CADBHY010000102.1 GCA_902794615.1 uncultured Bacteroidia bacterium
CTTCACCACTGCTATATGCCCCAAAGGTGGAAGAGGCGTTGTCTCCAGAATCTGTGGCCACCCTCGGCCGCATAAGAGGGAGGGGCCCGCCGGCTTGCCGGTGGGAGGGGTCGCGTAGCGACGATTCTGGAGACAATGCCTCTGCAACCGTCGGGACTATCATTTGTTTCTCCGTGGCGCCGAAGACCTTCCAGACGCCGTCGATGGCCAGAAGCTGGTCTTTGCGGAGCTCTGCGTAACAGCCGGTGACCACAATCCGGGCCTCGGGAGCGGTCTTGTGGGCCCGGCGGATGAGGTTACGGGATTTCTTTTCGGCCGTCTCCGTAACGGCGCAGGTATTGATGAGGTACACATCGGCCCGGGCGGTCCAGGGAACCACCTCCCAGCCGGCGGCCATTAAGCCCCGCTCGTAGGTGGCGGTTTCCGCGTAATTGAGCTTGCAGCCCAGGGTGGTGAATGCTATTTTCATGGATTCTTCGCTTCGCTCAGCAGGACAAATACACAAGGCCTCTTGCCGATGGTGACAGGTTTTTCCTTCCACTCGGCCACGGTGCGGGTGCGGATAAACTGGTCCGGGCAGGTGAGGTCGGCGGCGATGCACAGCCGCGTATGAGCGTTCAGGACCCCCAGCATGTCGGCCAGCAGGGAATCGTTGCGGTAGGGCGTCTCAATGAGAATCTGCGTCTGGTGCTGGGCCGACGAGCGCTTTTCTAATGCGCGGAGCGCAGCCCTCCGTTCCTCCGTCTTGGCGGGAATGTACCCCACGAAGGCAAAAGACTGTCCGTTGAGGCCGGAGGCCATGAGGGCCAGCATCAGGGAAGAAGGCCCCACCAAGGGCACCACTTCGATGCCCCGGCGGTGGCACAGGGCCACCAGCAGGGCGCCCGGGTCGGCCACGGCGGGAAGGCCTGCCTCGGAAAGCAGTCCCACGGAGCGGCCGTCCTCGAACAGGCGGGCATAGGCCTCCACATCGGCCGGCCTGGTGTGCTCGTTGAGCTCGTGGAACTCCAGGGTGTCAATTTTTCCCTTAAGGCCCGCGGCGGAGAGGAAGCGGCGGGCGGTCCTGAGCTCCTCCACCACAAAACAGTGGAGGCCGGGAATCACTTCCAGCACCGAGGCCGGAAGCACCCCCGCGGGGTTTCCCTCTCCCAGGGGAGTGGGAATCAGATAGAGTTTACCGGGATTCTTCACGATGGGCATTTCCTTCTTTGTCAATTTGCAGTACGACGTTTTTGACGGGGTTCAGGGCCGCTTCCCGGGCATGTTGCTCGCGGGCCGCGGGAGAGCTGAAAAGCTCGCGGAAGAGGTCTTTGAAAGTATAGAAGTCCAGCTGGTAGGAGAAACCGCCGCCGTGGCGCTGGCTGTTGTCCAGGAAGGCCGACAGTTGGTCGGCCGACCGGCTGAAGCCCTTCAGGCGCAGGGAGCCGCTGCGGTTCAGTTTCACTTCGATATTGATGTCTCCCGCCACTTCGTTGGTGGTGAGCCCGGAGAGCATCTGGCGGTTGCCCACCGTTCCGTTCACGATAACGCGGTTGTTGAACAGCTGGGTGCTCAGGGCTACGTCAAAGAGGTTTCCTCCGGCCTGGGTGGTCTTGTAGTTCAGGCCCAGGTCAAGGGGAATGTTCAGTTTCTGGAAGATGTTGTTCAGCTGGCCGGACATGATGCTGGACACGTTGGAGAACAGCACGTCGCCGCCGCCCACGCTGATTCCGGACTCTTCCGAGGGGAGGAAGTTGCCGGCCACCAGCAGGTAGATGAACTGTTTCTGAATCTTGTCCTCCGTGTTGAAGGCCGCCTCCACCTGTGCCTGTACGGTGGGATTCAGGTCCGGAATGTTCACGGAGAAGCCCAGCTCCGGGTTCCGGAGCTTGCCCGTGATGTGGATGCCGCAGTTTACCGTACGGCGGCTGGTGGCGCTTTCATCGGCCGTCAGGTTGTACAGGCTGGCCTTGGTTACGTACAGACCGTTTACATTGAGGTCCGTGTTCATCACGTCCCCGTTGAAGCGGACGGAGCTGCCGTCCTGAATCTCGAAATCCCGGCTCACCAGGTTCATGGCCGAGAAGTGGAAATTGCCGGAGCTGAGGGTATAGTCTCCGGTCAGGGCGAAGGTCCCCTGGCGGGCGCGGCTTTCGATATTAATGGTGCCCTGTCCGGTTCCGGTGAGCGAGCTCTCGTTGTCCACGTCGATGTAGGCCTGTACCTGCGGGGTGGCGTGGACCCGGAGCTGCACAATCAGGTCCATCTCCTGCTTCTGCTCTTTGGGGCGGCTTATCATCAGGGTGTAAGGGTCCTGCTCCATGAGCGTGGAAGGGTCTTTGAAGCTCAGGAAGGCCCTTGATTTCTCCGAGCTGGCACTTCCCAGGGGAATGTGGATGTCTCCGGACTGGGTGGTGGCCTCGATATCCAGCAGCAGCTGTGAGCTCAGGGTTCCCGTCACGTTCACCTTTCCGCGGCCGTACAGGTTTCCGTAGAAACTGCTTTCCGGGGAAGGGGCGGTGTTGAGCACATGCATCCGGTCAAAGTCCACGTGTACGTCCACGCCGAAGTTCTTGAAGTCGTTGAAAAGGAAGCTGCCCCGGGCCTGTCCGCTGCCATTCTGTCCGTCTTCCAGCGTGAGGGGCTTGAAATGCAGGCCCTTGTTGTCCAAGTCCAGGTTTCCGCTGAAGCGGTAAGGCACCTGGGTGAAATCCAGCACCATCCGGCCGTTCTGTATCCGGAGGTCCCGGCTGCTTGCCCGCAGGTCCCCGAATTTTCCGCCCAGGCTGGCTTCTCCGCTGAGCTCTCCCTTGAATTCGGAGAACAGGCCCGCAAGGAAGGGCTCTGCATATTGGAGGTCTGTCTTGTCCAGGAGGGCCCGTACGCCCACTTCGTCGGTGGCGGGGTTCAGGAAGGCATCGGCCTGCAGGGTGCGCCGGCCGTCCAGCGCGTTGCTCACGGAGGCCAGGTAGCGGCCGCTTTCCGCGTCCCAGCTGCTGTTGATGTCCAGCACGCCCACCGGCTTTCCGGAGATGTAGGTGGAGTCGGCCCGGATGGCGGCGATGAGCCCCGGCGTGGGCTTGAGGGGGGAGATGAGGGTGGCATGGCCCGTGGAGGAACCGGAGAGCCTCGGGACGCCTCCCGTTACATTGTTCAGCAGGGCCAGGTCAAACTGGTTCATGTTCACATGCAGGGTATCCGTGCGTTCCGCGCTCAGGCCGCCGTCAATGCGGATGGACTGGCGTCCGTGCTGCACGCTGAGCTGCTCCACGCTCACATTCCCTTTCCGGTAGCGGATGTCGCCGGAATTCAGATCCCATCTTCTTCCGTTGATGATGAAGGCCGACGGCAGCACCCGTCCCTGCACCGCCAGGGCATTGTCTTCCCGCAGGAGGTCCATCCGGGCGTTGAAGCTGCCTTTCCGCTCGCCGTCGTCCCGGTTGTCAAAAGAGTAGTCCAGGTCTATGTGGTTGTCATCGGCCTTGATATGCAGGCGGTTTCCTTTCAGCTGCATGTCGCCCAGCTCCAGGATGCCGCCTGTGAGGGAGGCCGTGACGGCGCTTCCCTTGTTGTCCAGGTCCAGTCGGAGGTCTTTGATATAGCGTTTGTAAAGGGCCAGCCGGCCGGAGTTCAGGCTGCTGTTCAGCTGCCCGTCTTCGCCGATGCTGATGCGGGCCGATGTCTTGTTCTCCACATACAGGCCGGGCTTCAGGAAGGTGAGGATGTCCTGGGCTTGGAGGATGTTCAGTTCCAGCTTGTAGCGGGGCGAGGTGGGGGAGGGCTGCTCCACATGCGCTCCCATCAGGGCGGGCAGTTCGGTGGATACCACTCGCTCCTTGATGTCTTTGATGAAATGGAGGATGGATTCCGAGCCTTCGAAACGGGCACTGAGGTAGGGGGAATCGGCCTCCATCTTGTGCGTGTCGCCCTCGAGGCGGGTGATGAGCCGGAGGTCTCCGGGCTTCCGTACCCCCTCTGCACTGGTCAAGCTCAGGTCTTTGAGCCAGGCCTCGCCGTCCAGCTTGTCGTCCTGCTCCCTTTTCATCTCGGATTCTATGCGGAAGCTCAGGGCGGCCTTTTCCCGGGAAACCAGGTGGATGGCGGCCAGGTCGGCATGTTGCATGTCCATGTTCAGGCGCAGCGCCTGCTTCTCCTGCTCTCCCAGGTCCGCTTCTCCGTCAAAGTGGAAGCGCAGGTTGGGGTCGGCCGATACCAGGCGTCCGTCCAAATGCCCTCCCAGATAGCTGAAACGGGCCGATATGCCGGAGTAGTCGTATCCCAGGGCCTGCAGGCGGCTCACGTTCAGGGTGTCCACTTTCACGTCCATGCCGCCGCGGTCCCTGAAGACGGCATCCAGGCGCGTACGCATGGAAAGGGGGCCCAGGGCGTCCACCCCCAGCACCTTTCCCAGGTGGAGGTCGGTGGTAATCAGCTCTCCGCCCAGCGCCATGTCCTGACGCTGGTCCAGGACATGGTTCAGATAGATATCGGCCAGGATATTTCCCATCCCGGAGCTGAGTTCGCCGTTTATGTTCAGGCCGTTCAGGGGGCCTTCCATCCGGCCCGCAAAACTCAGGCGTTCCCCGGGGGCGAAGCGGGAGAGGTCCAGCCGGGTTGCGGGAGACCAGGCTTGGATGAATCGTCCCAGCCCATCGAGGTCGAAGGAGGCCTCGCGGATGTCCATGGAGAAGCTGCTGTTTTCCACGTCGGCAATGTCCCGGATGCGGCCGCCGGTGACTATGCGCAGCTCGTTGTCCATGTCCTCCACCTGGAGGTTCTCCAAGCTCAGGTTGTTTACCGTGCCCCTAATTTTCCCCTTCAGGAAGCCGCGGAAGCGGATATCCCGGAGTCCGGCAAAGTGGGAGAGGGTTCCGGCCATGTCCAGCCAGGAGCCTTCCCTGATATCGCCGTCCAGAACGATGCGGTCTATAAAGTACGAGTAGTCGTCTATCGGCCCTTCCATGGCAAAATGCGCCATGTTCACGAAACTGAAGCCGTCATCCACCTGCAGGTCTTCCAGGTACACCAGGCCTTCTCCCACCCGCACGCTGCGGACCGATACTTCCCGTCCGTGGAAGCCGGTTTCCGTCTCCGTCAGGCTCAGCTTGACGTTTTGGGCGCAAATCAGGTTGTCTGCTATCCGAAGGTTGTAAAAATGGCCTTCGTCCAGCACGGTTTTAAGATTGTTCCAGTCTATGACGCCTTCTTCCACAGCGCTGTCCATCCACGGCAGGTTCACCATCTTGAACCCCACGTTTTTTATTTCCAACTGTTTGGCGCTCAAAATGTTCCCCCACTCATAGGCCGATTCCCCCCCGCTCCCGGACTCCAGCCGGAAGATGCGTTCCAGGTTGGTGACGGTTTGGCCGGGCCTTGCGGAACTGGGCTCCATCACCAGGTTGAAGCCGCCTCCGTGCAGCCTCATGCGGCTTACATAGGCTCCCTTCCCGCGCAGGAGGCCCCGCAGGGAGAACTTGACGGAGAGATTGTCCACATACAGGAGGGTGTCCATGCCGGGGGTGCGGGGCGCCCGGTCCAGAACCAGCACGTTTTCTACGAGAATGGCCTCCAGGGGCCGGATGGAGATGTTTCCCAGGGAAATTTCCGCGTCCGTGCCTTCCTGGATGGAGGCGATGAGCTTTTTGCCGATGGCCGTCTGCACCTTGGGGGACTGGATGGCCACCAGCCCTGCAAGCAGCAGAACCAGGAGCAGGGCCAGAATCCAGGCGGCTATTTTTACGGCGCGGCGCATAATCCTACAAATTTAGAGTTTGTTTTGAAATAATTCAATAAATTCTTTATGTTTCTTTTTGGTAAATTTTCCTCAAAAATTTCCACCCATAGGAACCCCTATGGCCAAAAATTTTCAAGAAAAATTTCCACAAAAATAAACCACAAATAAAAATATCAATCATTTCAAAACAGACTCTTGGCAATAATTTTGTATCTTTGCACGCATTTATCAAGCACGATATGGCCGATATTATCCTGGGTATAGAATCTTCTTGCGACGACACCTCCGCCGCCGTCCTGCGGGACGGTGTGCTCCTTTCCAACGTGATTGCCTCCCAGCAGGTACACAAGGACTTTGGCGGCGTGGTGCCGGAACTGGCCTCCCGTGCGCATGAGCAGAACATCGTTCCCGTGGTGTCCGAGGCCCTCCGCCGGGCCGG
>CADBHY010000103.1 GCA_902794615.1 uncultured Bacteroidia bacterium
CTTGAATAAGACCGCTCAGCAGCTCCACTTCACCGGCGAGCTTCTGCGAGGTGTCGTCCACGGGCTTGGAACTGCGCGTGACGTCCACAAGACCGATTTCCTGGAGCTTCTCCAGGAGCCGGGTTTCTTCTCCCTTCAGCAGGATGAAGGAGTATTTGGTCATGGGCGTAATCATACGTTCTCTGAGGCCTCCTCCTCCTCTGCATGGCGTTTTTTCACAATCTTGGAAGAGGCTTTGGACAGATTCTCCTCGTCCTCCATATAGCGTTTGATTTTGCGGATGGCTTCCTGGTACCCCGGAATCTGCACTTTCTCGTACAGGTTCACCTTCTGGGTGGTCTTGCGGCGGTTGTAGTCCAGGATGCGGGCTTTTTCCAGATATACCTCGGATTCGATTCCCAGGCGGCTGAGCTCCTTGAGTATCCTTACGCCGTCTGCGAACCAGGCCGGTTTCACAAAAGCGTTGAACGGCTTTATCTCGTAGTGGATTTCTCCCAGGGCGGGCGTCTTTACGCCGGCCACTTTCCGGGTGAAGAGGTCAACGTCCGTGATGGCAATAAGTCCGGGCTCGAACTCGTTCCAGAGGGAGGCCAGGTAATCGTAACGCTGAAGGGCTTCTTCCAAGTCTGCAATCAAACGCTCGCTGTCGGCCTTGGCCTTGCGCACCTCCAGCCGCAGGGCGCTCTCCTTGTTCTTCAAGGTAGGAAGAGCCCCCTGACGCATCTTGAGCTGTTTGCCCATTTCCGTCAGCGAAGTTTTATTGTATTGGAATTTAATGGCCATTATTTAACCCAATATTTGTCTATGAATGCCTGCTTGATACCGGTTTCTGCCGGGGTGAAGTATTTGCCGAAGAGCTTCCAGGCGGTGTCCAGCATCTGCTCGATGGAGATGTTGACGTCGATGGCCAGCAGCTCGCGGGCGTAGTCCTTGGCGTAGTCCAGGCAGCGGTGGTCGTAGTCGGAGAGGTCGAAACCGTTCTCCAGCTTGGTCTTGGCATTCTGGGCATCGGCATACAGGCGCACGGAGGCGTTCATCACCTGGGAGTGGTCTTCGCGTGTCTTCTTGCCCTGTACGCGCTGCTTGAGTCGGGACAGGGAACGGAAGGGGTCGATAATCACCTTGCCCGTGTCGGAATCGGCCCTGAGGAAGAGCTGACCTTCGGTGATGTAGCCGGTATTGTCCGGGATGGCGTGGGTGATGTCTCCGTCGTTCAGGGTGGTGACGGCGATGATGGTGATGGAGCCGTCGGTGGGCAGCTGTACGGCCTTCTCATAGATTTTGGCCAGGTCGCTGTAGAGGGAGCCCGGCATGGAGTCCTTGGAAGGAATCTGGTCCATACGGTTGCTCACGATGGAGAGGGCGTCGGCATACAGGGTCATGTCCGTGAGGAGTACCAGCACCTTCTCGTTCTTGTCCACGGCAAAGTACTCAGCGGCGGTAAGGGCCATGTCCGGCACCAGGAGGCGCTCTACGGGCGGGTTCTCCGTGGTGTTGATAAAGCAGATAATCTTGTCCAGGGCGCCCGCGGCCTCAAAGCTGTGGCGGAAGAACAGATAGTCGTCGTTGCTCAGTCCCATGCCGCCCAGGATAATCTTGTCCACGTCTGCACGCAGGGCCACGTCGGCCATCACCTGGTTGTAGGGCTGGTCCGGGTTGGCGAAGAAGGGAATCTTCTGGCCGGATACCAGGGTGTTGTTGAGGTCGATGCCGGCGATGCCGGTGGGAATGAGCTCCGAGGGCTGGCGGCGCTTGTACGGGTTCACGGAAGGACCGCCGATCTGGCGCTCCTCGCCTTCAATCTCCGGGCCTCCGTCGATGGGATGGCCGTAGGCGTCGAAGAATCGGCCCGAGAGCTGGTCGGATACCTTGAGGGTAGGGGGTTCTCCGAGGAAGGTGACCTCTGCGTTGGTGGGGATGCCTTCGGTGCCGGAGAAGATTTGGAGGGTGACCATGTCTCCCTTGATGCGGACCACCTGGGCCAGACGGCCGGCCACTACGGCCAGCTCGTCATTGCTCACGCCGGGGGCCCGGAGCGAAACCGTGGCCTTGGTGATGCCCTCCAGTTTGGTATAGATTTTCTGATATGCTTTTTTCATAAGGCTTAGGCAATCATTTTCTTGACGGATTCGTTGTATGCCCAGAACTGCTCGCTCTCATAGGCGGAGTAGTTCATCTGGCGGAGCTCATTGATGAGGTTCTTGAAGAATTCACGGCATTTCTCGAAGTCTTCGAACTCATAGTCCTTGTCGCAGATGTTCAGCACCATGTCCAGCATGAAGCGCTGACGCTCAATGGGGCAGAGGGCGTCGATGGCGTCGAAGGCGTCCTGCTGCAGAATCACGAAATCCACCAGTTCGCTCTTCCAGAAGTTCACGTGGTAGCTCATGGGCACGCCGTCGTCTCCCAGGATGTTGATTTGTTCGGCCGATTCCTTTCCCTTGCGGATGATGTTCTTGGCCTTGAGGACTTTGTTCACCCAGCCTTTTTCCACCGTCTTGTCCAGATATTCGATGATTTCCGGGTATTCGAGGTATTTGGAATAGGAATCCAGCGGGCCCACGGCGGGGTAGCGCTTCTGGTCGGCCCGGTTCTGCTCCAGGGCGTAGAAGCAGCGGGCGGCCTTCTTGGTAGATTCCGTCACGGGCTCCTTGAGGTTACCGCCGGCAGGGGATACCGTGCCGATGAAGGTGACGGCGCCCGTCTGGCCGTTGTTCAGCACCACCATACCCGCACGGGAGTAGAAGTTGGAGATGATGGAGGAAAGGTCCACCGGGAAGGCGTCGGCGCCCGGGAGTTCCTCCATGCGGTTACTCATCTCACGGAGGGCTTGGGCCCAGCGGGAGGTGGAATCGGCCAGCAGGAGGCACTTGAGGCCCATGGCGCGGTAATACTCGCAAATGGTCATGGCGGTGTAAACGGAGGCCTCACGGGCGGCTACCGGCATGTTGGAGGTGTTGCAGATGATGGTGGTACGCTCCATCAGGTGACGGCCGGTGTGGGGGTCTATCAGTTCCGGGAATTCGGTGAAGATTTCCACCACTTCGTTGGCACGCTCACCGCAGGCGGCCATCACAATCACGTCGGCGTCTCCCTGCTTGGCGATGGCGTGCTGAAGCACGGTTTTTCCGCAGCCGAAGGGGCCGGGAATAAAGCCCGTGCCGCCCTCCGCGATGGGATTGAGGGTATCTATGACGCGTACGCCCGTTTCCATGATGCGGTTGGGACGGGGCTTTTCCTTGTAGCCCTTGATAGCCACCTTTACGGGCCATTTCTGGACCATGGTCACCTTCACTTCCTCTCCCTGCTGGTTCTCCAGCACGGCAATCTCCGTGTCAACGGTGTAGGCTCCGGCTTCCTTGACGGATTTGACGGTGTATTCTCCCTCGAAGGAGAAAGGCACCATGATTTTGTGGGGCAGCCAGCCTTCCTTTACCTCTCCCAGCCAGTCGGCCGCCACTACGCGGTCTCCGGCCTTGGCAAGGGGAGTGAAGTCCCATTTCTTTTCCCGGTCCAGCGGGTCCGTGTATTCACCTCTCTGGAGAAAGACGTTCTCCATGGTGGCCAGGTTGTTCTGCAGGCCGTCATAAACGCTGGACAGCAGGCCGGGACCCAGCTGGATTTCCAGCATGCGGCCTTCGAACTCCACCGTGTCTCCTCCCTTGAGGCCGCGGGTGCTCTCGAACACCTGGACGGAGGCGTTGTCTCCGTTAACCTTGATGACCTCTGCCATCATCTTGACCCCTTGGAGGTCTATGTAGCAGATTTCATTCTCCGCAACCGGTCCGTCCACCTTCACGGTGACCAGGTTACTGACGATACCGGTTACAATACCTTTAGTCTTCATATTTTATTCTTATTTTTCTTCGTTAGCCTGATAATTGACGCCTGAGAAAGTGCTTTTTACCTCCCGGACCAGCTTGTGGAAGAGCTCCCGGCCTTTTTCCTCGTCCAGGGCCAGCCAGCGGTCCACAATATGAAGCTTGGTCACATAGGCCAGCACGGCGGTGAGGTCGAAGTAGTGGAAGGTTTCCAGGGAAGAGACCTTCTCCCAGCAGATATTGTCCAGCTCCTTCTCCCTTTCCAGCAGGCTGGCGCCTTCCAGGGCCAGCTGGATGGGCCTCTGCTCCTCGAACTCCCAGAGGGGGGCTTCCTCTCCCTCCTCTTCATTCCAGGGGTTCACGATGTCCGTTTCTTCCGGGCGGCCCAGTTCGCGGTTGAGGTAGCGTACCTTGGCGTTTCGGAGCATGAGGTCGAAGCGGAAATACTCCCGCAGGAACTTCTCACTGCTCTTGAAGACGGCGGCATAGAACTCCGGCCCCAGTTTTTTGGCGTTGAACCCGTCCAGCAATACATCCAGCGCCGCATTGTCCTTTTCGGAGAGGTCCCGTCTGATTTCGTCCAGCACGGTCTGGAATCCCTGCCCTTCCGCGTACCTGTAGTCCATGGTAAGGTAGGGGAGGCTGGCAATGATGTACTCGAAGTTGCTCATGCCCTATCCGAAGAGGATTTTCTTGGTGGCGGGACGCAGGTATTCCCCGATAAGCTCCTGGAAAGCCTCGTCGGAAAGGTCTATGAAATAGCTTCCGTCCTTGGGGCCGATTTTGAAGCCGCCTTCCAGCTTTGCGTTGAAACGGGCCTCTACGCCCTTTCCCAGCGTCCGGGCCAGTTCGTTTTTCACGAAGGGTTCCAGCTCACTGCGCAGTTTTTCGGGGAGCACGAGGGCCAGGTCCGTTGCCTGCTGGGAAGAAAAGTTATTGGCAACGGCGGTGATGATTTCCTTGAGGAAGGCGGCGCCGGACAGCTGCTCCTTCACGGGAGCCACGGCCTGGGCCACAATCATGTTTTCGATGCCCTCGCGGGTGGCCTGCAGGGCCTGGATGGAGGCCATTTTCACGTCTCCTTCCACCTTGGTCTTGTAGCCGGCCGCTTCCTTCTTGGCATTCTCAATGATGGCAGCCGCCTCTTCCTGTGCCTTCTTGATTAATTCATCGGCCTCTTTATGTGCCTGGGATAGAAGGGCTTCTCCCTCTTCCTTTCCTTTAGACAGACCCTGTTCGTAAAGTTTCTGGGTCAGTTCCTGGAGTTTGTCCATATTATTTGATATTCTTAGTGTTATCCGTATCTCTGCAAATATACCAAAAAAAGGCCACAAGTGAAAGAGCTTGTGACCTTTTTTGTCAGAATATATCCTATTGGAGAATGGAGCCGGCAACGATGGAGGCGATGGTGGAACGCAGGCGCGAGGTGGAGCCTTCGTCCTTGGGATGCACCCGGTGGGCCAGGACGATGACGGCGGTGTTGGTCTGAGGGTCCAGAATCAGGGAGGTGCCGGTGTAACCGGTGTGGCCGCGCACATCGCTCAGGCAGAAGATGTCTCCGCTGGTGTAGGGCCCCGTGTAGTAGGTGTCCCAGCCCAGGGCGCGGGCCACCTCGTAGGCGTTGGTTTCCGGCACGGTGAACATCTTTTTCACCGTGAGGGGGGAGAGGATGCGCTTTCCGTTGTACTGCCCGCCGCCAAGCAGGGCGGCGGCCACCACGGCCAGGTCTTCCACGTTGGAAAAGACGCCCGCATTGCCCGAATTTCCGGCATTGGCCAGGCGGGCGGTGGGGTCATGGACCTCGGCCTTCAGGACATGGCCGTCTTCCAGCACTTCGGTGGGGGCGCAAAGCTCCCGGAGGGCATCGGCATCGGGATGGCTCTGCGGCTCTCCGTACAGCGGGAAGTAGGTGGTGTGCCTCAGCCCCAGCACGTCAAACACGTTTTTCTGGGCATAGTCGCACAGGCGCTCTCCCGTCACCTTCTGGAGGATGTTCTGCAGGGTGATGAAGTTCAGGCAGCTGTAGAGCTGATGGGTGCCCGGGCGGAAATTGCGCTTGGCCTGGGTGGAAATCCACATCATCAGGGAGTCCGGGCTGTTGACGCCGTACTGCTCCACATAGGCGGGAACGTCGGGCAGATAGGCGGCCAGGCCGGAGGCGTGCGTCATCAGGTCCTGCACGGTGATGTCCACCTTTTCGTGCGTCTCGGGGTCCTCCCAAGGGAGAAAGTCCGGGAAGTAGTATTTCACCGGGTCCACCAGGCGCACCTTGCCCGTTTCGA
>CADBHY010000104.1 GCA_902794615.1 uncultured Bacteroidia bacterium
GAATTGCACTGGGGCTGGATTATGCTCCGGGCCACGCCCCGCTTCCTGGAGTTCCGGCGGTAGATTAGTAATATTGCAGAAAAATGGTTAAATTTGCAGGCTAGAGTTAATTAGAGTCCATGACCCTTCTTATCATTTACCTCCTGCTCACCATGGGCATCTCGTTCCTGTGCTCCCTGCTGGAATCCGTGCTCATGTCCACGCCCATCTCCTTCATTTCCATGAAGGAGGAAGAAGGAGACCGCAATGCCACCCTGTTCATGAAGTTCAAACAGGACCCGGACCGTCCCCTCACGGCCATCCTGTCGTTGAACACCATTGCCAACACCCTGGGCGCAGCCGCGGTGGGCCATCAGGCCACCCAGCTTAGCGGAGACCACGTATTCGGCATTGTGAGCGCCGCCATGACCATCCTCATCCTGGTATTCTCGGAGATTGTTCCCAAATCCATCGGCACATCCCATTGGAAAAACCTCCTGTGGCTGTCCCACGTGATGCAGCTGCTGGTGTATCTGCTCTTCCCCGTCGTCTGGGTGGTGGACAAACTGCACGACACCATCTCCCACGAAGACCCGGATACCGGCATTTCCCGCGAGGAAGTGAGCGCCATGGCCAACATAGGTGAGGAGGAAGGCGTGCTGGATGGCAGCGAGAACAAGGTAATCCAGAACATCATCAAACTGGACGACATCAAGGCCTACGACGTAATGACGCCCCGCGTGGTGGCCGCCATCGCCTCGGAACAGATGACCTTGCGCAACTTCTACAAGCAGGAAGACCTATCCCACAATTCCCGCATCCCCGTGTATTCGGACTCCCCGGAATTCATCACCGGCTACATCCTCCGCTACGATGCCCTGGAGAACCTGGCCGAAGACAAGTTTGACATGCGCCTGAAGGATATCAAGCGCAAGATTGCCGCCTTCCATGAGGAAACCTCCGTCTCCGACATCTGGGAAAGCCTCCTCAAGACCAAGGACCAGATTGCCTGCATCATAGACGACTACGGCTGCTTTCAGGGAATCATCACTTTGGAAGACATCATGGAAACCATTCTGGGAATGGAGATTATAGACGAGAACGACACCATCACCGACATGCAGCAGTACGCCAAGGAACGCTGGCTCAAACGCAAGAACCAGTACAAACAGATTGTGCTGCCGGAGGATGATGACCATGAGTAAGCTCTTTTTCAACCCCTTTACGGGCCTGTATTACATCCTCCGGAGAAAACCCCGCAAAGCCCCTGTAAACCAAGAAGTGGAGCGCCTGCGAGCCCAGGCCAAGCAGGAACTTCCTCCCCGCTTGAAGGAGCTGGCCGACGAACATGGCTTTACCTACAACCGCGTTACCATAAAAAACAACGTAAGTAACTGGGGCAGTTGCTCTTCCAAAGGCAATATCAACCTAAACTTAAGGTTGGTCACCCTGCCGGACCACCTGCGGGACTATGTGATGCTCCATGAGCTCTGCCACCTGAAATACCTCAACCACGGGTCCCAGTTCCACGCCCTGCTTGAGTCTGTCTGTCCCCGGCACCGCGCCTGCGAGAAAGAACTGAAAACCTATAAAATCACCGCCTGATGAAAGCTCCCCTCCTTCTTGCCACCGCCCTTCTGCTGGCTGCCTGCCAGTCGGCCGAAAGCGTAAAAACCACCTTCCAGACCTCCCAGGGCTGGAGGCCCACGATAGACACCCGGGCCGATGCCGTGATGGTGTACGGCGTAGAAGGCAAGGTGCCCCTGGAGGAAAGGCTGGACTCCTGGCGGGAAAGAGGCTATCAGACGCACTTCATGACCGGGATAGCCTGGGGCAATTACAAAGACTATTTTACCGGTGAGTGGGATGGCCGATGGCACTTGGACGAGGGCCAGGTGAACCAGAAGGGAGACACCCTCTGGCACGGGAAGATGGTCCCCTACATTGTCCCTACGGAAAACTACCTGAAGTATTTCAAGGAGAAACATATCAAGCGCGTGATTGACGCCGGCGTGGACCATATCTTCCTGGAAGAGCCCGAATTCTGGTCTGCCGCCGGCTATTCGGACGCCTTCAAGCGGGAGTGGGAGGCCTTTTACGGCACCCCATGGCGCCCCGGGGAAGAATCGGCCGAAGCGGCCTATCTTACGGCCAAGCTCAAGTACCACCTCTATTACCGGGCGCTGGACCAGGCCTTCACCTATGCCAAGGAATACGGCCGCTCCCTGGGCCGTGACATCCGCTGTTACGTGCCCACCCATTCCCTGATAAACTACACCCAGTGGCAGATTGTGAGCCCGGAGGCCTCCCTGGCCTCCCTCCCCTGCGTAGATGGTTATATCGCCCAGGTGTGGACCGGCACTTCCCGCGTACTCAACTACTACAAAGGCGTGCAGAAGGAACGGGTGTTCGAAACCGCCTTCCTGGAATACGGCTGCATGGCTTCCATGACAGCCCCCACCGGCCGCCGCCTGTGGTTCCTCACGGACCCCATTGAAGACCGTCCCCGCGACTGGGAAGACTTCCGCCGCAACTACCAGGCCACCTTCACGGCCCAGCTCCTGTATCCGCAGGTAGATGCCTATGAAATCATGCCCTGGCCGGAGCGCATCTACGAAAAGCTGTATCCGCTAAGCCCCGGTTCTTCCGAGATGTCCCGCATTCCCCAGGACTACGCCTCCATGATGCAGGTCATGACCAACGCCCTCCAGAACATGCCCAAGGCCCCGCAGAAGCCCTCGGAAGCGGCCGTTCTCATGGCCAATTCCCTCATGTTCCAGCGGGACTCCAGCCTAAGAGGCTTTTTTGGCCTGGCCCTCCCCCTTCTCAAAGAGGGCTGTCCCGTGGGCATGGTCCACATGGAAAACCTGGGCTGCAAAAAGGCCCTCGAAGGCACCCGCGTACTGCTGATGACCTATGCCAACATGAAGCCCCTGGACCCGCAGGCACATGCTTTCCTGGCCGATTGGGTCCGTCGCGGGGGCCGGCTCATCTACTGCGGTAAAGACGACGACCCGTATCAGCAAGTCCAGGAATGGTGGAATACGGCCCCCAAGGCGTATGCCGCCCCCTCCGACCACCTCTTTGAGCTCATGAATGTCCCTGCCGGAGCCCCTTCCGGGCAATATGCCTATGGAAAAGGCAGCCTGACCATCCTGCGGGAAAATCCGGAGGACTTCTGTCCGGAAAGCGTGGCGGAACTGTCGGCCCTGCTTCCCCGCACCGGCACCCTGCAGCAGGAACGGGGGCCCTACCATATAGCCGCCGTGATGGACGAGAATCCCCATGCCGTCCCCCTGAAACTGGAGGGCTGCCTGATAGACCTCTACGACCCCGCCCTTCCCGTGTACCATGCCACGGAAGTGGCGCCGGGCTCGCAGGGCCTGTATTATAACGTCAAGAAAGCCCCCAAGGCCCCGGCCATCCTGGCGGCCGCCAGCCGGGAGTATGAGGTGAAACGCTCTTCCCGCCGCTTTTCCTACCTCTGCAAAGGCCCCCGGGACACCTACAACATTACCCGCATCCTGCTCCCGGCCCGGCCTGCAAGCGCCAGCGTGAACGGAGAGCCCTGCCCCTTTGAATGGGACCAGGACAGCCGCACCGTCTTCCTCCGCTTCCCCAACAGCCCCGACGGCGCAAAAGTGGAACTGGCCTGGTAAAGAGAACATGCCCCGCATCGCCGTCATAGGAGCCGGCGCCGCCGGATGTTTCTGCACTGCGAACCTGCTGGAGCAGGCTCCGGGGCTGTCTGTCACCCTCTTCGAGGCCGGTCCCAAGGCCCTTGCCAAGGTAGCCATTACCGGAGGGGGCCGATGCAACCTCACCAATTCCTTCGAGGGAATCCGCTCGCTTTCGGAGGCTTACCCCCGCGGAGAGCGCGTCATGAAAAGGGCGCTGAAAACCTTCTCGCAGGAAGATACCTGCGCCTGGTTCGAGGGCCGCGGCGTTCCGCTCACCCTCCAGGAAGACCACTGCTGGTTCCCCGTCTCCCAGGACGCCATGGACGTAGTCCGCTGTCTCCTCAAGGCCTGCAAAGGGGCCGATATCCGCCTGAACACGCCTGTGAGAGACATCTCTCCCTGTCATTCTGAGCGAAGCGAAGAATCTCCCTGGAAAGTGAACGGCGAAGCCTTCGACCGGGTGGTGGTCACCACCGGCGGCGTCCGGGGAGGGCTCCCCTTCCTGGAAAGCCTGAATCTGGAACTGGTGCCGCCCGTCCCCTCCCTTTTCACCTTCAACGTGCCGGACAAAGACCTCACCGCCCTCATGGGGCTGGTGGTGGAGGCCGGCATCGGCCTGAACGGGACGGCTTTCCGTTCTAACGGTCCCCTCCTTATCACGGACTGGGGGTTCAGCGGCCCTGCCACCCTCAAGCTTTCCTCCTACGCCGCCCGCCATCTGGCCGAAAACGGCTACAAGGGCACCCTGTCCGTCAACTGGCTCAACACCCCCGAGGCGCAGATTCGGGAGCGCCTGACGCAGCTTGCCTCCCGGAATCCGCAGAAGCAGATTTCCACCACTCACCTGCTTCAGGGCCGCCTGTGGGCCCATCTGCTCCGGAAGGCCGGCCTCCGGGAAGACATCCGCTGGGCAGAGCTGGGATCCAAGGGCCTGAACCGCCTCACGGCCACCCTGTCGGCCAGTTCCTATCCCCTCTCCGGCAAGAGCCGTTTCCGGGAAGAATTCGTGACCGCCGGGGGCGTGGCCCTGTCCAATGTCAACCCCGGAAGTTTGGAATGCAAACGGCATCCGGGCCTGTATTTTGCAGGCGAGGTGCTGGATATAGACGCCATTACCGGAGGCTTCAACCTCCAAGCCGCCTGGAGCACCGGCTACATCTGTGCCCAAAGTATTGTAAGAAGCCTATGAACACTGTGGAACTCATTATCATAGCAGCCGCCGTGGCCGTAATTCTGGCCGTGGTCATTACCTGGCTCATCATGCACGCCCATGAGGTGAAGGCCTGCAACGCCCTGGAAAACCAGCTCATCGCCGCCCGGAGGGACCTGGAGAATGCCGATAAACTCCAGAAGATGCAGCAGGAGGCCTTCTCCCAGCAGTTGGAGGCCGTTCGCAGCCAGCTCTCGGCCGAGACGGAAAAGCTTCTGAAACAGCGGGAAGAGGCCCTGCAGCAAAAGGTCGAGGAAACCTTCAGGAACCTGGCCGGACCGCTGGGAAAAGACCTCAAGGCCATGCAGGAGAGCTTCGAGAACCAAAAACGCAGCCAGACGGAAGGCAACGCCTCCCTCAAGACCGCCATGGAACAGGCCGTCAAGAACCTGCGGGAGCAGACATCGGCCATCGGCTCCAAGGCCGACAACCTGGCCCAGGCCCTCAAGGGGCAGAACAAGATGGCCGGCACCTGGGGAGAAGTCATCCTGTACAACATGCTGGTGAACGAGGGCATGGAGGAAGGCCGGGACTTTGACCGGGAACAGACGCTGCGCGATGCCATGGGAAGCATCGTTTACAACGAAGACAGCGGCAAGCGGATGAGGCCGGACTACATCCTGCACTACCCGGACAAGACGGAGCTCATCATCGACGCCAAAACCTCCATGGAGGCCCTTTCGGACTGGTTCGCCGCCCAGGACGCCGCCTCGAAGGAAGATGCCGCCCAGCGCAACCTGCAGGCCATCCGGGCCCAGGTGAAAAGCCTTTCCGGCAAGCGCTACCAAGACTATATCCGGGACGGCTACAAGACGCTGGACTACGTGATTATGTTCATCCCCAATTACAGTTCCCTGCAGCTGGCCAAGACGCTGGCGCCCAATATTTTCCAGGAGGCCTATCGGCAGGGGGTGCTCCTCACCACGGAAGAGACGCTCATGCCTTTCCTGAGGATGATTCGCATAGCCTGGACCAATTACGACCAGGCCCGCAACCAGGAAAAGATTATCAAGGCCGCCCAGACCATGGTGGACCGCGTTTACGACTTCTCCAAGGCGCACGCCGCCATGGGAGACAAGCTGCACGCCGCCCTGGAGGAATACGACAAAGTATCCCTGAAAATAGGCGAATCGGGGAATTC
The DNA here is from genome assembly GCA_902794615.1 of uncultured Bacteroidia bacterium. Taxonomy (GTDB): domain Bacteria; phylum Bacteroidota; class Bacteroidia; order Bacteroidales; family UBA932; genus Cryptobacteroides. Next base: position 6,011 of record CADBHY010000104.1, read on the forward strand.
CATCCTCACCAGCGCGCGGCAGCTCATTCAGTTAGGCGTTCCCAAGAACCCCAAGAAACCGCTGCCGGAGGGTGACTAAGCTTTCAGGAT
>CADBHY010000105.1:0-5750 GCA_902794615.1 uncultured Bacteroidia bacterium
ATGCGGCCGAGGGTGGCCACAGATTCTGGAGACAACGCCTCTTCCACCTTTGGGGCATATAGCAGTGGTGAAGAGCGTACGCGGAGCTTCCTGAAGGTGCAGGACGGCTGCGACAATTTCTGCGCGTACTGCACGGTGCCGTATGCGCGGGGCCGGAGCCGGAACCTTGCCATCTGCGAAGTAGTGAAGATGGCGGAGCACATTGCGGCGGACGGAGTGAAGGAAGTGGTGCTTACGGGCGTGAACACCGGAGACTTCGGCCGCACCACCGGCGAATCTTTCCTGGACCTGCTGAAGGCCCTGAACGAGATAAAAGGAATTGAGCGCTACCGGATTTCCTCTATCGAGCCCAACCTGATTACCCCGGAAATCGTGGACTGGATTGCCTCCGGCACCAAGTTCCAGCGGCACTTCCACATTCCGCTCCAGAGCGGCAGCGACACCCTCCTGAGGCGGGTTGGCCGACGCTATGACACCGCCCTTTTTGCCTCCCGTATCGACTATATCCGGCAGGCGCTGGAGCGGCCCGGACAGCCCAAGGTGTTCTTCGGCATCGACGTGATCGTGGGCCTTCCCGGAGAGACGGAAGAGTTGTTCATGGAGACGTATAATTTCCTGAAAGAGCGCATCCGCCCGGCCTTCATCCACGTTTTCCCCTATTCCCGGCGGCCCGGAACGCGGGCAGCCGAGTGGAAAGACCAGGTGCAGGACAGCGTCAAGACCGAGCGGGTGGCCCGGCTGGAGGCCCTCTGCGCGGAGCTGCACCGAGACTTTGTATCGGCCCATCAGGGAATCAAGGAAACGGTGCTGTGGGAATCGTCCGTCAAGGGCGGCCTCATGGGCGGCTACACAGGCAATTACATCCGGGTGGAAAAACCCTTCGACCCCGCCTCGGTGAACCAATTGGAGGAAATTACGCTATGACCAAACTCACCTTTCTGGGTACCGGAACCTCGCAGGGCGTCCCCATCATCGGCTGCCAGTGCGAAGTATGCAAATCGGCCGACAGCAAGGACAAGCGCTACCGCTCGTCGGCCTTAGTGGAATACGAGGGTATGACCATCCTGGTGGACGCCGGACCGGATTTCCGCAGCCAGATGCTGGCCCACGACGTGCGGCATCTGGACGCCATTCTCCTCACGCACAACCACAAAGACCATACGGGCGGCCTGGACGACGTCCGTTCCTTCAACTACATAGACCGCCAGGCCGCCGAGATTTTCTGCGAGGAGCGCGTGCTGCAGACGCTCCGCGTGGAGTATTCGTACGCCTTTGCAGAGCACAAGTACCCCGGCGCCCCCGAGTGGCACATCCACTTGATAGACGAGCGTCCCTTCCACGTGGAAGCCCTCCACGGCAAGGGAGAACTGGAGTGGGTGCACGACATCGGCTATTTCTACCGCCAGCCCGACGGCAGCCTCAAGCCCTCCGACAACGCCGTTCAGGAGGCCTCCCATGAGCATCCCAACATCATCCCCATCCGGGGCCTGCACGGCCAGATGCCGGTGCTGGGCTTCCGTTTCGGAAAAATTGCCTACATCACGGACATGAGCAAACTGCCGGAGAGCGAACTTTCCAAGCTCCGGGGCCTGGAACACGTGACGCTGAACACAGTGAGCTACCACCCGCACCATTCGCATTTTTCATTGGACGAGGCCTTGGAACTGGCCGGCAAGATTGGGGCACGCCATACCTGGCTCACCCACCTGAGCCATGCTTTCCCCAGGCATGAGGAGTTTTGCCGTCAGCTTCCCCCGGGCGTACAACCCGCCTACGACGGGCTGGTCATATCGGCCGAATAAAAAAAAAGAGACATCTCGTCGGATGTCTCTTTTTCTATCTATGGTACGGCCGATTACAGCTTGGGACCGGCTTTCACCAGGGCCTTACCGGCACGGTTGCTCTCGTACTTGTGGAAGTTCTTGATGAAGCGGCCGGCGAGGTCTTTGGCCTTCTCTTCCCACTCGGAGGCGTTCTTGTAGGTGTCGCGAGGATCCAGGATGCCGGTGTCTACACCTTCCAGCTTGGTGGGAACGGTGAAGTTGAAGTAAGGAATCACCTTGGTGGGAGCCTTGTCGATGGCACCGTTCAGGATGGCGTCGATGATGCCGCGGGTGTCACGGATGGAGATACGCTTGCCGGTACCGTTCCAACCGGTGTTCACCAGATAGGCCTTGGCGCCGCTCTTTTTCATCTTCTTCACCAGCTCCTCTGCATACTTGGTGGGATGCAGCTCCAGGAAAGCCTGGCCGAAGCAGGCGCTGAAGGTGGGAGTGGGCTCGGTGATACCGCGCTCCGTACCGGCGAGCTTGGCGGTGAAGCCGCTCAGGAAGTAGTACTTCGTCTGCTCGGGGGTGAGGATGGAAACCGGAGGCAGCACGCCGAAGGCGTCGGCGCTCAGGAAAATCACCTGCTTGGCTGCCGGTCCTTGGCTCTCCGGACGCACAATCTTCTCGATGTGGTAGATAGGATAGCTCACGCGGGTGTTCTCGGTGACGGACTTGTCGTTGAAGTCAATCTTGCCGTTTTTGTCCACGGTCACGTTCTCCAGGAGGGCGTCCCGGCGGATGGCGTTGTAGATATCGGGCTCGGACTCCTTGTCCAGCTTGATAACCTTGGCATAGCAGCCGCCTTCGAAGTTGAACACGCCCTTGTTGTCCCAGCCGTGCTCGTCGTCACCGATAAGCAGGCGCTTCGGGTCTGTGGAAAGGGTGGTTTTTCCGGTGCCGGAGAGGCCGAAGAAGATGGCGGTGTTTTCTCCGTTCATGTCCGTGTTGGCAGAGCAGTGCATGGCGGCGATGCCCTTCAGGGGGAGGTAGTAGTTCATCATGGAGAACATACCCTTCTTCATCTCACCGCCGTACCAGGTGTTCAGGATAACCTGCTCCTTGGAGGTCACGTTGAAGGCGACGCAGGTTTCGGAGCGCAGGCCCAGTTCCTTGTAGTTCTCCACCTTGGCCTTGGCTGCGCAGTACACCACGAAATCGGGCTCCTGGTCAAATTCCTTCTGGTTCTTGGGACGGATGAACATGTTGGTCACAAAGTGGGCCTGCCATGCAACCTCCATGATGAAGCGAACCTTCATGCGGGTATCGGCATGGGTGCCGCAGAAACCGTCCACCACAAACAGGCGCTTGCCGCTGAGCTGTTGCTGGGCCAGTTTCTTGACAGCCTTCCAGGTGGCCACGGACATCTTGTGGTTGTCGTTGGGATATTCCTCGGTGGTCCACCAGATTTCACCCTTCTTGCCTTCCTTGGTGGTGTTGTCGTACACGATGTACTTGTCTTTGGGGGAACGGCCGGTATAAACGCCCGTCATCACGTTGATGGCGCCCAGTTCCGTTACCTGACCCTTGTCAAAACCCTCGAGACCGGGTTTGGTCTCTTCATTGTAAAGAACCTCGTACGTGGGGTTGTAAAGAATTTCCTTCACACCCTTGATGCCGTACTTTTTGAGATCGATGTTTGCCATAAAATGTACTTGAGATTAATATAATTTCTATCCTGCAAAATTACTCAAATCCCCTTACTTTTCCAAATGGGAAGCCAGCCTTTTTCTCAGGAACGGAGCCTGTGAAACGTTTTCCAGTTTCTCGGCCTCGTCCAACCAGCGGGAACTGAGCTTGTAGTCTCCCAGAAGGTAGAACACCTGGGCCAGGTTGAAGCAGGCGCAAGAGCGCTTGAGATTGCTTCCGTCCTTGACCAGGAGGGAGTAGCCGTCCACGGCGGCGGAGAACTTTCCGTCGGCCACGTGCTGGAGCGGCGTAAACCAGGCCTCGGAGCTGTAGTCGTCAAAGTAGTAGAAGGGGAAATCGTCTGTTTTCCAATGCGAGAGGAAGCGGCGGGCGATACGCTCTCCCACCACCTCAGCCTCGGGAGAGAGCGCGTGGAGGGCCAGCGTGCGCAGACCGTCGTCCGTCACGATGCCGTTGTTGTACACCTGCGAGCGCAGCACCGCATTTCCCTTGTATTTGAGCACCTCGTCCTTTCCCATGCTGTCATACACGAAGAGGTTGCTCTGCACGGGAACTTCGGCCTGGGCAACGTAGGCCGAATCCGGCGACGCGGCGTGGCTCACGGCCTTGTTGGTGCCGATGGAAGGGCTGCCCAGCGAGGAAGACAGGAGGAAGACCAGGTCTCCGCCGGTTTCCATCACCAGGGTGTGCATCAGGTCCACCCCCACGCTGTCGGGCGAAGCGATATGGCTGAGGGGGATGACTTCGGCCCCGTCATAATAGCTGTCTTCCAGGCTGCGGGCCAGGGCCGATGCCACATGGCGGTCAAAGAGGGAGTCTGTGGTGTTGGCCCCGTCCATGTACACGATGGCGGCGTTTTTCCCCACCAGCGTAAGGCCGGAGGTGGAAGGCTGGCGGACCACCATCTGAAGGGGATATACCCGGGGAGAACAGGCTGCGGCCATCAGTGCCGCGGCAAGAATCCAAGTAAGTCTGTGTTTCATATCGCTTCTGCTTGAAGATCGTACTCGTCGGCCCCTGTAATGCGGACGGTAAGAAACTCTCCCACAAAGGATTGAGGGCTTCTGCCGTCACGAATCAGGGCCTGAAGGGGAACCAGGATTTCGCCATCCACCTCGGGGCTTTCGAACTCGCTCCTGCAAATGAGCATATCGTCGGAAAAACCATCTACCAGCACACGTTCCACGGTACCCAAACGAGATTGATTATATGCAAGAGATATGCCACGCTGCACTTCCATGAGCTCTTGCAGGCGCTTTTGCTTTGTAGAGGGACGGATGCTGTCCCTGAAATGCTGCGCGCCGTAGGTTCCCTCCTCTTCTGAGTAAGTAAAAGCGCCCATCCGCTGGAAGCGGGCTTCCCTGACAAAGTCCACCAGCTCGCGGAAATGGGCCTCGGTCTCTCCGGGATGCCCCACGATGAGGGTGGTGCGGAGGGCTACGCCGGGCACTTTCTCCCGCATGCGGCGGATGAGTTCCCGCGTCCAGGCGCCGTCCACCCCGCGGTGCATCTTCTGAAGGACTTCATCGGCCACATGCTGCAGCGGAATGTCCATGTAGCGGCATACCTTGGGATTGGAGGCCATCTGGTCCAGGACATCCTCCGGGAAGGAGGCGGGATAGGAGTAGTGGATGCGGAGCCATTCTATGCCCTCCACCTCCGACAGGCGCTGCAGCAAGCGGGCCAGGCAGCGCTCCCCGTAGAGGTCCAGGCCGTAGTAGGTGGTGTCCTGGGCAATGATTATCAGTTCCTTGACGCCCTTTTCGGAGAGCGAGCGGGCTTCGCGGACCAGCTTTTCCATGGGGACGGACCTGTGGGCGCCCCGGATGAAGGGAATGGCGCAGTAGGAGCAGCGGCGGTCGCAGCCTTCGGAAATCTTGAGATAGGCGTAAGGCTTGGCCGGGCCTGTCAGGTATCGGCCTTCCTCGGGCTTGGGTTCGCAGCCCAGGGCCCGGACAAGGGGGTCCAGTTCCCGTGCGCCAAACCAGCCGTCCACCTCCGGGATAAGCCCGGGAAGTTCCTGCGGATAGCGCTGGGACAGGCAGCCGAACACCAGCAGGCGTCCCACCTGCCCTTCGGTCTTGCGTTTGGCGGCCTCCAGGATGGTGTTCACGGACTCCTCCTTGGCATCGCCGATAAAGCCGCAGGTGTTGACAAGGAGCACATCCACCGGACCGTCCTCCCCTTCCGGCACAAGCTCGTAACGGTCTTGCACCTGGTACAGGAGATGCTCGGTATCGACGGTGTTCTTGGAGCAGCCCAGGGTTATGATCT
>CADBHY010000105.1:5780-11748 GCA_902794615.1 uncultured Bacteroidia bacterium
GGCATTCTGCTGGGCCTCGCGTTCCTCGTCGGTGAGGAATTCCAAGGATGCGTAGTTCTTGAGGGCGTTGTACCACTCGGTCACCTTCTTCATGTGGGACAGGTAGAAGCGGTCCTTGTCGTAGCTGGGCAGGGCCTTCTCGAAGAGGGCCTTGAGCTCCTTGGGATCGGCCTTGGCGCCGGGGGCGTCCTTTTCTCCCAGCACCTCGTGCATCTTGGCGAAGACTTCCTTGAGCTTCACCTCACCCTCGGCGGTGTAGATGGATATGTCCTCCAAGGTGGTGATGCCGGCATTGGCGCTGAAATTATAGCGCTTCTTGTCCTCAAAGGCTTCCACGATGGCGCCGGTGCGGGACTGGGCGATATAGTTGAAAAGTCCGTGCTGTCCACGGATGGAAAGAGTTTTGGCTAAATCTGTTTTCATACTTCCGAAATTAATTTGCTAATATAGCTGTTTTTATCAAAAAATACACGTTCTACCGCCTCCGAAAGCGCCTGCGGGGTGCCGTCGTTGGCAAGCAGGACATCCGCCTTTTCGCGCGGAATCTCCTGCGAGCGGATGCGGCCGACAACCGCCTCCCGCCCAAGGCCGTCCCTTTGCATCACCCGCGCTATCCGAAGTTCCTGAGGGGCCTCCACCAGCACCACGCCGTCGGCCACGCCGTCAAAGACGGGCTTGGACAGGATGACGGCCGATTCCAGGGCTCCCCAGGCTGCACTCTGGCGTTTCTGCCAGCGGCGGATATCCTGCAGCAGGATGGGATAGACCATGCCTTCTACCGTTTCGCGGGCGCGGGGGTCGGAGAAGATGAGGGCGGCCAGGCGGGCTTTGTCAAGCTTTCCGTCGGTACCCCGCAGCGGAGCGCCCAGGGCCTTTTCCAAACGGGAGACAAGCGAAGGACGGCGCCCGTAAAGCTCCTTGGCCTTGGCATCGCAGTCGTACACGGGCACACCCCGCTTTTTCAGAAGGGCGCAGACGGCCGATTTGCCGCTTCCTATCCCACCGGTGACAATGACGGTTTTCATCCCCTCACCTCAATGCAGTCGAACACCTCCGGCTCTACGCGGTAGTCCAGCACACCGGCCGGAAGACGGCGCACACGGGGCGTGCAGCGGCCTGTGAGCGAAGAGCTGAAGTCGTCCCAGTCGATGTACAGCTTGAAGGAAGAGAGCGGGTCCTTGGCCAGCGGGAACGCGCAGCGAAGCACCACCTCCGCCTGCGGGGGATATACCTGAAGGGCTTTCCCCGGCGGAACGTCCGACACATCCACCGGAACGGTAGTGCGCAGCTCCACATAACGGGAAACCGGCAGCTGGTAGCTCACTTCATCGGCCGAAAAACGCACGCCTTTGATGGCATTCAGCTTAAGTACGCCGTGACGGGAATCGTGGACGTCGGTCAGGACCAGGCGTCCGCAGGTGACGCGCTCCACGGCGTCCAGCCTTTCCTGGCTGCCATATACCGTAATGGAGTCCGGCATGGTGCGGAAGGCGCCGCTCTGCATGTACTGCGAGCGGCAACTCACGCTCAGAGGCACCTCTACGGGCACTTTCTTGTGGTTTTCCCGGGGGAAGACGAAACGGAGAGTATCCGTAATGAAAGCCTCCACCTGGGTATCCTCCCCGAAGAACTGGGTGACATAGGAGTTCTTGGCGCCGCCGATGACACTGAACTCTCCGGGGCCGGTGCGGCGCATGTCGGAGCGGTCGAATTTCACCTTGATCACGCGGCGCTCCCGGCGGCTCTGTTCCCGCAGCAGACGATAGCCGTCCGTGCGGCAGCGGGCGCTCACCAACACGGTGTTGGAAGACTCCGTGCCGTATCCTTCTATATTGCACTGGGCCACCACCGGCACGCTCACCGTACCGGCATAGGGCTGTGTCAACGCCAGCAGAAGCCACACTACGGCAGCCAGGCCCAGGGACACCAGGAAAAGAATCCACTCCCTGTTTCTGGCGGCGGACAGCAGCTTGAGGCGCTCCAGAAGGCCCATCTCTTACTTCTGGGCCGACTCGGAATAATCCTTCACCAGCCCCTGCTTGTCAACGCGGAGCTTGACGTCCCCGTCCACCTTGATGAGGACGGTCTTCTCGTTCACCTCAACGATTTCTCCGTAGATACCGCCTACGGTGACCACTTTGTCACCCTTCTTGAGGCTGTTGCGGAACTCGTTGAGCTCTTTCTGCTGCTTTCTCTGGGGACGAATCATGAACAGGTACATCACCACGATGATGGCGCCGAACATCAGGATGGTCATCAGACCGCCGTTGCCCTGCTGCGGGGCGGCCGCCTGGAGAAGAAAAGTATTGATAAGCATATTCATAAGGTTTTACAATAATCCTTTTTCTTTGGTGAGACGGTCCAGCAGACCGTTCACGAAACCCCGGCTCTTGGGGGTGGAATAGTATTTGGAAATTTCCACGTACTCGTTGATGCTCACCTTGGTGGGTATCTCGGGGAAGGTTTCCGCCTCCGCGAGCCCCAGCGCAATGAGCACGTTGTCCGTGGTGTAAAGGCGTTCCCGGTCCCACTGGGAGACGGAAGAGGCCACCAGGGCGCTGTATTCCTGGTATTTGCCGAAGGCGACGGTGACCAGCCTGTGCACGAAGTCCCGGTCGCTTTCCGCGGCTTTTCCCTGCGCGGCCAGGATGTCGCTCTGGTACAGCGGAGGAAGGTTCCAGCGGCCGCTGCGGCCCAGCTGCTCCAGCGAGCGGATGCAGGTGCCCAGCACGTAGGGAAGTTCATCGGCCCAGAAGATGGAATGGTCTTCCAGGATGGAAAGGAGCTTCCCGTTGTCTTCGAACTCCTCCTCGAAGACATGCTGCCACAGGCGGGCGTCTTCCTTCAGGGAAGAGCTTTCCGCTTCCAGGTATTCCCGGAAATAGGGGCGTGTCTTGAGGGTTTGGACAAGGGAGTACAGGAGGGCGTCGTTGCCGGCCCAGGAGATTTTCTTCTTCTCCGTCAGCTTATTGAAATCCGGGTCTTCATTCAGGAGGGCCGATATGCGGTTCTCCGCAAACTTCATGCGGGGGTGAAGCTCTTCCTCGGTGGGGTTGAACTTGGTGCGGGCGGCCTCGATGCGGCGGGCGGCTTCCCCGGTGATGGCGGGAATGGCGGCCATCATGTAAAGATACAAATCCCGCGTGGCTTCACAAGAAGCGTCCAGGCCGGAAAGGGCCTCTTTCAGGGTGAGACTGGGGTTCTCTGCATAGGCATAGAGAACCTTGAAAGCTTTCACGCGTAATATGCGCCTGTTGAGCATACGATGTAAAGAACAAATTTATTTGTGCAAAGTTAGTGTTTTTTTCAAATATATTGTCTATATTTGTGTTCATAAACTAAAAAACGGACTAGTGTATGTACAGTGAAGATTATGAAAGGCCTCATGGTCAGGAGCGCAACTCCGATGACGTGTATTCCAAACCCGTACGCGCCGGAAAACGTACTTACTTTTTCGATGTAAAATCCACCAAAGGTAACAACGACTATTACCTTACCATCACCGAAAGCAAGCGCCGTCAGGAAAGAGACGGTTCCTTTACCTACGACAAACACAAGATTTTCCTCTACAAGGAAGACTTCGAGAAGTTCCAGGAAGGGCTGCAGGAAGCCGTGCGCTACATCACGCATGATCTCCTGCACGACGAGCCCATCCGCCAATACACCCCCAGGGAGGAAAACTCCGAAGAGTTTTAACCACAAACCGGCACACCACTGCGCCGGTTTTTTCAAACATGAACCTATGATTCTGCTACAGAACATCCTTCACAAAGGCAGCCCCGCACACATCCTCATAGACGGCGGCCGCATTGCCCGCATCAGCCCCACGCCCATCGACGTCCCCGATGCTGAAAAGGTGGACTGCAGCGGGAAGGCCGTCATTCCGGGCTTCGTGAACATGCATACCCACGCGGCCATGATTATGCTCCGCGGCATCCACGAAGACCTCATCCTCTATGACTGGCTCAACCATATCTGGAAGATTGAAGCCAAACTGGACCGGGATTTCATTTACTGGGGAACCAAACTGGCCTGCCTGGAGATGATAAAAAGCGGCACCACCACGTTCAACGACCAGTACTGGCACTGTCCCCACGCCTGCCGGGCCGCCATGGAGATGGGCCTGAGACCGGTGATTTCCTTCATCTTCCTGGACTCCTACAACCATGAGCTGATGATGCGCCAGCGGGAGGCCTGCGAGCGCCTGTACCGCCGTACGCTGGACTGGGAGGGAGACTTCCGCTTTGCCATCTCCATCCACTCGCTCTATACGGTGTCGGAGGAGAACATCCTCTGGGCCGCCCGCTTCGCCCGCGAGCGCGGGCTCAAGATTCACCTCCACCTGGCCGAAACCAAGATGGAGTACGACGACTGCCTCAAAGCCCACCACGGGCTCACACCTACCGAGTACTTCAATTCCCTGGGCATCTGGGGACCGGACGTGATTGCCGCCCACAGCTTGTATCTGAATCCCACGGACATCCGCATCCTGGGAGAGCACCGGGTGAACTGCGTACACTGCATCAACTCCAACCTCAAGCTCTCCTCCGGCTACCGCTTCCGCTACAACGAGCTCCGGGATGCCGGCGCCAACGTGTGCATAGGAACCGACGGAGCGGCCTCTTCCAACAACATGGATATCCTGGAGCACATGAAAAACTCGGCCATGCTCCAGAAAGCCTGGCGGGAAGACCCCCGGCAAATGCCGCTGGACCAGCTCTTTGCCTGCGCCACCGTGAACGGGGCCCGCGCCCTGGACCTGGACAGCGGAGAAATCCGCGAAGGCGCCCTGGCCGACCTCTCCCTTGTGGACATCGACAATTCCTATTTCCTCTCCCCCGCCCCCGTGGAGGCCAATCTGGTTTATGCCGCCCATTCCGACGTCATTACGGACGTGATGGTGGCCGGCAAGTGGGTGATGCGCTCGCGCCGGGTTCCCGGAGAAGAGGAAATCCTCACCGAGGCTCGCAAGGTGCTGAGCCAAATCCGCTAACTTAAACCGCCATGAATTCCAAATTTATCAGTATCCAAGGGGCTGCTGACTCCCTGAGCCTCCGCCTGGAAGGGCTGAAGCCCCAGGTGGGCATTGTGCTGGGCAGCGGCCTGGGCAGCCTGGCCGATTCTATCCAAAACCCCGTCACCGTCCCCTACCGGGAACTCCCGGGTTTTCCCGTCTCCACCGCCCTGGGCCACAAGGGCGTGTTCATTGCCGGGCAGCTGGGCGGCAAGCAGGTGCTGGCCATGCAGGGACGCATCCATTACTACGAAGGCTACGGAATGGACCAGGTGGTCCTTCCCATCCGGGTGATGCTGACCATGGGCATTAAGACGCTGATTGTCTCCAACGCCGCAGGCGGAATAGGCTTCCACCTCCACGTCGGAGACCTCATGATTATCAAGGACCATATCAATCTGCTGCCCAATCCCCTCATCGGCCCCAATATCGATGAACTCGGGCCCCGTTTCCCGGACATGACCCGTCCCTACGACCCGGCGCTGATACGCCTGGCGAAGGAGCTGGGGCAGGAACTGGGCATTGAGCTGAAGGAGGGCGTCTATGTGGGCGGAACCGGCCCCAGCTATGAGACGCCGGCCGAATACAAGTACTTCCGCATCATCGGTGGAGACGCCGTGGGTATGAGCACCATTCCCGAGGTGATTGTGGCCCGCCATGCCGGGGTGCCGGTATTCGGCATCTCCGTAATTACCAACGAGGCCCATGACAATTACGCGGAAGACTTCCAGAACGATGGGAACGACGTGGTGGTGGCTGCCAACGCAGCAGCCGGAAAGATGACCCGTCTGATAGAGAAAATGATTGAAAGAATGTAAGAGTCTGTTTTGAAATGATTGATATTTTTATTTATACTTTATTTTTGTGGAAATTTTTCTTGAAAATTTTTGGCCATAGGGGTTCCTATGGGTGAAAATTTTTGAGGAAAATTTACCAAAAAGAAACATAAAGAAT
>CADBHY010000106.1 GCA_902794615.1 uncultured Bacteroidia bacterium
AAGGCCCGCCACCTGATTGCCATGGCGCAGATGCTCCTCTCCGATTATGGCGGTACCGTACCCTCCGACATCGACGCCCTGATGCGGCTGCCGGGCGTGGGGCGCAAGACCGCCAACGTGATTGCCTCCATCGTGTACGACCGGCCGGTGATTGCCGTGGACACCCATGTGTTCCGCGTCTCGCACCGCCTGGGCCTCTCCGACGGCTCCACCCCCCGTGCCGTGGAGCTGGACCTGGAACGGCACATACCCGAGGCGCAGCGTGCCATCGCCCACCACTGGCTCATCCTTCACGGCCGCTACATCTGCACCGCCCGCAGTCCCAAGTGTTCAGACTGCCCCCTCACCGCCTGGTGCCGCGAGTATCCACTCCTGAACGCCGGCAAGGGGCGGTAACTAACACGTTGTCCCTCATATATTTACACACTATTCCTCGTTCAATTTTTGAACGAGGAATGTACTACAATTCTATGACAATCAATGAGTTGATTACCAAGCCTGCCGGGCACAGACGTACAGGACGGCGGCGGCGCAGGCGTCTTCATGCAGGCCGAAGATGTGGATGCCGCTGCCGGGACGGACGCGGAGGCGGGCGCGGAGTTCTTCGGACGTAAGGGGGATGTTGCGGGCGGTGACATCGGCCTGGGGATATCGGGAGGCCAGTTCCTTGAGGCTGCGTTTGTTCAAAGGGAGGATTTCCACTACCCGGAACCATTTGCCGAAGGGCGCCAGCTCCTCCACGGGCTCCGGGCCGATATAAAGATGCGTGTGCCGGCCCAGTTTGCGAAGGCCGAAGCGGCAGGGCCAGTCGAAGGCCCCGGCCTTGAGAAGCGCCTTCCCCGGCTCGAAGAGGAAACGCGCAGAGGGCCGCTCTGAGCCGGATAGACCGTCATTCGCAACACTTGCATCATCCCCGGCCTGACCGGGTATCTCCTGCACCGCCCCGTCCTCCACCACAAACAGCCTGTACGCCCCCTCATGGCCCTTCTCCAAGAGGAGCAGCAGTTCTTTGCACTCCCCTCCGGCGGCCACCACATGCACCTCCCTCACGCAGCCCAGCTGACTGCATACCAGGGAGATATCGGCCATGGGACTCAGCTTCAGCAGCAGTCGGGGGCAGGCGTCCAGCAGCTCCGGCAAGAGCGTGAGCACGTCCGGCCGGCAGTCTTCCAGGCGGAATACCTTGCGGCCGTCCTCCGCCCGCCGGGCCGGGTCCAAATAAATCATGTCCGGCCGGAAATCTCCCAATATCTCCCGGACGGACAGCTGCCCGGATGGGCCCGTGCGCGACAAGGCACCCGACAACGGGCCCAGGGCCGCATTTCGCACCACGATGTTGGCAGCGCCCAGCAGCCGGAAATTATGTTCCGCCGCCTTGGCCAGCTCCGGCCTCATCTCGTTGTACAGCACCTGACCGAACCGCTTCGAGAACGCCCAACTGTCCACCCCCAGCCCGCCGGTCAGGTCGGCAATAGCACGATTGGGGCCCATTTTGTTTTGGCCCGATTTTGTGTCATCGGTGGCCGTCAAGGCTACACACGCCTTGTACAGGGCGGTGGAAGTGGAAGAGCACTGCTCTGCAGAAAGGCGGAGGGGATACACCAGGGCCGGAACGGCGTACCACTCGGGAACCTTGTCACGCAGCTTACGCCTGGCCTCCAAGGTATTGAGAGCCAGGTCAAAGTCCGGAACGGAGGTGGCATATCGGCCCCGGGCCAAAGCCAGGGCGCCCAAATCGTCCCCCTCGTGAGCCAATATGAATTCCTCGAAGCTCATGCTTGCAAAAATACGGATTATTCTTTATATTTGTATGTTTAAGCAGAAGTTAATAACATTAAAACACAGCATAATGAAATCTTACAAAGAAGTAGCACAAAGCTGGCTTACCGGCAATTTTGACGAAGAAACAAAGGCCGAGGTCAAAAAACTCATGGATTCGGACCCTGTGGCATTGGAAGACGCCTTCTACCGCAACCTGGAGTTCGGGACGGGCGGCCTCCGCGGCACCATGGGCGTGGGCACCAACCGCATGAACAAATACACGGTGGGCATGGCCACGCAGGGCCTGGCCAATTACATCAAGGCCCATGTCCCCGGCGAGAAGAGCGTCTGCATCAGCTACGACGCCCGCAACAATTCCGAGCTTTTCGCCCAAATATCGGCCGATGTCCTGAGCAACAACGGCATCAAGGTGTACCTCTTCGAGGGCCTGCGTCCCACCCCGGAGCTGAGCTACAGCATCCGCGCCAAGAAGGCCACCGCCGGCATCATGGTCACCGCCAGCCACAACCCCAAGGAATATAACGGTTACAAAGTCTTCTGGAGCGACGGCGGCCAGATTACCGCCCCGGTAGATAAAGACATCGTGGCCGAGGTGGCCAAGATAGAAGACCCGGCCGATGTCCGCTTCAACCCCGTTTCAGGGCAGCCCAAGGCCGAAATCGAGATGATGGGCAAGGAGATGGACGAGTGCTACCTGAGGGACATCACCTCCCTCACCCTCAGCCCCGAGGCCGTGAAGAAGCACGCCGACATGAAGATAGTCTATACCCCGCTGCACGGCTGCGGCGTGCGCCTGATGCCTCAGGCCCTCCAGCGCGTGGGCTTCACCAACATCATCCACGTGCCCGAGCAGGACATCAACGACGGCAACTTCCCCACCGTGGTATCCCCCAACCCGGAAGAGCCCGCCGCCATGGCCATGGCGCTGGCCAAGGCCGATGAAACCGGAGCCGACCTGGTGCTGGCCACAGACCCGGACGCCGACCGCCTGGGCATCGCCGTACGCGACAACGAAGGCAAGATGGTGCAGCTCACCGGCAACCAGACCTGGAGCTTCCTCACCTACTACATCCTCACCCGCTGGAAAGAGCTGGGCAAACTGGAAGACGGCAAGGGCTACGTGGTCAAGACCATCGTCACCTCCGAGCTGATTGCCGCCATCTGCGAAAGCTTCGGCGTCAAGTGCTACAACGTCCTCACCGGCTTCAAATACATTGCCGAGGTGGTCAAGCGCAACGAAGGCAAGGGCACCTTCATCTGCGGCGGTGAAGAGAGCTACGGCTTCAACCTGGGAGAATTCGTGCGGGACAAGTGCGCCCAGGTAGCCGGCATCATGGTGGCCGAATGCGCCGCCTGGGCCGCCGAGAAGGGCCTCACCCTGTACCAGCTCCTTCAGGAAGTGTACAAGAAATACGGCCTCTACGTAGAAAAGATGGTGTACATTGTGCGCAAGGGCAAAACCGGAGCCGAGGAAATCCAGAAAATCATGGCCGATTACCGCGCCTGCCCGCCCAAGGAGATTGCCGGCAGCCCGCTGGTGAAGGTCATAGACTACCTCAAGCCCGAGGAAACCGGCCTCCCCAAGAGCAATGTGCTGCAGCTGTTCAACGCCGAGGGCGACGTAGTCTCCGTGCGTCCTTCCGGCACCGAGCCCAAGATCAAGTTCTACTTCGGCGCCAAGGGCAGCGACGCCCCCGCCAAAATCGAGGCCCTGAAAGCTCAATTTATCAAATAATTTTATTAACTTTGCACTTGATTTATAAAGTATAGCTACCATGAAAAAGTTTTTAACGATTCTTGCCGTCGCCTTTGTCGGCATCCTGTCTGTAAGCAGCTGCCAAAACAAGGACAACGGAGATGAGAATGCCGCTGTGGTGGGCGTAAGAAACGCTGCCATCGGCACCTGGGAAGGCAAAATGAGCGACCTCCTCGGCGGAGAAACCGTCACCGTAACCTTCACGGCCAACAAAGTTTCCACCAGCAAGGGCATCAACGTGAACATCAAAGAGTGGAAGGGCGCCCTGGGCTCTGTCTGGGCCGTTCTGGACGACACCATGCAAAGCAACCTGATTGTCTCCATCACCGGCAACACCATGACGCTGGGCGGAGACAGCACCTTTATTCTGACCAACTTCCCTTCCAAGCTCACCAAGAAATAAGGGGCCGATATCAAGCCGAAGAAAAACCAGCCTTTGCGGCTGGTTTTTTTATTGGACGGAGCCGAGTTCCTGCTCCACAAGGGGGATGAGCTGGTCGTCGGCAGGAAGCCAGCCTACACTGCGAAGCTCGGAAGGGCCGAGCCAGCGAGCGGCTTCGTGCTCGTTCAGGTGCAAGGCGTCGGAGACGAGCGAGCAGATATAACAGTGCATGTGGAGGTGGAAGGAGGGGTAATCCCAGTCCACGGTGCAGAGGTGTTTGTCAATCCGGATTTCGGCGTCAAGTTCTTCGCGGATTTCGCGCACAAGGGCCTGCTCGGCCGTTTCTCCGGGCTCAAGCTTGCCTCCGGGGTATTCCCAATAGTCTTTCCACTCTCCGTAGCCGCGCTGGGTGGCAAATACCCTGTCTCCTTTACGGATGATGGCGGCAACCACTTCCACCTTTTTTTCCATACGAATTCTCACTTATAATAGCAAACCGCCTCATACTTATGCAGGAGGCGGTTTTGTGGAGTATAGGGGAGTCGAACCCCTGACCTATAGATTGCGAACCTATCGCTCTAGCCAACTGAGCTAATACCCCGCTTGAAAGGATTGCAAAATTACATGTTTTGCGGCAAAGATGCAAATAAATCTTTTATCATGGCCTCCGCCACAGCGTCGGAGGCGCCGCTGCCGCCCAGAAGTTCCCGGATGCGGGCATAATCGGCCTTCATCCTTTCCCGGTAAGGCTCGTCTTCCACCAGGCGGGTGAGTTCCTGCAGGAGTGCGTCGGCCTTGAGCTCCGACTGGATGAACTCGCGGAAGGCCAGGCGGTCCAGAATGAGGTTTCCGAGAGATATGTATTTCACTTTCAGGAATTTACGGGCAAGCCAGGCCGGAACCAGGCGGGACATCCTGTACCCCACCACCTGCGGCGTGCCGATGAGGGCGGCTTCCAGCGAGGCGGTGCCGGAATTAATGATGGCGGCCCGGGCATGGCGCAGCGTGCCGTAGGTTTCCCCGAAGACCAGCTTCACATAGTCGCGCGCGCCTATGTAAGGGGCGTAGTCTTTCAGGCTGCGGGACGGAGCGGCGGCCACCACGAACAGCTGGTCCGGACGGGTGGCGTGCCAGCGGTCGGCCACTTGCATGTAAACGGGCATCATGGTGCGGATTTCCATGCTGCGGGAACCGGCCAGAAGGGCTGTCCAGGGCCGGTCCGGCAGGCCGGTGCGCTGCAGGAACGCCTCCCTGGATTCGCTCATCGCCGGGCTCTGGGCAACGGCGTCCACCAGCGGGTTGCCGGCATAAATATAGGGTATCCCGTGGCGGCTGAAATACTCCTTCTCGAAGGGAAAGACAATGAAGAGCCTGTCCACCCAGGCCTTGAGTTTCCGGATGCGGCCCTCGCGGCTGGCCCATACCTTGGGGGCGATGTAATAATATACCCGGAAGCCCGCCCCGTGGGCATATTCGGCTATGCGGAAGTTGAAGCCGGGGTAGTCGATGAGTATGACCACGTCCGGTTTCCAGCGGCCGATATCGGCCTTGCAACGCTCGATGCGCTCTATGAGCCGCCTGCCCTGGAGCACCACCTGCACCAGGCCCATGACGGCGGTGGAGCGATAATCGGCCACCAGGCCCTCCCCTTCCTCGTGGGCCCGGAATACCTCGTCCATGAGCGGACCGCCCCAGAAGCGCATCTGCGCCCGGGGGTCGTGGGCATAGAGCCCCTTCATTAGATTGCTTCCGTGAAGGTCTCCGGAAGCCTCTCCGGCTATGAGGTAGTATTTCATCGGCTGCGGCGCTTAAATTCAGTCATGTCCGTGATAAAGGCCGTGAGCGGCACCACGGTTACCCAGCCCTGTTCCAGGAGGAGGTGGTCGGCCGTGGCGGGGTCGGGGTCGTCGTTGACGAAGGTTCCGCGCATGAAAACGGCCCTCTCCCCTTCCTCCA
>CADBHY010000107.1 GCA_902794615.1 uncultured Bacteroidia bacterium
GAATCAGGTAGTTTACCCCGTTGTATTTAAGGATTGATGTCTTATTGTCCATTAGCTTCATAATTAAGGGGTTTGCCTGTCTCTTTCCAAACCCATGGCCACCCTCGGCCGTGCCCCTTTAGGGCAAATGTCCCTTGGGGGACAATAGGGGGACAAAATTCTCCCGGCAGGGAGGGGCCCATCGAAGATGGGAGGGGTCGCGAAGCGACGGTTTGGAAAGAGACAGGCAAACCCTCATTCATTTCTTGAACAACGGTCCGTAGGCCTGGCAGGCGCGGTAATCGGCCCCTTCGGGGTCCATGCCGAAGGCCCTCCAGGAGGAAGGACGGAAAATATCGCCGTCCGGGACGTTGTGCATGCACACGGGGATGCGGAGCATGGAGCAGAGGGTGATAAGGTCGGCCCCCACGTGGCCGTAAACAATGGCTCCGTGGTTGGCCCCCCAGCAGTTCATGACGCTGTAAACGTCCTTGAACGGGGCTTTGGTGGCGTCCAGACGCGGGGCGAACCAAGTGGTGGGCCAGCCCTTGTCCGTGCGCTCGTCCAGAATCTTGAACTGCTTCTGAGATACGTCCACCGTCCAGCCTTCGGCCAGTTGGAGCACCGGTCCCAGGTTCTTGACCAGGTTCACGCGAATCATGGTGCAGGGCATGCCGCCGTGCGTGAGGAACTTGGAGGAGAAGCCGCCGCCGCGGAAGTATTCCCGGTTGGCGGGTACCCAGACCGTGGCGTCCAGGCAGTCCTGGGCCTCTTTTTCGCTGATTTCCCAGAAAGGCTTCATGGCGGGCTTGCCATCCTTGAGGCAGCGGCCGCTGCCGTCCAGGGAGGCGGCGCCGGAGTTAATGAGGTGGATGATGCCGCCGGCGGCCTTGCCCTGCAGTTTTTCGCCGGTCACGCGCTCCACCGCCTCGGGGCTCCAGTAGGTGCGCACATCGGCAAAGATGGCGGGCGTCTGGGCCACCAGATGCCCCAGCAGCATGGCTACGCCGTTGAGGGAGTCGTTCTCCGTAGCCAGCACGAAGGGCTTGCGGATGCCGTTCCAGTCGAAGGAAGAGTTGAGGACGGCCTCGGCAAAGTCTCCGTTGGGGTAGAAGTCTGTCCACTGGCGCTGGCCCTGGAAACCGCCCAGGATGGCGTTGTGGCCCAGGGCTTCCTCTCCGAAGCCCATCTCCTTCAACTTGGGATTGCCCTGCAGGAGGTCCTTGATGATGATGGCCATCTTGACCACGAACTCCCAGTCCCTGTCTTTTTCTTCGCGCGTTTTCTTGAGGTCCGGCCGGTTGCAAACGTCCTCGTATTCCTTGCAGTTCTTTTTGGCCCAGGCCAGGGCTTTTTCGAACTCCTCAGGGTCGTAGATGCCCCGTTCCATGCGGCGGATAATCTCCACCTCGTCAATGCCTTCGCAGCGCATGCCCAGGTAGTCTTCGAAGAAGTCCGGGTTCACGATGGAACCGGCAATGCCCATGCACACGGCGCCGATGGACAGGTAGGATTGGCCCCGCAGGGAGGCTGCGGCCACGGCGCACCTGGCAAAGCGCAGGAGCTTTTCTTCCACATCGGCCGGAATCTCCTTGTTGTCGGCGTCCTGGACGTCGTGTCCGTAGATGCCGAAAGCGGGGAGGCCTTTTTGGGCGTGGGCGGCCAGCACGGCGGCCAGATAGACGGCGCCGGGCCGCTCCGTTCCGTTGAAACCCCACACGGCCTTGATGGTGTGCGGGTCCATGTCCATGGTCTCGGAGCCGTAGCACCAGCAGGGCGTGACGGTGATGGTGACGGCCACCCCCTCGCGGGCGAATTTCTCCGCACAGGCGGCCGTTTCGGCCACGCGGCCAATCGTGGAGTCTGCTATGACGCATTCCACGGGGGCGCCGTCGGCATAGCGGAGTTTGCTGCCCAGGAGCTTGGCCACGGCCTGGGCCATGCCCATGGTCTGGTCTTCCAGGGATTCCCGGACGCCGTTCATGCGTCCGTCAATGGTGGGGCGGATGCCAATTTTGGGATGATTCATATTCTAAGTGTTTTGGTTATCAGTTATCGGCCTTAAAGTTACTAAAAATTGCAAAAAAATGCGTACCTTTGGCCGATATTTGCAGAAAATAAATTTATGGAAGAGCGTAAACTCAATTTTTTGGAAGAAATCATAGAAAAGGATTTGGCCGAAGGAAAAGTGGACTCCATCATGACACGTTTCCCTCCGGAACCCAACGGCTATCTGCACCTGGGCCATGCCAAGAGCATCTGCCTCAACTTCGGCCTGGCGCAGAAGTACGGCGGAAAAACCAATCTCCGTTACGACGATACCAACCCCACCAAGGAAGACACCGAGTATGTGGATTCCATCAAGGAAGATATCCAGTGGCTGGGCTTCCAGTGGGACAAGGAACTGTATGCCTCCGATTATTTCGACCAGCTCTATGAGTGGGCCGAAGACCTGATTAAGCGCGGTCTGGCATACGTGGATGACCAGACACAGGAGCAAATCCGGGAGAACCGCGGCACCGTTGACAAGCCCGGCACCCCCAGCCCCTGGAGAGACCGCAGCCCGGAGGAGAACCTGAAGCTGTTCCGGGAGATGAAGGCCGGCAAGTATGCGGAAGGGGAGAAGGTGCTCCGTGCCAAAATAGACATGGCCCACCCCAACATGATGTTCCGGGACCCGCTGCTGTACCGCATCAAATTCGCCCACCATCACCGTACCGGAGACAAGTGGTGCATCTACCCCATGTACGACTACACCCACGGCCAGTGCGACTCCATCGAACACATCACGCACTCCATCTGCACGCTGGAGTTCGATGTGCATCGGCCTTTGTATGACTGGTTCATCCAGACCCTGGGCATCTATCCTTCCCATCAGTACGAGTTCGCCCGCCTGAACCTCACCTATACTTTGATGAGTAAGCGCAAGCTGCTGGAACTGGTGCAGAAGGGCCTGGTGAGCGGCTGGGACGACCCTCGCATGCCCACCCTCTGCGGGGTACGGCGCCGCGGCTACACGGCCAAAGCGCTCCGGATGTTCTGCGACAAAATCGGCGTTTCCAAGCGGGACCAGCTGATGGACATCCAGCTCCTGGAGTGGTGCGTCCGCCAGGACTTGAACGAGCGCTCCAACCGTTACATGGTGGTGCAGGACCCTGTGAAGCTCACCATCACCAACTGGCCCGAAGGCAAGGTGGAGTGGTTTGACTGCCCCTTGAACCCGGCCGAGCCGGAGGGCGCCAAGCGCAAGGTCCCCTTCAGCGGGAACCTCCTGATAGACCGGGCCGATTTCATGGAAGACGCTCCCAAGAAGTTCTTCCGCCTGAAACCCGACGGCGAAGTGCGCCTCAAATATACCTATATCGTAAAATGCAACGAGGTTATCAAGGATGAGAACGGGGAAGTGGTGGAGCTCAAATGCACCTACGACCCTTCCACCGAATATCGGCCCGTGAAGGGTACCATCCATTGGGTGAGCGCCGCCCATGCCAAGGAACTGGTACTCCGCAATTACGACCGTCTCTTCACCCTGGCCGACATGTCCCAGGTGCCCGAAGACAAGGACTACAAGGATTTCCTGAATCCGGAGAGCCTGGTGGTGGGCAAGGGCTGGGCGGAACCCGCCCTGCTGGAAGACGCTTCCGGCATTGCCGTGCAGTTCGAGCGCACCGGCTACTATATGAAGGACAAAGACTCCACCCCGGAGCAGCCTGTCTTCAACAAGACCACCGCCCTCAAAGACAGCTATAAACCTGAATAGAACACCAGCCATATCGGAAAGCAGCAGAAGGATAGCGCGGAACACTATCCTTCTGTATTTCCGTATGCTGGTGATGATGGTGGTGGGGCTGGTGGCCTCGCGGGTAATCCTGCAGGCGCTGGGGGTGACGGACTGGGGCGTATACGGCGCCGTGAGCGGCGTTGTTACCGGCTTCATGCTGGTGATGAATACGGTGGCGTCGGCCATCACCCGCTACATTACCGTGGGGCTTGGAGAAGGAGACCGGGAGCGGCTCAAGACCGTTTTCGGGACCAGCGTGACCATCATGGCGGCGTTCTGCGGCCTGCTTGTCCTTCTCACGGAGACGGCCGGCCTGTGGTACCTGTACCATAAGATGGCCATTCCGCCGGAGCGTATGGGGGCGGCCGCCCATGTCCTGCAGGCATCCATGATTATGCTCATCCTCAATCTCTTGAGCGTTCCCTATACGGCCGTCATCAACGCTCACGAACACATGAGCGCCTATGCCTGGATCTCTATCCTGGAAGCCATCCTAAAACTGGGAGTCGCCGCCCTGGTGTGGTTCTCATCGGCCGACCGCCTCATCCTTTATGCCTGGCTTCTGGCTTTGGCGGCGCTCGTTTCCCGCGGCGCTTATGTCTTGTACAGCCATGCCCATTTCGAGGAGTCGCGCGGCCCGCTTCGGGCCAGCATACCCCTGGCTCGGGAGATGGGCGGTTTTACCGGCTGGAATTTTGTGGGATCTGCCACCTATATGCTGAATACACAGGGGATTAACCAGCTCATGAACCTCTTTTTCGGGGTAGGCGCCAATGCCGCCCGCGGTGTGGCCGACAAGGTGGAACAAGTGGTGCGCCAGTTTGCCACCAATATTGCCCTGGCCGTGAATCCGCAGCTTACCAAAAGCTATGTGGGCGGGAACCGGTCCTACGCTTATGAACTGGCCTGCAAGGCATCCAAATACTATTTCTGGGTGCTTTGGTCCCTGGCTCTTCCTTTCCTCTTCGAGGCCGAAACCATCCTCCGCCTCTGGTTGGGCGTGGTCCCTCCCGGGGCGGCGCTTTTCACCCGGCTCACGCTCCTGTGCTTCCTGGTGGACTTCACCCCCAGCACCCTCACCATCCTGGAACTGGCGAAAGGCAGTGTCAAGCGTTATTATCTGATTACCAGCGCGGTGGCCGTATTGGTGTTCCCGCTTACCTGGGCCATGTATGCGCTGGGTTTCTCGGCCAAGGTGGGTTACCTGGCGTTCATCGCCGTGTATTTGGTGAAGTCGGCCGTGATGCTGTGGATGGTCCATGTGGACACGGGACTTCCGGTGAAGAAATATCTGGAAGAAGCGATTCTGCCCATGCTGGCGCCTTCTTTTCTGACCCTTGCTTTCTTGTGGCATCTGTGGCATCTGTTGCCGGACGGCGCCTGGTGGAATTTCCTGGTGCTGGCGGCTCTTGACGTCCTTTGCATGTTGCTGGCCGCTTGGGCCTATGGTCTTACGAAAGGGGAGAAGAATTACCTCCTGTCTAAAATCAAACGCGCGTGAAAACCAAACTCCTATATGTGCTGGTAAGTTCCCGGGCCGATGTTTACCTTGAACAGGCGCTGGTGTCTGCCTCGTCGGCCCGCCGGCATAATCCCGATGCCTGCCTTACCCTCCTTACGGATACGGTGACGGAAGCGACGCTGGGCTCCCGAGGACCCCAGGACCGGGTTTTCCGGGCCCTTTTTGACGAGGTGGTGGTGGCGCCGCTCGATGCGTCCCTGTCGGCCATGCAGCGCTCCCGCCTCCTGAAAACCGGCATGCGGGAGTATGTGGAGGGGGATTTCCTCTTTATTGATGCCGATACGGTGGTTGCCCGCAGCCTGGCGGACATTGACGCTTTTGACGCCCCCCTGGCCGCCTGTCCGGACCTCCATGCCACGTTCCGGGAGCATCCGCACCGCCGGGCCACCGTCAATACGTGCAGACGGCTGGGCTTTGATGCCACGCTTACCCGGAATTATTTTAACAGCGGAGTGATGCTGGTGAGGGATACGCCGGAGAATCATGCTTTCTTCAAGGCCTGGCAGCAGAATTACCTGCATGGTTTTGCGGCCGGCATCCGGCCGGACCAGCCTGGACCAGCCTTCCCTGGCCCAGACAGACGCCCAGTGCGCTTTTCCCATCCGGGAACTCCCCGGAGAGTGGAACTGCCAGGTGCAGAACGGCGTCCGGTATCTCAGGGATGCCTATATCCTGCATTACATGGTGACCAACCAGTCTTCCGGACAGGAGGACAAACTGTATGTGCTCAACAGCAAGGACCTGCTTCTGCGTGTGAGGAAGGAGGGCTTGGCGCCGGTGGAAGACATTCTTGGGAATCCGCTCAGGGGATATGCCCCGTCCGTGCGGGTGTTTGCCGGGGAAGACCTGCATTTTTTCCAGACCCGCCGCTACAAGTGGATGCGCAGTAAATTCTCCCGGGAGGGATTCTCCCTTCTGGAGTGGCTGCTCAAAGTGAAAGACCATCTTCTAAAACGAGTATAGAGATGCCTGTCGTCAGTGTTATCATTCCCAGTTACAATCTGGGAGAATATCTGGGGGAAACCCTCAGGAGCGTACAGGACCAGACTTTCCGGGACTGGGAGTGCCTTGTGGTAGAAAACGGCTCTTCGGACAATTCGGCTAAAGTGGTCCGCGAGTTCGCCTCCCGGGACCCCCGCTTCACGCTCATTCCCCTGGTATCCAACATAGGGGTGGCGGCCGCCCGCAACATGGCCATGCACCGCTGTTTCGGAAAATATATCCTTTTTTTGGATGCCGATGACCTGATTGGCCCCGGTTATATGAAGGCGGCGGTGGAGGCGCTGGAAGAAGACCCTTCCCTGAACGTGGTGTATAGTAAGGCGGAACGCTTCGGAAGCGAGACCGCCTGGGACCTGCCGCCCTTCTCCATGTCCACCATGCTGTCCCGCAACTGCCTGTATGTGAGTTCCTTCTTCCGCAAGCAGGAACATGACCTGTACCTGGGTACGGGCTTTGACACTTCGTTTACCCACGGTTACGAAGACTGGGACTTCTGGCTCAGCTTTTTCCAGGCCCTGCCCGCGGAGCCCCGCGTACTGCAGCTGCCGGAGGTGTACTTCTACTACCGTACGCGCCGGAAATCCCGCAATGCAGGTGTCTCCGACGAGGTTCTCAAGGAGATTCGCTACAAACTCTGGGACAAGCACAAGGAGATGTATGCCCGCTATTTTCCGGACCCCCTGGAGACGGTGGAATACCGCCGCATGGCGCGTGCCTTCCGGAAGGCTTCGGACACCCCCTGCTGGAAGCTCAGGATGGCGGTGAAAAAGCTTCTGGGCCGATGAATCCGCGGGTCCTCGTCATTGTAGTTTCCCACAACGGGATGCGCTGGCTGCCGCGCTGCCTGTCCTCCGTTATGCCGGGGGCGAAAACGCCCGATTCTGCCCCCGACGTGGCAAAAAAAGTGTTTTCGGGGGCGAAGACGGCCGATTCTGCCCCCGAAGTGGATGTATATGTCTGGGACAATGCCTCCACGGACGGAAGCGCCGATTTTGTGGCGGAAAATTATCCGCAGGCCATCCTGGTCAGAAGCCGGGAGAATTTAGGATTTTCCATTCCCAACAACAAGGGTTTTGAATATGCCGTCCGGCAGGGATACGACTATGCTTACCTGCTTAATCAGGATGCCTGGATAGAGCCCGGCGCCTTGGATTTGCTGGTGGCTTCCGCCCGGGCCCATCCGGAGTACGGCGTCCTGAGCCCGCTCCAGATGACGGACGGTTACAAGGAGCTGGACCGTCAGTTCGCCAAGTGGTATTCGGGCTCCGGGACAGGTGCATACTCCCAAACCTCCTTCGCTTCGCTACGGCCCCTCCCACCGACTTCGTCGGCGGGCCTCTCCCTGCCGGGAGAATTTTGTCCCCCTATTGTCCCCCAAGGGACATTTGCCCTAAAGGGGCACGGCCGAGGGTGGCCATGGGTTTTGGAGCATGCACCTGCCCCGGAGCCTGTGCCTTTCATCATGGCGGCGCATTGGCTGGTACCGGTGCGGGTGGTGGAGAAAATCGGCCCGTTTGAGGAGGAACTTTTTCCGCGGTACGGGCAGGATGATGAGTGGTGCCGGCGTTTGCACTTTTTCGGCCTTAAA
>CADBHY010000108.1 GCA_902794615.1 uncultured Bacteroidia bacterium
GCCAGTTCAGAGGCTGACGGGAAGCGCCCGAACAGCGCCGGTGTCACCAGATTCACCCGCTTGTCCGTACACTGGGCCGATAAAATCACGGCCACCAGCAGCTGGAAGGGGTTCTCATAGTGCAGCTCGCTCCGGACCGCTGGCTGGTTCAGGGCAAACCACTCGAAAATGGCGTTGTACCGTTCACTTCGTTTCATGGAGATTCTTCACTTCGTTCAGAATGACAAGAGGGAGTCAGAATGACAAGAGGGAGTCAGAATGACAAAAGGGGTTCAGAACTCCACGTCGATGCCTTCGTCAATCACCTCCTCGCAGTGTTCCAAAGAGCAGGAGAACACGCGGCCGGGGTACTTCTCATAGATGGCGCGGTTGTGGGTGACCATTACGATGGCCGTGCCGCCGGCGTTGAGGTCCTGCAGGAGCTGCAGAATCTCGTCGGCCGTCTCCGCGTCCAGGTTGCCGGTGGGCTCGTCGGCCAGAATCACCGGCGGGCGGTTCAGCAGGGCGCGGGCGATGGCGATGCGCTGCTGCTCGCCGCCGGAGAGCTGATGCGGCATCTTGTGGGCCTTGGTGCTCATGCCCACGGCCTTGAGCACTTCCCGGATGCGCCCGTCAATCTCTCTGCGCTCTTTCCATCCCGTGGCGCGGAGCACGAACTCCAGGTTTTCCTCCACGCTGCGGTCCGTGAGCAGCTGGAAGTCCTGGAACACCACGCCCAGGCGGCGCCGGAGAAAAGGAATGTCCTTGCTGCGGATTTCCTTCAGGTCAAAGCCGCAGACGCTTCCTTCTCCTTTCAGGAGTCTGTTTTCCGCCGTGACGGTGCGGATGATGGAAGTTTTGCCGGAGCCCACCTTGCCCACGATGTAAACCAGGTCTCCGGGCATTACATCCATGTTGAGTCCGTACAGAACCACGTTTTCACCGTTGAGGATATCGGCGTTTTTGAAATGAATCAGAGCTGTCATATTGTCAATTTCCCACAAGTTCCCACAAATATAATCAGAATTTTTCGTAAATTTGTAGGATATGAGAAAAACCATCTTCGCGTTAGCGGCAATTCTGATTGCGCAAAGCCTTGGAGCACAGAACGTGCAAAGGGCTGCAGAGTTATACAACAGGGGTTTCTATGCAGAGGCCGTCCAGGCCTTGGAGCAGGACAAATCGGCCACGGCCGAGGCATACCGGGCCCTGAGCGCCCTCCAGCTCAAAAGCGAGGGGGCGGGCATCAAGGCCGATGCCTTCATGAAGAAATACCATGAGCACGCCCTGGTGCCCCAGGTGCGCTTCCTCAGGGCGCAGAACCTCTTTGACGAGGGAAAGTACGAGGAGGCCGCCGCCCAGCTGCGGGCCGTCAATCCCGCCCATCTGAGCAAGGCCCAGCTGCCGGAATACCGCTACAAGCTGGGATATTCGGCCTACAGCTACGGAGACTGGGATGCCGCTATGCCCTCTTTGGAAGCCGCCACGGAGTCCTATTCGGACTACTCGGCCCCGTCGGCCTTCACCCTGGGCTATATCCATTACGCCCGGAGCCGCTTCCCGGAGGCCGAAAAATGGTTTGACAAGTGCAAGAAGGACTACCGTTTCAAGGAGCCTTCGCTCTACTATATCCTCGAATGTCGCTTCAACGAGAAGGACTACGACTACGTGATTGCCCACGGGGAAGAGGTGATGGCGCAGGTTTCCGAAGACCGCCGTCCCCGCCTGAGCCGCATCCTCAGCGAGAGCTATCTGGTGCGGGGCAATGTGGACAAGGCCCGGGAGTACTATGAGGAAGGCGTCGGAGAGGGCGTCGAGAACCGCTCGGACCACTTCCGCGCCGGTGAAATCGCCTACCTCTCCAACGACTGGCAGGGCGCCGTGGAGCGCTTCCTCCAGATGGGGGAGCGGGCCGATTCCCTGGGCCAGATAGCCTCCTACCAGATGGGCTTCAGCTATATCCAGCTGCACAACAAGGTGGCCGCCATGCATGCCTTCCGGGATGCATCGGCCCTGAACTACCAGGCCGATATCCAGGAAGACGCCTTCTATAATTACGCCAAGCTGGCCTTCGACCTGGGCAAGGACACCCAGCCCTTTTCCGAGTACCTGCGCAAGTACAATCGCCGCAACGACCAGATTTACTCCTACATGGCCATGGCGGCCCTCACGCATCACGACTACGAGGCCGCCGTGGAGGCCTACGACCATATCGACGAGCTGGACAGCCGCATGAAGGCCAACTACATGAAGGCCTATTTCCTGCGCGCCCGCGAGCTCATGGAAACGGGCTCCTGGCGCCTGGCGGCCCCGCTGCTGAAATCGGCCTCCTGGTACAGCCCCAAGTCGGACGGCTTCTACCAGCTTTCCCGCTATTACCTGGGTGAATGCCTTTACAGGGACGGCCAGTGGGCCGACGCCCGCGGGGAATTCACGGACCTTTACAACCGAAACGCCCTCAGGGGCCGTCCGGAGGGCGCCCTGCTGCCTTATCACGTGGCCTACTGCTATTTCAAGGAAGGGGACTACACCCAGGCCCTCAAGTGGTTCGGCAAATACCTGGAAAGCCGCTCGCCGGAGGCCGGTGAAGACGCTTCCACACGCGTGGCCGACTGCCACTTCTTCTCCGGAGACTACAAGACGGCCCTGGAGGCCTACCAGAAGGAGATGGAGCTTTATCCCGGCAGCCATACCCTGTACCCGCGTTACCGCGCCGGCGTGGCCAGCGGCCTGATAGACAAGAACCGCCAGAAGGTGCAGATTCTGGAACCCGCCCTCCAGGCCGATCCGTCTACACCCTACTACGGGGAGTCCCTTTACGAGCTGGGCCGCGCCTATGTGTCTGTGCGGGACCGCGAAAACGCCATCCGGACCTTCCAGAACCTGAACAGCACCACCACAAACGCCTCGCTCAAGGACCTCGTGCTCCTGGAGCTGGGCATGGTGGAGCGCAACGCCGGCAACAAGGCCCGGGCGCTGGAATACTACAAGGAGGTGGTTTCCCGCGGCGGAGAACACCGTGAGGACGCCCTGCTGGCCATCGAGGCCATCTACCGCACCAGCCGGGACCCTGACGGCTACCTGGCCTATGTGAACAGCCTGGGAAGCAGCGCCGGCCGCACCGACGAGGAGAAGGAGGAAGTTTACTTCTCCAGCGCGGAGCAGGCCTACCTTGCCGGAGATTACGCCGGTGCCCAGGCCACGCTCACTTCCTATCTCGAAAAGTATCCGCAGGCCGCTTTTGCCGCCAAGGCGTACTTCTACCTGGGTGAGTGCAGCCGCTTCTCCGAGGCCCGCGAGCCAGCCATGGATTACTACCTCCGTGCCATGCAGGAGGGCTTGGACGGCGCCCTGGGAGAAAGCGCCCTGGCCAATTATGCCAAGCTCAATTACGAGACCGGCCGATACGGCAAGGCCTACGGCGCCTACGAGGAGCTGCGGGAAAGCGCCCGCCTGGAGGCCAACCGCCACGAGGCCCTCACCGGCCTGATGCGCAGCGCCTTCCGCGCCAAGGAATGGGCCGATGCCATCCCGGCCGCCGAAACCGTCCTGAATACCTTCAAGGACGCCTCCCTGGCCCGTGAGGCCCGTTACGTGCGGGCCAAGTCCCTGCTGAGCACCAGCCGCCGCGACGAGGCCTTCAAGGACTTCCAGCTCCTGTCCAGGGAGCCTTCCACGGACGAGGGCGCCGAAGCCACTTACCTGCTTATCGAAGACCTCTACAACCGGGCGGAATTCGATACCATCCAAAGCCGCGTGTACGCATTCTCAGAGAAAGCCGGCGGCCAGAACTACTGGCTGGCCAAGGCCTTCATTGTGCTGGGAGACTCCTTTGCCGACCAGGGCAACATGACGCAGGCCCGCGCCACCTTCGAGAGCATCCGTGACGGCTATACGCCCCAGGGTCCCCAGGACGATGTCATGGACCAGGTGAACCTCCGTCTCCGTAAACTGAATTAGCCATGAAAAAAGAACTCATCATATCGGCCCTCCTGCTCGCTGCCGGAGCCGCCTACGCCCAGAACCTGAACCCGGTGGTGGAGGTTACCGGCGTGTATGCCCGCGAGGCTACGGGAATCGAGAAACCTTCCCAGCTGAAGGCCCTGCCGGATTCCGTGTTCAAATTCAACCTGGACTTTGACTACAGCGTGAAGAGCACCCCCTACAAGGGCGCCTACGAGTTTAATCCCTACTTGGTGACCATGCGTCCCGGCGCCCGTCTGTCGGGAGAACAGAAGCTTTACCTGAAGGCCGGAGCCGGCTATTCCCTGCATCCGGAGCTGGACTTGGTGTGGAATCCCGTGAGAACGCGGAATTTCCGCTTCAACATTTACGCGCTGCATGGCTCCTACATCGGCTCTTACCGGAATATAGCCAAGCAGGACGGCGTTTTCGCCTGGGACGGCAGCCTGAAGCAGGGGAGCGGCCTGAACGCCCGCACCCGGGCCGGCATGGACCTCCTGTACGCCTTCAAGGGCGGGGAATTGTATGCCGACGTGCAGTACCGCAACGTGGCGGCGACAGACTTTTTCCTGGCGGCAGACCCTTCCCCTGTCATGCACCACAAGGGGCAGCTGCGGGCCGGTATCCGCAGCAATGCCGCCGCCCGCTTCCAGTATGGCCTGAACACCAGCGTGGCCTATCTCATGGGCCCTTCCGACAAGGAGCTCCACACGGTGACGGACCTTTCCCTGGGCCTGCGTGCGGGCTCCCGGAATGCCTTCCGCGTTGACGCCGGGGCGGAGAGCGTCTCCTTCGGGGCCGGGTATGCCCTCAAGTTCGAGGCCGCCCCGCACTATGTGCTTTCGGGCGAGCGTTTCAACTTGGACCTGGGCGCGAAGTTCTCCTTTGTCACCCGCTCGGATGCGTCGTTGTATCCCTTCAAGTCCGGCTTCGTTTTCCCGGACGTACACATCTCTTTCCGCATTGCCGACGCCGCGGTGCTGCAGGCGGCCGCCACGGGCGGAGACCGCCTGAACAGCTATGACTCCCTGCTGGAGCGCAACCCCTATCTGGGCAGTTTCCTCTGGCATCGGGATGTGACGGTGGAGCGCTTCAACATCATGGCCGGGCTGCGCGGCAGCTCGGCGGGCCGCTTCTCCTACGACCTCAGGGCCGGCTACCAGCTGGTTTCCAACGAGTTCGGCTGGAGCTATTACAACAACGGAGAGCTTTCCATGGCCTATGTGAGCCCCCTGAGCACCATCTACGGCCAGCTGCAGCTGGGCTGGAACTCCGAGCACTGGGATGTATCGGCCTTTGTGAAATACGGTTACACGCCCATGCCCACGCTGGAGACGGAGGTGGAGAAGAATGTCTTTGCCCCGGCCAGTTTCCGCGGGAACGGACATGTTTTCTACAAATGGGGCGGCCGCATCAAGCTGGGTGCCACGCTGGAAGGCCGCAGCAAGCTGCGGAGCCATACGCCCGTGCCCGGCTACCTGGACCTGGGGGCCTATGCGGAGTATGCCTTCGGCCGCCGCCTGGCCTTCTGGCTCAAGGGCGGCAACCTCCTGAACCAGAGCATCCAGCGTCTTCCCTTCGTGGTGGAGGGCGGCATTTACGGAACCGCCGGTATCCGTCTGGTGCTGTAGTCTTGGAATTCTCGTGTTTTTTTCCTATCTTTGCATGCTTATAGAAAATAGGAAAAAACATGATAGAAAACGAGCAGACCCGTCAGGCGGAAGAGCAGTATTCGGCCAGTAGTATCCAGGTTCTGGAAGGCCTTGAGGCAGTTAGGAAGCGTCCCTCCATGTATATCGGCGATGTAGGCGAAAGAGGCCTGCATCACCTGGTGTACGAAGTGGTGGACAACTGTATAGACGAGGGATAACGGCCGCGGCATCCCCACCGGCATGCATGAGAAAGAGCACCGGAGCGCCCTCGAGGTGGTGCTTACCGTGTTGCACGCCGGCGGCAAGTTCGACAAGAACAGCTACAAGGTGTCGGGCGGCCTGCACGGCGTGGGCGTCTCCTGCGTAAACGCCCTCAGCGACCTCCTGGTGGCGGAAATCCACCGCGAGGGAAAGGTTTTCCAGCAGAAGTATTCCAAGGGCAAGCCCATCACCCAGGTGGAGGTTATCGGAGAGGCCGATGACACCGGCACCACCATCACCTTCCACCCGGACGCCACCATCTTCACCCAGACCATCGTTTACAAATACGATACCCTGGCCAACCGCCTGCGTGAGCTGGCCTATCTCAACAAGGGCATCCGCATCACCCTCACGGACCTCCGTTCCCTGGTGGACGAGTTCGAAACCGCGGCCGACGGAGAGCGTCATGCCACGGGCCGGCAGGTGTACCGCTCGGATGTCTTCTACAGCGAGCAGGGCCTGCGGGAGTTCATCAACTACCTGGATGCCGGAGAGGAGAAACTCATTCCGGAAGCCATCTGCGTGAACACGGACAAGGTGATTCCCATAGACATCGCCCTGCAGTACAATACCGGTTTCCGTGAGCGGATTTACTCTTACGTGAACAATATCAACACCATTGAAGGCGGCACCCACCTCCAGGGCTTCAAGATGGGCCTGTCCCGTTCCCTGAAAAACTACGCGGAGAAGAACAACCTCCTGAGCAAGTTCAAGGGAGACCTCAGCCCCGAAGACTTCCGCGAAGGCCTCACCGCCGTCATTTCCGTGAAGGTGGCCGAACCGCAGTTCGAGGGCCAGACCAAGACCAAGCTGGGTAACCCGGAGGCCACGTCGGCCGTATCGCAGGCCACCGCCGCCGCCCTGGACCAGTACCTGGAGGAACATCCCAAGGAGGCCAAGACCATCGTGGAGAAGGTGGTGCTGGCCGCCACGGCCCGTGCCGCCGCCCGCAAGGCCCGCGAGATGGTGCAGCGCAAAACCCCCATGGGAGGTGCCGGCATGCCCGGCAAACTGGCCGACTGCTCCGACCACGACCCCGAGAAGTGCGAACTTTTCCTGGTGGAGGGAGACTCTGCAGGCGGCACCGCCAAGCAGGGCCGGGACCGTCGCATCCAGGCCATCCTGCCCCTGCGCGGTAAAATCCTGAACGTGGAAAAGGCCGCCCAGGACCGCGCCTTCGAGAGCCAGGAAGTGAGAAACATCTACACCGCC
>CADBHY010000109.1 GCA_902794615.1 uncultured Bacteroidia bacterium
GGGCGTCGTCGTCCACCTTCATGGATTTTCCCGTCCAGCCCTTGTGGCACTTGATGCCAAAGTGGTTCTTGCCTTTGGTGGCCAGCTTGGATTCTCCATTGCCGGACTCCAGCATGCCCTGGGCCAGGGTAATGCTGGCCGGAACGCCGCTGCGCAGCATTTCCCGCACGGCCATGGGGGCATACTTTTCCACATAACGCTGCTGGGGCGTAGTGTCCCCTGCCCCGGCGCCGCAAAGGCACAGAAGGGCAAGAGCAAAGGCTATGAGGACTCGCTTCATAGCGCTAAGGTACGAAAAACTTTTAAATTTCGTAAGAGTCCCCGTCGGAAGTGGCGTAAGTTTCGGGGAAAAGAGTGCGGCATTCGGCCTCATACGCAGAAATTTCCGCATTCCGGGAAGAATAATGGCCGATAAGGAGTTTCTGCGCACCGGCCTCCAGGGCCACGCGGGCGGCCTGAAGGGTGGTGGAATGGTGCCGCAGGGCACCCTGGTCCTCCAATTCCCGGAGGTAAGTGGCTTCGTGATAAATCACGGTGGTACCCTTGAGCCAGGCGGCCTCCAGAGGGAAGGGAGCCGTATCCGAGCAATAGGCGTAGCTGCGGGGCACAAAAGGCTTGTAGGCGGCCTCAGAGACAGGAATGACGCTGCCATCGGCCCTTAGAACATCCTCTCCCCTTTTGAGCGTGCCAATCTCCGTGAGCGTGAGGCCCCATTTTTCGATGGCGTCCTTGTGTACGTTGAAGGCCGGCTCTTTTTCCTGGAAGAGGAAGCCGAAGGTCTCGATGCCGTGGTTCAGGGGGAAGGCCTGCACCCGGATGCTTTTGGTTTCCAGAATGGTCTCCGGCTCCTTCATCTTCAGGGGCGTGAAGCGGATTTCGAAGCCCACGCCGTCCCCATAATAGCTGAGGAAGAACTTGAGCATGGGTCCGAAAGCCGGGGGCGCGAAGATATTCAGCGGCGTCTGGCGTCCCTTCATGCCCAGGGTGCTCAGGAGGCCGAAAAAGCCGAACACATGGTCTCCGTGGATGTGGGAGATAAAGAGAGAATCCAGCTTCATCATGGGGATGCGCTGCTCCACCAGCCGGTACTGGACGCCTTCGCCGCAGTCTATAAGGAACAAGCGCCCATGCAGCTGAAGTGCCTGGGCGCTTTGATTCCGGCCCCTTACGGGCATGGCCGATGCCGTGCCCAGTAAGGTGACCTTAAAGGTATTGGAGGGATTACTCACCCTTTTCCATCTTGTCCTTCAGGGCGGCGAGGGCGGAGATGTCACCGAGGGTGGTCTTCTCCACATTGCTCTGCACCTTCTTGATGGCCTTCTTGGCGGTCTCGGCCTCGGCGGTCTCGCGGGCTACCTTGGCCTCGGAATAGGTGCGGACATGGGAAACACGGATGGTGCGGGTGCTGCGGCGCAGATCCACCACCTTCACGGGGAGGGTTTCGCCCACCAGGGCGTTCTTGCCGTCTTCCTTCACCAGCTCGCGGTTGAAGGCGCTGACCTCGGTACCGTCGGCCAGGGTGAGGGTGGTGTTCTTGTCACCGATATTGGCAACGGTAGCGTCCACCACGGTACCCACAGGGTACTTGGCCTCCAGCTCGTCCCAAGGGTTGGGGGTGAGCTGCTTGTGGCCCAGGGACAGCTTGTGGCTGTTCTCGTCGAAGTCCAGGATTACAACGTCAATCACGTCACCGCTCTGAACCATCTCGGCGGGATGCTTGATTTTGTTCCAGGAGAGGTCGGAGATGTGGATGAGGCCCTCAACGCCGTCTTCCAGCTCGGCAAACACGCCGAAGTTGGTGATGTTGCGCACGGTAGCCTTATGCTGGGAACCCACGGGATACTTCTCGCGGATGCTCTCCCAAGGATTGGCGGTGAGCTGCTTGATGCCCAGGGACATCTTGCGGGCCTCGCGGTCCAGGGTGAGGATGACGGCCTCTACCTCGTCTCCCATCTTCAGGAATTCCTGAGCGCTGTGCAGACGGGGGCTCCAGCTCATTTCGCTCACGTGTACCAGGCCTTCCACGCCGGGTTCAACCTCTACGAAGGCGCCGTAATCGGCCACGGCAACCACCTTGCCCTTCACGGTGTCACCCACCTTGAGGTCTGCGGAAAGAGCCTCCCACGGGTGCGGGGTGAGCTGCTTGAGACCCAGGGCGATGCGCTTCTGCTGCTCGTTGAAGTCCAGAACAACCACGTTGATCTTCTGGTCAAGGGCGACAACCTCCTCGGGATGGGAGATGCGGCCCCAGCTGAGGTCGGTGATGTGGATGAGACCGTCCACGCCGCCGAGGTCTACGAACACACCGTAGTTGGTGATGTTCTTGACCACGCCTTCCAGCACCTGGCCCTTCTCCAGCTTGGAGATGAGTTCGGAACGCTTCTGCTCCTGCTCGGCTTCGAGGAGAGCCTTGTGGGAGACAACCACGTTGCGGAATTCCTGGTTGATCTTGACAATCTTGAAGTCCATGGTGGTATCTACGAACACGTCGTAGTCCTTGATGGGACGGATGTCAATCTGGGAGCCCGGGAGGAAAGCCTCGATACCGAACACGTCCACAATCATACCGCCCTTGGTGCGGGTCTTTACATAGCCCTTCACCACTTCACCGCTCTCGTAGGCGGCGTTGACCATATCCCAAGATTTGAGCTGACGGGCTTTCTTGTGGGAAATCACCAGCTGACCTTTGCGGTCTTCGGCGTTCTCTACCAGCACTTCCACCTTGTCACCCACTTTGAGGTCCGGATTGTAGCGGAACTCGGGAGCGGAGATGACACCTTCGCTCTTGGCGCCGATGTTCACCACCACTTCACGCTTGTTGATAGCGGTTACGACACCTTCCACCACCTCGTTCTCGGTGACCTTGGAAAGGGTCTGCTCATACTTGGCAAGGGTTTCTTCCTTGGAAGAGGAATCTACACCCTCGTTTTCGAATGCATCCCAGTCAAACTCCTCGGGAGCCACGGAGGCATTCAGTTTCTTGATTTCTTCAGACATAAAAATTAGGTTGAAAAAATTAGTAGTTAAACATTATTTCTTGAGCTTTTCCAAAAAGCGGGCAAATATAGAAATAATTCTTGTAATCTCCAAAAAATTAGTATCTTCGCACCAAATACAAAAGGATTATGAGAAAAACCCTTGCCCTGCTTGTTTCCCTCCTCCTGTTTTCATGGGGAGCGGGCGCCCAGAAGGCGGAACCCTATCTGAAGGCCGATGAGCTGCCCGACGCCACGCAGTTCCTGCCGCCGCCGCCCATGCCCGGCACCCCCGTCTATATCCAGGACACGGCCATGTACTTCTATGCCAAGAAGCATCTCCGCACGAAGGAAAGGGCCGCCCGGGCCATTGAGGAGGCCACCACCGACGTGGACACCATGGCCCTGCTGTTCTCCGGGGCCTTCGGCCGGGAACTCTCCCGGGAAAAGACGCCCCATACGCTCCAGCTCCTCAGGCGGAGCATCCGGACTTTCCGCCTGGGCGCCACCCGCCCCAAGAAAGCGCACATGCGCATGCGTCCCTTTGTGTATTACGGCGACGGAACGCTCCTGCCGGCAGAGGAGGAGCATGCTCGGAACACCGGCTCCTACCCCTCCGGACACGCCGTCCGCGGCTGGGGCATGGCGCTTGTGCTGTCGGCCCTGAATCCCGAGCGGCAGGACGCCCTGCTCAAGATGGGCTATGAATGGGGGCAGAGCCGCGTCATTGCCGGCTACCACTGGCAGAGCGACGTAGATGCCTCCCGTTTCCTGGCATCGGCCTGCTTTGCCCGCATGCAGAACTGCGAGGCATACCTGGAAGATTTCGAGAAGGCAAAAAGAGAGCTCGAATAGTTTGTTTTTACAATATTTTTCCGTACTTTTGTCTGCTTGCTTTTCCGTAACGCGAGCTGGTTCATATACGTTAATCCATCCGGTGCGACTGGCCCGGAGCTAAAACAGAAAAGAGATATGCTGAGTATCTTCTACAAAGAAAACGGAAAAATTCTCCTCTCCCAGTCGGAGAAAGACTTCCAGACAATCAAGCTCGAGGACGCGGTATGGATAGACCTGGTGCAGCCCACCGGGGATGAAAAACGTGCCGTGGAGGCCTTCATGGGCGCAGAAATCCAAAGCCGTGCCCAGGCCGAGGAAATTGAGTCATCGTCCCGCTATTTCGAGACGGACGACGCCATCTTCGCCAACACCAACTTCCTTACCCCGGGCCCGGAAGAATACATGATGCAGGCCGTGTCGTTCACAATCGTGGACGATACCCTGGCCACGCTCCGCGAGGTGCCGCTGCGCTCGTTCACGGAACTGCAGCGCCGGCTGCAGGTGAATCCGCGGCAATACCCCTCCGGCTTCAGCGTCTTCGCCAGCATCCTGGACCAACGTGTGGACTTGGATGCCGACATGATTGAGCTCCTGTCCAAGGAGATTTCCCAGTACGCCAAACAAATCAACGACCAGGAAGACATCGACCAGGAACTCCTGATAGACATATCCCAGATGCAGGAAAACACCATGATTGTGCGGGAGAACGTGGTGGACAAGCAGCGCCTCATCTCCAACCTCATGCGCTCCACCAAGGTGCCGCGCAGCCTGGAGAACCGCCTCAACGTGCTCCTGCAGGATATCACTTCCCTGCTGAGCCACACCAACTTCTGCTTCGAGCGTCTGGAATACCTGCAAGACACCGTGGTGGGTCTTATCAACCTGGAACAGAACAAAATCATGAAGATTCTGGCCGTGGTGTCCGTGTTCCTGATGCCGCCCACCCTCATCGCCGGCTTCTACGGCATGAACGTGCGCCTGCCCATCATCGCGGCCGACGAGCCCAACGCCAACTTCTGGAACTGGGTCATCATCCTGGCCGTCATGATTCTGAGCTGCCTGCTGGTCTGGTTCCTGTTCCGCCGCAAAAAGCTGCTGTAACAGCCGTCGGAATCCTCTTTAGATTTTTTTGTCCAACTTGCTTGCTTTTCCGGGGATTTATTCATAGTCTTACATTAAGAAAGTGATTATCAACATGAAAATCAATTGGAAATACTTTGCGGGTTCGCTGTTTGCACTTCTCGGATTCGGAGGCTGCGAAAAAGTCACGGATATCGGCGGAGGGATGGAAATGTACGGCCAGCCCACGGCAGACTATAAACTCATCGGAAACATCAAGGGGCCGGACGGGAAACCCGTGGAGGGCATCCGAGCCATCCTGTCCCCCAAAGCAAATGACACTTTCCATAACGATACGCTGTATTCGGATGCCCTGGGACATTTCGAAAAGGAGCGTCTGAAATACGACTGGCCGGACGACCTGAAGGATGCCAAGCTTATTCTGGAAGACGTGGACGGCCCGGAGAAAGGCAGCTTCAAGACCAAAACTCTGTCCCGGAGTGATTTGAAGATGGAACAAACCAAGAAAGCCAGCGGCTGGTACAAAGGCGCCTATACTGTATCGGCCGATGTCAGTTTGGACAAGGACGAATAAATGGAAAGGCTTTCCCTCAGGCGCCGCCTGGCGTTGGAAATCAATAAAAAGTTGCAGGACGATGTGATTGCTGAGCATCCTCTCCGGCAACTTTTTTGGGAATGCACCCTCCGGTGCAACCTGGCCTGCCGGCACTGCGGCAGCGACTGCAAGCAGACGGCCCTTGTCCGGGATATGCCCAAGGAGGATTTCGGGCGGGTGCTGGACAGCGTATCGGCGCGGACGAACCAGCACAAAGTAATGATTAACATCACCGGCGGAGAACCGCTTATGAGACCCGACTTGGAGGAATGCGGACGGA
>CADBHY010000110.1 GCA_902794615.1 uncultured Bacteroidia bacterium
CCCATCCCGGAAATTGCCCACCTCCAAGGCGGTGAGGGCCGGGTAGGAGACCAGCGAATAATTGAACTGGAGCGGGGCGGAGACGGCCATCAGCCAAAGGTGGTTGTTCATGTAATTCCAGTCCCGCTTGCCAAACGAATGGTCCCGCACGCAGGGCAGGCGGAAGTCCACCGTTCTGCCGTTCAGGGAAAGGCTTCCTTCCAGCTCACCCTCCTGCTCGTAGTGGCACTGGCCGCTGATGGTCTGCAGCTGGGCAAAAAAGGCCTTGCTCCACTTCTCATTGGCCATGCCGGTGGCCATCCGTGTCGCAGGGACGCTGGTGGTAAAATCAACGGGTTGCTCCCGGGGCACAAACTTGGCCCGGAAAACCACCTCGTCCTTCTCGTTCAGAATGCCTTCGAAAGAAAGGGTCCACTGCTCC
Organism: uncultured Bacteroidia bacterium; assembly: GCA_902794615.1. GTDB lineage: Bacteria > Bacteroidota > Bacteroidia > Bacteroidales > UBA932 > Cryptobacteroides. Next base: position 422 of record CADBHY010000110.1, read on the forward strand.
CCTTTCTTCTCTACCCGGATGGGAGAGGCCCCCACCGGGAAGAGTTCCTGCTTCAAGGAATAAAGCTGCCCGTCCAAGTACAGGGCGAACCAAGTCTCGTCCTGATGGACTCTTTTTCCCAGGCGGGCAAAAAGGGACATCTTTTCGTCGTGCGCAGAGAAGTAGTAGGAATTGTTTACCAGCGGGTCGGCATCCGGCGCGAGGGTATAATTCTCCGCAGCCGCATAGTCGAAGGGATGCTGCCGGTTCCTTTTTTCTATCGTCCGGCACATCAGCTTCTTTTTAAGCGTAAAAAACATCTTTTCTGTTCAAAGAGTCTATCCTAAATCTCCCAAATCCGGCTTGTCCACATTCGGAAACCAGGCATGGAGCTTTACAAGAGCCCTTTCCTTGATTTCCGGGGTAATGGCCGTAAACACATAAGAGACGGCCGCAATGAGGGCGGCCCAGTCGTCGGCCAGGCCGGCGAAGGGCAGGAAGTCCGGGAGCATGTCCATCGGAAGGATGAAATAACCCAGCGCCCCCGCTATCACCGCCTTGTAGCGCGTGGGCGTGGCGGGGTCTTTGAGGGTATAAAACAGCACCAGGGCATAGTAGATTACCTTGGTTCCGGCCTTTCGGCCCATTTGCTTGAGTTTCCGCCAAAAGGCGTTTTCAGAGAAATTCTCCTGAAAACGGGGAAGTTCCTGAGGTGTCAGATTCCTGTCGGCCATATCAATTGACAACTAACTTGAACCTACTAATATACGCATTTTTCTCAGAAAATGCTATCCCACAATATACTTTCCCACCCGGGGGATACGCTGAATCAGCACGCAGGCGGCGGCCGTCACCGTAAAGCTGACCAGGGCTGTGAGAAGCACCTCCACGGGGGTGGTCCAGAAGCCCAGCACGCCCTCCGTCCCGCGTTTGAGCCAGCCGCAGATGAGGGGGGCGACGCTGCCCAGCACCAGCATGTGGCTCAGGTACATCCCGTAACTGGCCTGCGAAACGGGCAAGAACACTTTCCTGTACGCCGGCCCCGCATAGTTGAACTTCCGGAGCACCAGTATCCAGGCGATGGTCATCAGGGCCAGGCCCAGCGTGTCGTTGAACCAGGTGGTTTCCCAGTTGGCCGCATATCCCAGTGGTCCGGAAACGGGGAAGGTACCGCCGGCATCGGCCCATACACGCCGATAAAAGCCCTGGGCGCCGATGGCAAAGCCGGCGGCAAAAAGAGGCAGGGCTATGGCCAAGGTCTTTTTCCAGCTCAGTTCCCCCACGAACTTGCGGAAGTAAAGGCCCAGGAAAAGGTATCCGATGAAACCGCTCAGGTAATAGAACGTGCCATAGGCATTCCAGCTGGCTACTCCCCACAAGGGATAACGGGCCAGGTTGGGAATGCCGGAAGGCCCGTAAATGACCTGGGCGGGTCCGCCGGCCCAATACCGGATATAGGGAATGAGGGTGGTGAAGAGCCAGATGCCGATAAAAAACTGCAACTCCCGCCTGCCCGCCTTCTCGGCCCAGGGAGAAAGCAGGGGCATGAGCAGGTAAACGCCCAGGAGCATATACACAAACCACAGATGCCCGGCCGAATAATTGAAGTTGAGAAGAAGGTCCTTGAAATTCTGCACGGGATTCCCCCAGGCCAGCGCATAGACCAGCGACCACAGCACAAAGGGAATCAGGACACGGACCAGCCTTTTGCGGAAAAACGCACCCGTAGAATAGTGCAGCGGGAACTGGAGATAGCTGGAGGCCACCACGAACAGCGGCACGCAGGCCCGGGTGAAGGTGTTCAGCAGCGTTACCCAGAAGGCATCGGCCCGGGTGAGGATGAGGGTTCCCCCGTCACCGAAGTAAAAACACTCGCAGCAGTGCGTCATCATCACAAACAGGCAGGCGACAATCCTGAGCCAGTCTATCCAAACCTCTCTTTTCATATTCATCGGCTTTCATTCAGTTTATCCAGTTTATCCAGTTTCTTTTCCAGCTCTTCCAGCTTGGCCATCAGCTCGTCGTTGTTGTCATTGGCCATGGCGTCCACAAAGATGGAGTTCACCAGCGACAGGCCCATGACTCCGCCGAAGAAATACAGGATGGCGTAGCCCATCCGGGTGAGCCGGGCCACCAAATCCGGCGTTTCCCGGCCGATAACCAGCGGGAAAGTGGCCCAGTCGTCTCCGGAGAAGTAACGGAAAATGGTGAACAGGGAGATGCCGGGGTCACCGAAATACTGCGGGGCGATATTCCCGTACAGGGTGGTGGAGATGATGGACACAATGAAAAGCAGCACCAAAAAGGCCACACAGACAATGAGGGAGGTCTTTACCGCCAGCTTGATACCTCTCAGCAGGCCCTCGATATTGGGGATGAACTTGAAAAGGCGGAACGACTTGAACACCCTGAGCGAGCGCAGCGACAGCAGGAAGTGGGTGACCAGGCCCGTATCGGCAAAAAGATTGGCCAGCGACGGAAGGGCGATGAGCGTGAGGATAAAGTCGAACTTGTTCCAGCCGTCTTTCCAATAGCCCTTCCAGCCGTAGGCGCTCAGCTTCACAACGATTTCCGTCACGAACAGGAGGGTGAAGAGCGAATCGGCCCAGATGAAGAAGCGGGAGGAGGTGAAGTAACCGCCCACAAAGATGAAGAGCGTATTCACGAGCACCAGGGCGAGCATGGTCCGGTCATTGGTGAAGAAGGACTGCAGGGAGCTCATTTCCCGCTTGGATACAGTGCTTTGCATGGCTATCTGTTTTTTAACTCACGAAGATACGAAAATTTTTATAAAAGGAAGGATTTCACCTTTGATTGCACGGGCAGCAGCAAGCGCAATCAAATAATGAAGAAAATCTACGAGCCATTGCCAATGGTCATGAACGGCCGTTACGCCGTCCTGTTCGAGAAGGACAACTTTTCCAAGAAATTTATACCGGTATAATGGACTAAAATCACAACATTTTCACAACATAAAACCAAATCAAGCACTTTCGGAAACCCGTAAGTGCTTGATTTTTCAGTGGTCTGGATGACTGGACTTGAACCAGCGACCTCCTGGTCCCTAACCAGGTGCGCTACCAACTGCGCTACATCCAGAAGAATGGGACTGCAAAGGTACTACTTTTTTAATAAAAAGCAAACTTTAAGCAGAAAAAAATGTACCTTTGCAGAGTTATGGGCGCATACAGAGAAATAGGAGACCGGGAGTATCAGGACCTGGCCCAAAGAATCCTCTATGAAGACAACCATCTGCTGGTGTTCTGCAAGCGGACGGGAGAGATTGTACAGGGAGACAAAAGCGGTGACGAGCCCCTGAGCGAAACCCTCAAGGCCTTCATTGCGCAGCGGGACGCCAAACCCGGACAGGTGTTCATGGGCGTTCCCCACCGGCTCGACCGTCCCGTGAGCGGCGTGGTCCTCTTTGCCAAAACCTCCAAGGCCCTGGAACGTCTGAACGAGATGCTGCGCAAGGGAGAGATACACAAGACCTACTGGGCGCTCACCGCCGGCGAGCCCCCCAAGGAAAGCGACATCCTCACGGACTGTCTCACCCGCAACGAGGCCCAGAACAAATCCTACGTCTCCAAAAACGGCAAGGAAGCCCGCCTCAAATACACCGTCATCCAAAATACGGAGCGCTACCGGCTTCTGGAAGTGGAGCTTTATACCGGCCGGCACCACCAGATTCGCTGCCAGCTCTCCCACATGGGCTGCCCCATCAAGGGAGACCTCAAGTACGGGGCCAAGCGTTCCAACCCGGACGGCGGAATCTGCCTCCTGGCCCGCCGGATACAATTCATCCACCCCGTCAAGAAGACCGAGGTGGATGTAACTGCCCCTGTTCCGCTTTCCTGGAAAGGGATAGAAGGATGACGCATCCGGCACCGCCGCTTTACTTTTTATACTTTTGCAATTCTTTTTTCCGGATTCGGGAGCACCAGTGACTGGGAGACTCCCCCATCACCCGCTTGAAGCTCTGGTTAAAGGAGGTGGTGGAATGGAAACCGGAGAGCGAAGCCATCTCCGTTACCCGCAGGCTCTTGTTGTCCCGGAACAAATCCAGCGAATACATGACGCGATAGTAGTTCACATACTGCCGGAAGTTCTTGCCGGAGAAGCGGTTGATGGTTTTGCTCAGATAATACTTGTTGGTATAGACCGCGTTGGAGAGGTCCTGCAAAGTGAACGACTTCACCAGGAAGGGCCGATGCTCGGTCATATACCGGCAGCACCTGTCGTACAGGTATTGATCGATTGCCGCCAGTTCGTAAGATGCGGACGGAGTGTCCGCCTGGGAAGGCGGTCCGGAGACCGCCTGAATCTGGGCGTCTTTCTTGCGCAGCCGAAGATACAGCACAATGCCCGTCACCACCGCCAACGCAGAAAAAACCGCCAGGATCAGCAGTGCCAATTCCATATTCTTACTTAAAAGGCCTGCCGGATGCGTAACCTATTTCAAAGAACTCTTAGAGTCTGTTTAATCTATAAATAAAAATATCAATCATTTCAAAACAGACTCTTATTTCTTGATGGAATCAAAACCCTTTCCATACACGCCGTTGACGGAGCTGACGGAAAGGAAAGCGTTGGAATCCATCTGCTTGATATAGCGCAACATCAGATTGAGGTCTGACTTGCGGGTGATCACCATGAGCACCTTGGTGTCCTGCTTGGTGTACCAGCCCTTGCCGTCCAGTACCGTAACGCCGCGGTGCATGTCGTGGGTGATGGCATCGGCAATCTTTTCATACTCCTTGGACAGGATGAAAAGCTGCACGCTCTGCTGGGAGCCGGAAATATACATGTCCAGCACATAGCTGTTCACCGTCACCAGAATGAGACCGTAGAGGATGGTGGTAACCTTCTCTGCCAGCGGCATCCGGAACGTGACAGGGTTTCCGGCGGCATCCAGCACCGGCTGGCCCGTCATGGGGTCCAGTTCCGGCACAAAGGAAGGGACGAAAATAGAGGAGCCGATGATAATGAAATCCAAAAACAGAATCACCTTGCCCGGCGACACGTTATGGTATTTGGTGTAGATGAGGGCAATGATGTCCGTCCCTCCGGTGGAACCGCCGTTGGAGATGCTCATGCCGATGCCGATACCGGCCATGATGCCGCCCATCAGCACGCTCAGCAGCTTGCCGTTGTCAATAGCCAAGGTCTTGATGATACTTACGGGAATAAGGCCCGGCAGGAAACGCAGCGCCACGGAGGCCAGGATGATGGCATAAATGGTTTTGGCGCCGAAGCCCATGCCCAGGATGACGATGGCGGCAATAATGAGGACAGCGTTCAGGAAAAAGTAACTGTAACCCATCTGGATGGT
>CADBHY010000111.1 GCA_902794615.1 uncultured Bacteroidia bacterium
ATCATCATCACGCCCACGATGATAAGGGCGGGAGCGGTGGCGGCACCGGGGATGGCCAGGAACAGCGGGCTGAAGAACAGGGCCAGGGCGAAGCAGCAGGCCGTAGAGAAGGCCGTGAGGCCGGTACGGCCGCCTTCACCCACGCCGGCGGCGCTTTCCACATAAGTGGTGGTGGTGGAAGTACCCAGGCAGGCGCCGGCCACCGTGCCGACAGCATCGGCCAGGAACATCTGCTCCATGCCGGGAATGTCGTCCCTGCGGTTTCCTTCCGGAACCAGGTCTGCGCCGTGATGCACGCCGATGATGGTGCCCATGGTGTCGAACATGTCAATGAAAAGGAAGGTGAAAACCACCACCAGCATATCCAGGGTGAAGATGTTGTGCCACTCGAACTGGAAGGCGATGGGCTTCACGCTGTCCGGAAGGGCCACAATGCCATTCAGTTTGGTAATGGCCTCTCCGGTAGCCGGATCCTTGATTACCAGACCCAGCAAGGTGGTGGCCAGGATACCCCAGAGCATGCCGCCGCGGACCTTGGCCATCACCAGACCGGCAGTAATGAACAGGCCAATCATGCCCAGCAGGGCCTTTCCTTCGGTAATCTCACCCAGGGAAACCAGGGTAGCGTCGTTGTTCACGATGATACCGGCGTTCTGCAGGCCGATGAAGGCGATGAACAGGCCGATACCGGAGCCGATGGCCTTCTTCAGGGTGCCCGGAATGGCATTCAGAAGCCAGGTGCGCACCTTGGTGAGGGTAAGGATGATGAAGAGGATACCTTCAATGAGAACGGCCGTGAGGGCGAACTGCCAGCTGTACCCCATGCCCAGGCAGACGGTGTACACGAAAAAGGCGTTCAGGCCCATACCGGGGGCCAGGCCGAAAGGTTTCTTGGCATACAGGGCCATCACCAGGGTACCGATGATGGCGGCCAGAGCGGTGGCAGTGAAGACGGCGCCGCCGGGCATGCCGTCCAGGGCACTGAAGATACCGGGGTTCACGGCCAGGATATAGGCCATGGTGAGGAAGGTGGTGATGCCGGCCAGAATTTCCGTACGGACGTTGTTCACCTTGGAATCAAAACCGAAAAGCTTCTCGAAAGCAGGTTTCATAGTTTAATTCCTCCTATATTAGAATACCCACTTTACACCTACGCAGGGGCGGGCCCAGAAGCCCTTGGCGCTGCCGAAATCGTAGGAAAGCTCCACCTCGCCGCCGATGTTCAGGTTGGGAACACCGAACCACTGGCCCACACTGTACCAGATCTGAGGCTCGGAGAGGAAGACGAAACGGGACTTGCGCCCCTGGCTCCAGTCGCGATAGTCCGCCGCCTTGTCATCCAGGAAAGGATACACGTCATGATCCTGCCACCAGAAATCAGCAAAGCCGCTGAAGCGCAGTCCCTTGGCGCCGAACAGATCCTGCAGGCCCCAAACCAGGGTAAGCTGCATGGGAATCTGGCTCTTGTAGCCTTCGGGAAGACCGCGGTAGTCCGTCCACTTGTAGAGCAGTTTCACATTGAGCGTGTTCCGGAAGTCTTTGCTGTGGAAGAAGTAGTCCAGACCCACCAGGAAGGCGTTGTTGATGGAATACTTGTTGTAGATGCCACCATTGTACTCGACATGGGCGCTGAGGCCGCCCAGCTTGGTGTTCTGCCAGAAATTCAGGCAGCGGGCAATCTCCATGTACGTACCGTTGGGAGAAATAATCCTGTTGTCGATACGGTTGTTGAAGTCGTGGTCCACGAAGAAGAAGGTGTTTCCCCAATTGTCATTGTAGAAACCTTCGATGGTGGTAGTTACATGCTTACGATCCTTGCCGAAATCGTAAAACACCTGGATGTTGGTCTGGGCCTTGGCCATCTGGCCGAAGGCAAGCGTTGCCACAGCAACGGCGAGAATAGTTTTTTTGAACATAAAACGTAGTTTATGAATGAATATATAAAGGTATTATTTGCGCAGGGAAGGATTGATTTCAAAGTCGACGGCCTTGTCTCCTTGCGGATTGGAGCCGAATTCATAGTCCTTGCCGGGAAGGATGGCATTGAGGATGATACCCACCAGGGCGGCCACGGCCAGGCCGCTCAGGGAAGTGAAGCCCAGGGAGATGGAGTCGCCGGCACCGTACTTGATGCCGATGGCCAGCACCAGGATGAAGGCCAGGATGAGCACGTTGCGGCTCTTGGTGAAATCCACCACGTTCTCTACCACGTTGCGCACGCCCACGGCGGAAATCATACCGTACAACACCAGGGACACGCCGCCGATGGTGGAAGCGGGCATGCAGGCAATGAGGGCGCTGAACTTGGGGCAGAAGCTCAGGACAATGGCAAACACGGCCGCAATGCGGATGACGCGGGGATCGTACACCTTGGTGAGGTTCAGAACGCCGGTATTCTCTCCGTAGGTGGTATTGGCCGGGGCGCCGAACAGGGAGGCCAGCATGGTGGCCAGGCCGTCACCCATGAGGGTGCGGTGCAGGCCCGGATCGGCCAGGTAATTCTCTCCGGTGGTGGAAGAAATGGCGCACATGTCGCCGATGTGTTCCATCATGGTAGCCAGGGAGATGGGGACAATGGCGATGATGGCACTGAGCACCAGGCCCCAGTTGGGATTGGCGAACACATGGAAGGCGGTATTCTCCCAGTGGAAAGGAACGCCTATCCACGCAGCCTCCTTCACGGCGGAGAAGTCGCAGAGGCCGAAGCAGGCCGCTACGGCATAGGAGCCCAGCACACCCAGCAGAATGGGGATAATCTTGATCATTCCCCTGCCCCAGATATTGCACACCACGATGATGACAATGGCCAGCAGGGCAATCCACCAGTTGCTGTTGCAGTTCTGGATGGCGCTTCCGCTGAGCGTAAGGCCGATGGCGATGATGATGGGGCCGGTGACGATGGGCGGGAAGAAACGCATCACCTTCTTGACACCGTACGCGGAAATGAACGCCGCCAGCACAAAATAAAGAATGCCTGCCGAAAAAACTCCGATGCAGGCATAAGGCAATGATTGGGCGGCGTTGAGTCCTTGGGCTTCTCCCATTGAAACTACAGCCGCGTAGCCACCGAGAAAAGCAAAGGACGAACCCAAGAATGCCGGGACCTTCATCTTGGTCAGGATGTGGAAAAGGAGGGTGCCGAGTCCTGCGAAAAGGAGGGTGGCGCTCATGGAGAGACCGGTAATCACCGGAACCAGTACCGTGGCTCCGAACATGGCGAACATGTGCTGGAGGCCGAGGGTAAGCATCTTGCCCGTGCCGAGCGTACGGGCGTCATAGATGGCGTTCTGATTTTTTGTCATATAATAAAGGTTTGTTAAGTGAGTTCCAACCGCACAGGCCTTTAATGACCAGACAAAGGTAGATATTAAATTTTTTTAATACAATACCCCCGCCCGAAATTTTACGGAAAAGTTTTCAACAGCGCTTTGTTGAGAAAAAGAATCAGCGGTCCACATAGTAGCCCAGGCTCCCTTCATAGCCTGTTCCGTCCACGAATTTCTTGAGCAGCCGGGCGCTCTCCTCCTTGTCGAACATCTCTTCATAATCATGGTGGTAAGAGGCGTCCGGCACCACGTTCACGTCAAAACGAATCTCGGCCATGCCCGAAGGAGAGATATTGCCCCAGAAACGGACAGAATGTTCGGCCCTGCCCACATTCTTCCGGCTGTCATACTTGAGCGTAACCAGCATGTTTCGCTCTGGCGGCACCACCATCTCGTGGTCGCTTTCCAGGACGATACAGCCGCAAGACGGCTGGATGTCCTTGATTACCAGCGGCACCTTCCCCTTGTTTTCCAGGCGTACCAGTACGGTTAGCTCCTGTCCCTGAAGGATGGGATAGTAGTGGCGGACGGGGTCCCGGATTTCCACGGTGGTGTACTGCACCTTGCGGGTGCAGCCCATGACGGCCAGAAGGGCCAGAAGGAAGAAAGCTACAATCCGTTTCATTACCTGAAATAAATTTCGTCTATACCCAAGTCCCGGGTGTGGGAAGGAATGATACGCAACTGGATTTGGGCAGGCCGGCCGAAGCTGGCCGCACCGCGGAAGGTAACCTTCTCACCTTCATCCACATAGTCGGACAGGCCTTCCTGACGAAGGGTGCCGATATTGCGGTCATCGGCCCAGATTTCCACGGCCTTGGGAGGCGACATGCGGTGCCGCTCGCTGTTGAGGAAGGACATGGAGAACTCTCCGGACTTTCCGGCCAACACATCGGCCGGAAGTTCGATAACCAGGTCTTTCTGGGGGAACACCTGCCAGCCCCAGTGGTAATTCTGGGAGATGCCGGCCACCGCATCCGTGAGTTTGGTGGTGCGCTCGCTGCCGCCGTCATAGCGGACCATCAGAGGCTGCCTCAGAAGCATATCCCGGCTCCAGGCACTGCCGGCCAGCCATAACTCCACCTCGTTTTCATAATCGGCCACATAGACACCCTGCTCGTTCACCCTGTCCATGTGGTCCGGAGCGGCATATTCGTTGTTTGTCAGTATCCAGAGGTCTTCTTCCGGCGTCATAATCTTAAGGTCTTCCACGGCCGACCACACCTCCGGCTTCACCACCCATTCGTCGCCCACCAGCTCGGCAAAACCGCCGGAGCCCAGGCCGCGGGTTCGGCACATCTCCAGGAAGGAGAAAGACACGAACTGCCGGGTCTTCTCATAGATAATCCGCTCGCGATGCGTCATTTCCATGGCATTGGCCCGCAGGAAAACCGAGTAGAATTCCCGGAATTCCTTCTCGAAGAGATAGGAATGCAGCGCCTCCTCCATGCCGCCATACAGCGGGAGTTCCAGGCCGCTGCGGCGGGCATGCTCCTCCATGGACAGCACCACGGAGGCGTAGAACTGGCCCACGTGGGGCATGGCATCGGAATAATAGTCTTTCACCATGCGCTCCACATCGGCGTCCGGGTTAATCAGGAGATTGGCCAGCAGGAAGGAGTACATCTCCTGCTGCATGGAATAGAAATAGCCGCTGCCATTGAGGAAGAGCCCCTTCACGCCCCTCTTGCGGTACTGGCGGAAACGCTCCTGCATCACGTACAGGATGGGGTAAGGCGTCAGGTAATCGTCAAAGTTGCAGACATAGTCCCAGATATACACGTTGTCCGTTATCTGCTGCCAGCGCTCCAGTTCCCGGAAGAACTGCTGGCTGCGCTCGTCGTCGGACCGCCAGGCGCGGGGATAATCGATGGCCGACAGGAACACGCCCACATTGGCGGGGAGCCGATGGTCCGGGAGAGTCTTGGAGGTGGAATAGCCGGGGATGAAGAAGGTATGCCCCGGGAAACGGGCGGCCAGTTTCTCCACGAAGGCCACCACGGCGGGCGTGGCGTTGGTCCGGGTGTTTCCGGCCGTCTCACAGCGGCGGCACAGGCACACCCAGTCGTTGTCGGCCGGGCCGATGGTCATCCGCAGCGGATACTTGAGCCCGTCCCCATACTGGTCCATGATGTATTTTTCCGTCAGGTCCAGCAGCTTGTCCGACGAGAAGCAGAACTGATTCTGATGCACCACGCCGTCGGCCCCTTTTGCAAACAGGGACTGGTCCATGTTCTGGAAACCGAAGGACTGGTCTCCGTTACTGCCCAGCACCCGGGAGAGGTTATGTCCCCAGATGCCCCAGTCCATTTCCAGATTGTGAAGGGCCAGCAGATAGGTCATGTCCGGATTCTGGTTGGTGGGCATGTAGAGGTCACGGTACTCGAAGGGGAAAGTGACTA
>CADBHY010000112.1 GCA_902794615.1 uncultured Bacteroidia bacterium
TAAAGATGTGAGCGACACCACCGCCACCGTGCAGTTCCGGGTGGAAGGGGAGGAAGACCTTTATTTCCTGGCCTGGACCACCACGCCCTGGACGCTTCCGTCCAATACGGCGCTGTGCGTGGGCCCTAACATTGACTATGTGAAGGTGCGTTCCGCCAATCCCTATACGGGCGCCCCGGCCACCTATATTGTGGCTGCCGCCCGCGTGGATGCCCTCTTCGGCCCCAAGGTGGAGCATGAGGTGCTTCCCGGCATCATCAAGGGCAGCGAACTGGTGGGCCTGCGCTACAAGCAGCTCATTCCCTGGTTCCGTCCGGACGGGGACGCTTTCCGCGTCATCTCCGGAGACTATGTCACCACGGATGAGGGTACCGGCATCGTACACATCGCCCCCACCTTCGGCGCAGATGACAAGCGCGTGGCCGCAGCCGCCGGCATCGGCGCCATCATGCCCCTGGACAAAGACGGCACCCCCCAGGCCCAGGTGGACCGCCAAGGCCGTTTCATGCGCCTGGAAGACATGGCCCCTGCCTATGCCGCCACGGTGGATCCCTCCTACAAGGAATACTCCGGCCGCTACGTCAAGGCCGGTTACAAGGAATACTTCGAGCACGTCCCCGAAGAGGGCACCCTGGACATAGACCTTTGCGTCATGATGAAGGCCGATGGCCGCGCCTTCAAGGTGCAGAAACACGTCCACAGCTATCCCCACAGCTGGCGCACGGACCTTCCCGTGCTCTACTACCCGCTGGACAGCTGGTTCATCAAGGCATCGGCCGTGAAGGAGCAGATGGTGGCCCTCAACAAGCAAATCACCTGGAAACCCGCCTCCACCGGTACCGGCCGCTTCGGCCAGTGGCTGGAGAACATCCAGGACTGGAACCTCTCCCGTTCCCGCTACTGGGGCACGCCGCTGCCCATTTGGCGCACGGAAGACGGAAAGGAAGAAATCTGCATCGGCTCTCTCAAAGAGCTGTATGAAGAAATCGAGAAGGCCGTCAAAGCCGGCATCATGCCTTCCAATCCCTTGAAGGACAAAGGCTTCAATCCGGAAGACATGTCCTTGGAAAATTATGAGAAGATAGACCTCCACCGCCCCTATGTGGATGCCATCTTCCTGGTATCGGCCTCCGGTAAAAAAATGACGCGGGAGACGGATTTGATTGACGTCTGGTTCGATTCCGGCGCCATGCCTTATGCACAGGAAGGCCTGCGCAACCTGGGCGGGCCCGGTTTCGGCGCCACGGCCGATTTCATTGCCGAAGGCGTGGACCAGACCCGCGGCTGGTTCTATACCCTGCATGCCATCCACACCATGATTTCCGGAACGCCCGCCTTCAAGCGCGTGATTTCCAACGGCCTGGTGCTGGACAAGAATGGAAACAAGATGTCCAAGCGCCTGGGCAACGCGGTTGACCCCTTCCAGGCTTTGGACACCTACGGGGCCGATGCCCTCCGCTGGTACATGCTCACCAACGCCGAGCCCTGGGACAACCTCAAGTTTGACGAGGGCGGCGTGGCCGATGTCCGCCGCAAGTTCTTCGGCACCCTTTACAATACTTACGCCTTCTTTGCCCGCTACGCCAATATTGACGGGTGGACGCCTTGCCATTCTGAGCGCGGCGAAGCATCTCTCAGCGAACTGGATCGCTGGATCCTGTCCCGTCTTAACACCGTCATCCGCGACGTGCGGGCGGCGTATGAAGATTATGATGTCAAGTCGGCCGGGCGTATCCTGGAATCCTTCGTCTGTGACGACGTATCCAACTGGTACGTGCGCCTGAACCGCTCCCGTTTCTGGGCCGGAGAGATGACGGAGGACAAGAAATCGGCCTATGAGACGCTGTACCGCGTCCTGGTGGATGTGGCCGTTCTGGGCGCTCCCATCGCGCCTTTCTACATGGACCGCCTCTACTGCGACCTTTGTCATTCTGAGCGCAGCGAAGAATCTGTCCATTTCACCCTGATGCCCCAGGCCGATGCGTCCGTGATGGACGCCGCCCTGGAAGAGCGCATGGCACTGGCCCAGCTGGCCACCTCCCTTGTCCTGGGTATCCGCAAGAAGGTGAACATTCCGGTTCGCCAGCCGCTGCAGAAGGTGATGATTCCCGTCATCTCCGAGAAGGTTCGCGCGGCCCTGGATGCCGTGAAGGACATTGTGCTGCCGGAGGTGAACGTGAAGCAGATGGAGTTTGTGGAAGATACCAGCGGCATCATGACGCTCAAAATCAAGCCCAACTTCAAGGTGCTGGGCAAGACTTACGGCGCCCGCATGAAAGAGATTGCCGCCGCCTTCGGCACGCTGGAGCAGCCCGTGATTGCGGCCATCCAGAAGGCCGAATCGGCCGGAGAAACCTATACCCTGAACCTCCCCGGAGGAACGGTGCTGCTCCATCCCGGAGACTATGCCATTGCCTCCGAAGACGTGGAAGGCTGGCAGGTGGCCTCCGAGGGTTCCCTTACCGTGGCTTTGGACGTGGAAGTGACGCCCGAACTGCGCCGCGAAGGCCTGTCCCGCGAGCTGGTGAACCGCATCCAGAACCTCCGCAAGAGTTCCGGCTTTGAGGTGACGGACCGCATCCATACCATGGTCTATTCCTCCGACAGGGCCCTTTCCGATGCCCTGGAGGTTTACGGAGACTATGTGAAATCCCAGACCCTTTCGCTCTCCATCGGCCTGGAGGCTTTTGAAAAAGCCCCCGCAGACGCCGCCGAGGTGGAATGGACGGAAGGTACCATCAAGTTAACAATAAAGCGATAACGATATGGAAGAGAACAACAAGACCCGCTATTCTGACGAGGAGCTCGAGGAGTTCCGCGGCATTATCAACGAGATGTTGGAGAAGGCTCGTACAGAGTACAACACCCTTCGGGAAGCCATGACTCACGCCGGTGGCAATGATATCCTGGATACCGCCCCTACCTTCAAGACGGTAGAGGACGACGGTGCCTTCCAGCTTTCCAAGGAGGAGGCCGGTGCGTTGGCCCAGCGTCAGTACAAGTTCATCCAGAATTTGGAAGCCGCCCTGGTGCGTATCGAGAACAAGACCTACGGAATTTGCCGCGTTACTGGCAAGCTTATTCCCAAGGAGCGCCTGCGTCTGGTTCCTCATGCCACTACTACGGTAGAGGGAAAGGCCATCCTGGAAAAGAGCGGTAAAAAGTAATGGGCCGTCTTTCCAAAGGAAAGGGCCTGCTGTTTCTGGGTATCCTCTTGGTTGTGCTTGACCAGGTCATCAAAGTCCTGGTCAAAACCCACATGACCCTGGGAGAGAGCATCCCCGTGCTGGGAAACTGGTTCCAGATTCTCTTTGTGGAGAACAAGGGGATGGCCTTCGGCATGTCCTTTGGCGGGGTGGCAGGCAAGTATCTGCTTACGCTTTTCCGTGTGGTGCTCTTTGGGGTGCTGGTCTGGTGGATTTCCAAACTGCTGAAGCGGGGGAGTGTCCCCACGGGCGTTCTGGTGGGCCTTACCCTCATCACTGCCGGTGCTTTCGGCAATATTGTGGACTGCCTCTTTTACGGGCTCATCTTCAGCGAGTCCACCTATAACACGGTGGCAACGCTGGGCTCCTATGCGCCCTTTATGCAGGGCAAGGTGGTGGACATGTTCTACTTCCCCCTCTGGACCTGGCCCAGTTGGGTTCCCGGCCTGGGAGGGCATGTCTTCTTTGAGCCTGTCTTCAATTTTGCCGATAGCTGCGTAACTGTGGGAGCCATCTATCTGATACTCTTCCACTGGAAGTTCTTTGCGAAGGAATAAAAATTTGTTACCTTTGCATCCGCTTTTGGAGGTGTGGCCGAGTGGTCGATGGCGGCAGTCTTGAAAACTGTTGAGCTGAAAGGCTCCGGGGGTTCGAATCCCTCCGCCTCCGCAAACGGAAACGGCATCGCAGCTCTGCTGCGGTGCTTTTTTGACGGCTGGCCGTTGCAAGCTTGCTTGCATAAGGTCAGGCGGCGAAAAAGCACAGAGGCCCGAAGGGCCGTGATGCCGTTTCCGTTTAAGCCACCTCCACCCAGGGATGCCGGAGCGGAGCGACGGAATCCCTCCGTTTTTGCAAATTAGAGTTAGAGTCTGTTTTGAAATAATTCAATAAATTCTTTATGTTTCTTTTTGGTAAATTTTCCTCAAAAATTTCCACAAAAATAATCTATAAATAAAAATATCAATCATTTCAAAACAGACTCTTAGAGTATGAAAGACATGAATAAATATAGGAAGACCAAGCTGGCCTGTTATCTGGGCTTTGTGACGCAGGCCATTGTGGCCAACTTTACACCGCTGCTGTTCCTGGCTTTTCACCGGGAATATGAGATTCCCGTCGCAAGCCTGGCCCTGATTCCGGCCGTATTCTATGCCGTTCAGCTGGTTACGGATTTCCTCTGTGCCAAGTTCAAGAACCTGGACTACCGCAAGAGCATCATCATTTCGGAGGTGACATCGGCCCTTGGACTGGCAGGGCTGGCATTTCTGCCCCGGCTTTTCCCTCATCCGCTGGTTGGCATCCTTCTTTGCGTGTGCATCTACGCCGTGGGGAGCGGCCTTATCGAAGTGCTGTGCAGCCCCATTATCGAGGCCTGCCCCTTCCCAAACAAGGAGGGGATGATGAGCCTGCTGCATTCTTTCTACTGCTGGGGAGCCGTGGGCGTCATCCTGGGCTCCACGCTCTTTTTCACGCTTTTCGGCCTGGACAACTGGCGTATCTTGGCCTGCCTGTGGGCGCTGGTCCCGCTGTATAATATCCTCAATTTCGCCACCTGTCCCATCGAGCCCATCGTGGCCGATTCGGAAGGCATGAGCATGAAAGAGCTCCTGGGAAAGCGGACGTTCTGGCTCTTCCTGCTGCTGATGGTGGCCGCCGGCGCTTCGGAGAGCACCATGGCCCAGTGGACATCGGCCTTTGCCGAGGCTTCCTTGGGCGTGGACAAGGCTGTGGGAGACTTGGCCGGTCCTTGCGGATTTGCGTTCTGCATGGGCCTGGGACGGCTCTGGTACGGGAAAAAGGGCCAGAAACTGGACTTGAGCGCCTATATGACGGGCGCCGGTGTCCTCTGCTTCCTCTGCTATTTGATGGCGTCTTTGGCTTCCCTTCCGCTGGTGGCTTTTGCCGGCTGTATGGTGAGCGGCCTGGCCGTGGGCATCATGTGGCCCGGCTCCATCAGCATCACCTCGGCCCGGATGCCCGGCGGCGGCACGGCCCTCTTTGCCTTGCTGGCCCTGGCCGGAGACGCCGGCGGCACCCTGGGACCGTCCCTGGTGGGCATCTTTACCGGCTCTGCCGGAAACAATATCCAGAGCGGCCTTTTGGCAGCGTCCGTCTTCCCGCTTCTGTTGGTGCTGAGTTTGCTCCTTATCCGCCGACGGGTTTAGGCAGGAAACCAAAAAAGAGACCTAAAACAAGGTCTCTTTTTTGTGAGTAGGGACGATCGGATTCGAACCGATGACCTCTTCAATGTGACTGAAGCGCTCTAAACCAGCTGAGCTACGCCCCTGTGATTGGGAATGCAAAGGTACTATCTTTTATTTGATTTCGCAAAAATTATTTGAAATTTTATTTTACCTTTGTGAAAGTATGAGAAAGCTGCTGGCAACCATACTCTTAGTTCTGCTGTCCTGGACTCTGGGCGCCCAGGCGGATTCCCTGCGCCTGGGTTATCTGGTCCGCGGCCGGGTGAAGGATGCGGACAGTGGAAAGGCCCTGGAGTCCGTCC
>CADBHY010000113.1:0-5694 GCA_902794615.1 uncultured Bacteroidia bacterium
TTCCTGGAGAAATACAAAGACCAGATTGGCAGCATTATCGGCCACTTTGGCCTGGGCTTTTACAGCGCTTTCATGGTGGCCAAAAAGGTGACCATCGAAACCCTCTCCTGGAAAGAGGGCGCCAAGGCCGTCAAATGGACCTGCGACGGCTCCCCGGCCTACGAGATGGAAGAGATTGAAAAGGCCGACAGGGGCACGGTGATTACCCTCTACCTGGACGACGATTCCAAGGAATACGGGGAGAAGGCGCGCATCGAGGCCCTGCTGCAGAAATACTGCAAGTTCATGCCCGTTCCCATCGTCTTCGGCAAGGAGCAGGAGTGGAAGGACGGCAAATACGTGGATACGGACAAGGACAAGGTAATCAATTCCGTAGAACCGCTCTGGACCAAGGCCCCTTCCGAGCTCAAGGAAGAGGACTACATGAACTTCTACCGCACCCTCTTCCCCATGAACGAGGAGCCGCTGTTCTATATCCACCTGAACGTGGACTACCCCTTCAACCTCACGGGCATCCTCTACTTCCCCAAGCTCAAGGACCGCGTGGCCGTGGAGCGCAACAAGATATCGCTCTACTGCAACCAGATGTTCGTGACCGACCATGTGGACAACATTGTCCCGGACTTCCTCACGCTCCTGCACGGCGTGATTGACTCCCCGGACATTCCGCTGAACGTGAGCCGCAGCTACCTCCAGAGTGACACCTCCGTGAAGAAAATCTCCACCTACATCACCAAGAAGGTGGCCGACCGCCTGGAGAGCATCTTCAAGGACGAGCGTGCCCAGCTGGAGAGCAAGTGGGACAACCTGAAGCTCTTTATCGAGTACGGCATGCTCTCCGACGAGAAATTCTGCGAGCGGGCCCTCAAGTTCGCCCTCCTCAAGAATACGGACGGCAAGTACTTCAGCTTCGAGGAGTACGAGAAGGCCGTGGCCGATATGCAGACGGACAAGGACAAGAAGAAGGTGTACCTCTATGCCACCAACGTCCAGGACCAGTACGCCTTCATCCAGGCCGCCAAGGACAAGGGCTACGACGTGCTGCTGATGGACTGCGAGCTGGACGCCCACTACGTGAACCTGCTGGAGCAGAAACTCAAGGATACCCGTTTTGCCCGCGTGGACTCCGACGCCGTGGAGAACCTCATCCCCAAGGAGGACCGCGTGAAACTGGAAATGAAGGAAGACGAGCGTTACGACCTGGAGAACCTCTTCAAGGCCGTGATGCCCCAGGGCAACGACTATTTTGTGAGCGGAGAGAACCTGGGGGCCGACGGCGCACCCATCCTCATTACCCAGAACGAGTTCATGCGCCGTTACCGCGAGATGAGCGCCCTGGGCGGCGGCATGAACTTCTACGGTTCCATGCCGGAGAGCTACAACATCACCGTGAACATGGAGAACCCGCTGGTGGCCAAAATCTGGGAAGCCAAGCTCTCCGACGTGAAGCCCCAGGGCGAGCTTCCGGCCGAGGCCCCGTCCGACGCCTCCGAAGAGGAGAAGACCAAGGCCCGTGAAGCCCGCGAGGCCGTCCGCAAGGCCCACAGGGCCGATGTGGAGGCTTTTGCCAAGGACAACGAAATCCTGCACCAGATTGTGGACCTGGCCCTGCTGGGCAGCGGCATGCTCAAGGGCAAGGCCCTGAGCGACTTCATTGCCCGCAGCCAGAAGGTGGTCTCCGACGCTTACCTGAAATAAACACCCATGAAAGGAACATTCCCGGTGGAAAGATTCACCCACCTTTCCACGCCGTTCTATTACTACGACCTGAACCTCCTCCAGCGCACCCTGGAGGAGGTCCGTCGTCAACTCAAGGAACTGGACTGGCCGGCGGCACAGGTGCATTATGCCATCAAGGCCAACCACAATCCGGTATTGCTGAACCATATCGCCCGCTTCGGCTTCGGGGCCGACTGCGTGAGCGGCGGAGAAGTCCAGGCCGCCCTGCAGGCGGGGTTTGCCCCCGAAACCATCTTCTACGCAGGCGTGGGCAAGGCCGATTGGGAAATTGACCTGGGCCTGGATGCCGGCATCGGCCGCTTCAACGTGGAATCGGAGGCCGAGCTGGAAGTGCTGGCCCAGCGGGCCGCCGCCAAGGGGAAAGTAGCTCCCGTCAGCTTCCGCGTGAACCCGGACGTGGCCGCCCATACCCACAGGATGATTACCACCGGCCGGGCCGAGAACAAGTTCGGCATCCACTACTCCATCCTGGAAGACGTCATCCGCCGGGCACAGAGTCTCCCTTCCGTCGCCTTTGTGGGCCTGCACTACCATATCGGCTCGCAGATTCTGGACCTGGGGGATTTCAAGGCCCTCTGCCATCGGAACAACCAGATTGTAAAGGAGCTCCAGGCCCATGGAATCGAGATTAAGGACATCAACGTGGGCGGCGGCCTGGGCATCGAGTACAACCATCCCAACCGCTTTTTGATGGCCGATTTTGCCGGTTATTTCCGCACCTACAGCGACGAGCTCACCACCAACCTTCCCATCCACTTTGAGCTGGGAAGAAGCATTGTGGCGCCCTGCGGCTCGCTCATTTCCCGCGTCCTCTATGTCAAGGACGGCCTGGAGCGGCAATTCGCCATCTTGGACGCCGGCATGAACGACCTGCTGCGCCCGGCGCTCTACCACGCCCAGCACCGCATCGAGAACCTTACTTCGGAAGAGGAAAGGAGGCCCTACGACGTGGTGGGCCCGGTCTGCGAAAGTTCCGATGTCTTTGGAGAACAGGTGATGCTGAACCGCTGCCGCCGCGGAGACTTGGTGGCCATCCGCAGTGCCGGTGCCTACGGCGAGTCCATGGCCTCGCAGTACAACTGCCGTCCCCTGGCCCCGGCCGTCTTTTCCTCTGCCGAATAAAAAAGCCCTCTCGCGAGGGCTTTCACTTTATTTGTATAAAAATCGTCTGATACTCATCTTCGGGGTTTTCTCGAAGGGCTTGTCCATGAGCTCTACCTTGGCCAGCTGGCTGTAATTGGGCAGCTGCCGGTTGGCACCCATACGGATGTTGTCCGGAATCTCGGCCTTGGCCTCGGCGTCCAAAAGGGCGGTGGCAATGGCCTGCTCGTCCGGATACACCAGGGCCACCAGCTTGCCGCCGCGCTCCACCACCACGCTTTCCATCACGTAGGGCTGGTTGTTCACCACGGCTTCCAGCTCTTCCGGATAGATGTTCTGGCCGGAAGGGCCCAGAATCATGTTCTTGGAACGGCCGCGGATGAAGATGTTGCCGTCGGCATCCATGATGCCCAGGTCTCCGGTACGGAGCCAGCCGTCCTCGGTGAAGGCGTTGGCCGTAGCTTCCTCGTTCTTGTAATAGCCGATGGTGATGTTCTCACCGCGGGCCTGGATTTCACCTACCGTGTGGTGAGGGTCGTCGGAATCAATCCGGACCTCGGCCACATCCACGGCCTTTCCGCAGGACCCGGGCACATACTTGGTCCAGTGCTCATAGGCCAGCAGCGGGCAGGCTTCCGTCATGCCGTAACCCACCAGGTAAGGGAACTTGATGCGTTTGAAGAGGCGCTCCACCTCCGGGTTCAGGGCGGCGCCGCCCATGATGAACTCCTGCACATTGCCGCCGAAGGCCTGCACCAGACCATCCTTCACCTTCTTGTAGATGATGTTGTTGATGCCGGGAATCTTGGTGAGGAACTTGATGACTGGCTTCTCCAGGGTGGGTTTCACCTTGCTCTTGTAAATCTTCTCCATCACCAGCGGAACGGTGACGAGGAGGTAGGGCTTTACCTCGGCAAAAGCCTTCATGAGGGAAGCCGGCGTGGGGGCCTTACCCAACCAGTAAATGGAGGTACCGTTGCACAGCGGGTACAGGAACTCAATCACCAGGCCATACATGTGGGCCATGGGAAGCATGGAAACCATCTTGTCGCCGGCCGGCACATGGCGCTGGCTGAAGTCCACGTTGGCGCTGAAGTTACGGTAGGTAAGCATGACGCCCTTGGGGTCTCCGGTAGAGCCGGAGGTGTAGTTGATGGTGGAGAGGTCGTCCCAGTTGTCTGTGGGGAACACTACGTCCTCGGGGCCGAATCCCTTGGGGTATTTCTCCTGGAAGAGTTTGTCCAGGTTGTCCACCGTCTCCTGAATCTTGGGGTCCCGGCAGAAGAGCACCTTCCAGGTATCCACGTCAAAGACCACCTTGAGGGCGGGCATCTTTTCGGGGTCCATTTTGGCCCAGCGGGCGGCATTGGTGAAGAGGGCGATACTGTCACTGTGGTTCACCAGGCCCATCACGCTTTCGGGGGTGAAATCGGCCAGGATGGGGACAATGACGGTTTCGTATGTATTGACGGCCAAGTAGGCGAAGCCCCAGCGGGCACCGTTGTTGGCGCAGAGGGCAATCTTGTCTCCCTTCTTGAAGCCGGCTTTTTCAAAGACAATGTGGAAACGGGCAATGGACGTTGCCATCTGGGCATAGGTGAAAGAGTCTCCGCCGATGGTATTGAGGGCGGGCTTGTCCCAGAACTTGCGGGTGGCGTCCTGCAGCCGCTGCAGATAGTGAGGATACTGTTTTTCCATAATCAGGTTTAAAGTTTCATTACAGTCTGCAAATTTAGCAATTTTTTGTGAAAATCTGTATCTTTGCAAAATATGAGACGCAAACCCATCATAGGCCTGATTTACGACTTTGACGGCACCCTCTCGCCGGGCAACATGCAGGAATTCGGCTTTATCCAGGCCATCGGCCAGACGCCGGAAGAGTTCTGGGCCAAGAGCAACAGCATCGCCATCGGCCAGGATGCTTCGGACATCCTTGCCTACATGAAAATGATGCATGACGAGGCCCGAAAAATGGGCATCAAGCTCACCCGGGAGGATTTCCACCGCTACGGGGCCGATATCAAGCTGTACGAAGGCGTGCGCGAATGGTTTTCCCACGTAAACGCCTACGGAAAGGCCAAGGGCGTGATTGTGGAGCATTACATCAATTCCTCCGGCCTCACGGAGATTATCGAGGGCTCCCCCATTGCCAAGGAATTCAAGCACATCTTTGCCGGCAGCTACATCTACGACGAGAACGGAGAGGCCGAATGGCCCGGCATCGCCGTGGATTATACGGCCAAGACGCAGTACCTTTTCAAGATACAGAAGGGCATTTTCTCTTCCCGCGACGCCCAGAAGGTGAACGAATCCCTCTCCGACGAGGCCAAGCGCCTCCCCTTCACCAACATGATTTATTTCGGCGACGGAGAAACGGACATCCCTTCCATGAAGCTGGTCACCATGTTCGGAGGCAACGCCATCGCCGTCTTCGACCCTTCCAAGCCCGGCAAGAAAGAGGTGGCCCAGAAGCTTCTGCGCCAGCAGCGCGTGGGCTTTATCACGCCCGCCAACTATACCTCCGGCAGCCGCACCTTCCGCCTGGTGTGCGCCATCATAGACAAAATAAAGGCCGATAACGAATTACGTCAATTCTCCCGATACAGATGAGAAAAATCAAAGTAGGAATGGTGCAGCAGCACTGCACCGCCGATATTCCGGGCAACATGGCCCGTCTGGAAGGATATATCCGCGAGGCCGCCTCCCGGGGCGCCCAGCTGGTCGTTCTGCAGGAACTGCACAACAGCCTTTACTTCTGCCAGGAAGAGAACGCCAAGCTGTGCGACCTGGCCGAACCCATCCCCGGCCCTTCTACCGAGCGCTTCGGCGCGCTGGCGGGGGAATTGGGGGTGG
>CADBHY010000113.1:5712-9795 GCA_902794615.1 uncultured Bacteroidia bacterium
AAGGAATTTGGGGTGGTGCTGGTGCTTTCCCTTTTCGAGCGCCGCACCCCCGGCATCTATCACAACACCGCCGTGGTCTTGGAGGCCGACGGCAGCATAGCCGGCAAGTACCGTAAGATGCACATCCCGGACGACCCTCTGTTCTACGAGAAGTTCTACTTTACCCCGGGAGACCTGGGCTTTGAGCCCGTCAAGACCTCTCTGGGCACCCTGGGCGTGCTGGTGTGCTGGGACCAGTGGTATCCCGAGGCCGCCCGCGCCATGGCCCTGAACGGGGCCGAACTGCTGATTTACCCCACCGCCATCGGCGGCGTACCCACAGACCCGGATTGGGAGCAGGCCCAGCAGCGCCAGGCCTGGCAGCTGGTCCAGCGGGGACACAGCGTGGCCAACGGCCTGCCGGTGATTACGGTGAACCGTACGGGCGTGGAGCCGGACCCGAGCGGCCATTCCACGGGCATAGACTTCTGGGGGCATTCCTTTGCCACCGGCGCCCAGGGAGAACTCCTCACGGAGTTTGAAAAGGCCGAAGAAGGCGTCCATGTGGTAGAGATAGACATGGAGCAGAGCGAGTATGTGCGCCGCGGCTGGCCCTTCCTCAGAGACCGCCGAATCGACGCCTACGACATTCTCCTTAAAAGATATGGGAAATAATAACAATAAGTCCCTCCCCCGAGGGGAGGGGTTTCGGGAGGGGGTGACGTTTTACAGGCGCCTGCCTGCTGAATGGGAACCGCAGGGCTTCGTGCAGCTGACCTGGCCCCATCCCGACACCGAATGGTACGACCTTCCCCGCGTGCTGGACTGCTACGTGAACGTGGCCCGCACCATCGAGAAATATGAGGCGCTGCTGATTGTCTGCCGCGACAAGGCGGAATGCCTTGAGGACATCGCCCTGCGCGGCTGGGAGCCCTCCTGTCGCGTGCGCTTTACGGAGTGCCCGCTCAACGACACCTGGGCCCGCGACCACGGGGCCATATCGGCCTTTGAGGGTACGCAGAAATGTATCTTGGACTTTGTCTTCAACGGCTGGGGGCTTAAATTCGGCAGCAACCTGGACAACCAGATTACCCGCACCCTCTACCGCAGCGGCGTCTTTGCACCGGATGTGCAGTACGTGGACATGCGTCCCTTCGTCTTGGAGGGCGGCAGCATAGACACGGACGGAGCCGGAACCCTGATGGCCACCTCGGAGTGCCTGTGCTCCCTGAACCGGAACGAATACCTGAGCCGCCCGGAAATTGAAGAGCGGCTTTGCCGGGCCTTCGGCCTCAAGCGCATCCTCTGGGTAGAGCATGGCAGCATTGTGGGAGACGACACCGACAGCCACATTGACATCCTGGCCCGTTTCTGCGCAGAGGACACCCTTGCCTACACTGCCTGCGATGACCCGCAGGACCCCAATTACGAGCCCCTGAAGGCCATGGAAGCGCAGCTACGCAGCTTCCGCACCTTGGACGGAAAACCCTACAAACTGGTGCCTCTTCCGCTTCCGGATGCCCTGTACTTGGATGACTACCGCCTCCCCGGCTCCTACGCCAACTTCCTGCTGGTAAACGGTGCTGTCCTTATTCCCGGCGCGTGCTCTCCCAAAGACGCCGTTGCCGCAGCCCGGCTGCAGGAAGTCTTCCCGGAGCGCAGCGTGGAGGTGATTGACTGCCGTGCCCTTCTTTCCGGACACGGCGGCCTGCACTGCATCACCATGAACTTCCCGGAAGGTTTTTAATTCTTCTTTTTTGCGATTAGTAATTAACTTACTTAACCTCGATGGTGACGCAACGGTTCTTGTAAGCGGGCTTACCGAAGTTGTCAACACCACCATTGGCCTTGCACTCGATGTTGCTCTCAGCAACGCCAGCCTTCTTGAGGAGGTCGACAACAGCCTTGGCACGCTTCTCGGAGAGAGCCTGGTTGGTCTTGACGGAACCGGTGGCCTTGTCGGCGTAACCGTTAACCTCAACCTTGGTGTCGGCGGTGGCGATGTTGTTGGTGAAGTACTCGAGGTGAGCCTTCTCACGAGCGGAGAGCTTGGCGGAACCCATGTCGAAGTAGATGGAGACGGGGGCGCCGGCCTTCACGTCAACAGCGGTGAACTTGCCGTTCTCGTAGAGGTAGGTCTGGCCGTTTACGAGGCTGCGGAGAGGAGCAACTTCCTTCTCGAGGGCAGCAATCTTGTTCTTGAGGGAGGCATTCTCCTTCTCGAGGGCGGCCACCTTATCCTTCAGAGCGTTGTACTGCTCGGTGGTGAAGGGCACGGGAATCACGACAGGAGTGATGGTGCTGTGACGGTCGAAGTTGGTCTTGCCCAGGTTGAACTGGAGACCGAAGTTGGCGCTCAGGGGGAAGAAGAAACGCTTGGGGCTGAGCTCACTGGCACCAGGATACTGACGGGAATGAGCTACGAGGGCGGTGAGGTCGAGGAACAGACCTACGCGGCTGCTCAGACGCCAGGTGTTGAGGAGACCGAAGCCGGCGGCATACTCCCAGTCATACTTGGTAGTGCCGGTAGCCTTGTAACCCAGAACACCGGTGGTGAAGTAAGGGTTCAGGTTCCAGACGCGGGTCTCTTTGTAACCGGCGAAGCTGTTGAACATGTTCCAGATGAAGTCAGCGTGGATGTAGTGCTGGTTGGGGTTGGCGGACCACTTGCCAGTCTGGTTGGACAGGCCCATGTAACCGATACGGGTACCGATGGCAGGGGTGAACCACTTACCGACGAAGACATCTACACCGAGGCCGCCGATGCCCTGGAAGTTCACAGGATAATCTTTGCCCCATTTGGTGTTTCCGGTGGCGTTACCATTCTTGCCAAGGCCCCAGACACCGGCGTTGTAACCGGCACCGATACCGATGAAGATGTTGTCAAAGGCCTTGTTGGTCTCGTAGGAACCGCGAACGACTTTGCCGTTCTCGTCACGATTGTTGTTCTCCTGAGCGGTGGCGTTCACGGAGAAGAGGAGGCTTGCAGCTGCAAGGGCTCCGAAGATAACTTTGATACCTTTCATAACTAAAGTATTAACATAAATAATTGTTTTCACTCCAAAATGCCCTATAGACATTTATCGATGCAAAATTAAGCAATTTTTTTTACTACGCAAAATTTACTGCGAATTTTTTAAATTTTTTGAAAGATAGTATCTTTGCAGCTGTTATGGAATTCCGTCTTCATTCAGAATACAAACCCTCCGGTGACCAGCCCGAAGCCATCGAAGGGCTCTGCAGGGCCCTCCGGCAGGGGGTGGACAGCGTTACGCTTCTGGGCGTGACCGGCTCCGGAAAAACCTTCACCATGGCCAATGTGATTCAGCAGCTGCAGCGGCCGGCCCTCATCCTGAGCCACAACAAGACCCTGGCCGCCCAGCTGTACGGAGAGTTCAAGGCCTTTTTCCCGGAAAACGCGGTGGAGTACTTCGTATCCTACTATGACTATTACCAGCCGGAGGCCTATATCCCCACCACGGACACCTATATAGAGAAGGACCTGAGCATCAACGACAAGATTGACGAGCTGCGGGTAAGCGCCGCATCGGCCCTGATGAGCGGCAGAAGGGACGTGATTGTAGTTTCCTCCGTAAGCTGCCTGTACGGGATAGGCAACCCCGACGACTTCCACGACCAGACGGTGACGGTGCGCAGGGGCGAGCAGATGTCCATGACGCGGCTCCTTTATAAGATAGTGGACGCCCTGTACTACCGCACGGAGACGGATTTCAAGCGCGGCAGCTTCCGCGTACGCGGAGACACGGTGGACATTTTCCTCGGAGGGGCCGATTATGCCGCCCGCATCGAGTTCTTCGGGAACGAGGTGGACCGGATTGCCCTCATCGACCCCGTGACGGGGGCCATCTTCGAGGAGATGGAGAAGATTGACCTGTACCCCGCCAAGAACTTCGTCACCTCCAAGGAAAAGGGCGCCAAGGCCGTGAGCCAGATTCAGGACGATCTGGTCAAACAGGTGGAATACTTTGAATCCATCGGCAAGTTCCTGGAAGCCAAGCGTTTGAAACAGCGGGTAGAATACGATATCGAGATGATTAAGGAGATGGGCTACTGCCCCGGCGTAGAAAACTATTCCCGCTATTT
>CADBHY010000114.1:0-3334 GCA_902794615.1 uncultured Bacteroidia bacterium
AAGGGCGCCGGGGTCTTCCTTGGGTGCGGAAGGCTTCTTGTCCATGGCCTTGATTTTATCTTCCAGCTGGCGCACGGACAGGCCGCCCTTGACAATGAGGTCGCAGAGCATTTCCTGAGTGGCAGGGTCTTCCACGCCCAGCAGCACCTTGGCATGTCCTACGCTCAGGAGGCCCACCTTGAGGTCGTGCTGGACTTTGGCGGGCAGCTTCAGAAGGCGCAGTTGATTGGCCACGGAGGCCCTTTTCTTGCCCACGCGGTCGGCCATCTGTTCCTGAGTCAGGTTGCATTCCTCCATGAGGCGCTGATAACTCATGGCCACCTCGATAGGGTCCAGGTTTTCGCGCTGGATGTTCTCCACGATGGCCATCTCCAGCATACCCTGCTCGGAGGCGTCCCGGATATAGGCGGGAACCATTTCCATGCCGGCCATGATGGAGGCGCGGTAACGGCGTTCACCGCTGATAATCTGGTATTTCTCTCCTTTCCGGCGTACCGTGATGGGCTGGATAAGGCCGAAGGTGCGGATAGACTCCGAGAGTTCCTGCATGGCATCGGCGTCAAAGCTCATTCTGGGCTGGTAGGGGTTGGGCTCAATAAGGTCCACCGGAATGCGGAGCACGTCGGAGGTATCCTTGGGCTGGACGGTCCCGGTGACCACCTGCTTGTTGATGTATCCTACGGGTTTGCGGAGTTCGGAGAGGTCTTCTCCTCCCAGGAGGGCACCCAGGCCCTTTCCCAGGCGGGACGGATTATTCGCCATCTTTGTTCTTGTCTAAAACTTCTTTTGCCAGGTTGAGATAATTGGAGGTGCCGTTGTTCATCACATCGTACAGGATGATGGGCTTTCCGTAGCTGGGCGCCTCGCTCAGGCGGATGCTGCGCTGGATGACGGTATTGAACACCATGTCCTTGAAATGGTCCCGGAGCTGGGCCACCACCTGATTGTGTACCTTGGTGCGGCCGTCGTACATGGTAACCACAAAGCCCTCGATGGTAAGGGCGGGGTTGATGCCGTTCTGGACCAGGCGGATGGTCTGAATCAGTTTGGCCAGGCCTTCCAGGGCAAAGAACTCCGGCTGCACGGGAATCATGACGGAATCCGCCGCGGTCAGGCAGTTCACGGTGATGAGCCCCAGGGAAGGGGAGCAGTCTATGATAATATAGTCATATTGGTCTTTGAGGGGCGCCAGGGCCTTCTTGAGGATGGATTCGCGGTCCGGGGTTTCCAGCAGCTCGATTTCCGCGCCCACCAGGTTGATGTGGGATGGAATCATGTGCAGTTTGGGAAGCTCTGTCTGGATGAGGGCATCCGAGGCGGTAATTTTGCCGATGAGAATCTCGTAGAGCGTGCGGTGCTGCTCGTTCTCCGGGTCAAAGTTGAGACCGGAGGTGGTATTGGCCTGCGGGTCTGCATCGATCACCAGGACATTCTTTTCCAGGGCAGCCAGCGAGGCGGCCAGGTTGATGGCCGTGGTGGTTTTGCCCACACCGCCCTTCTGATTGGCTATAGCAATGATTTTTCCCATAAAACTCTTTTTGTTTCTCTTCTTTAAAGTTTACAAAAATAGGCAAAAAAAACGGCATCCCCAACAATTGTTCCACAAAGTTCCACATTGGATTTGCGGAAATAATTGCGTACCTTTGATGATTAATGGCACAGACGTGCTTCATACAGCTTATTTTACCGCTCAAACTGGAGTGGCACCCCTATTACCGTGTTCCGGAAGGCATGCAGGTAAAGGTAGGTGACCGCGTGCGCGTATGCTTTGCGGGCGCTTTCTATGTGGCCTGCGTCAGCTGCGTCCATGTCTGTCCCTCCATAGAAGAAGATAAAATCCAGCCCATAGAAGGCGTGGTTCAGGACCTTCCCGCCATCACGGAGGAGGAGATTCTGTTCTGGGATACCCTGTCACAATACTATCTGTGTACCATCGGCGAGGTTTACAAGGCGGCCTATCCGTCCATGAAACACCACGGCTCCCGGCTCAAGGCGCCGCCTGTCCCGGAAATCCCGGCTCCCCGCCTGGATGAAGAGGAGAAAAGCCTGCTGGGCCAAATCCGCGAAAACCTCGCGGGCGGCGGCAAGCCCCTTCTCCTGACGGGATTGTCGGCCAGGGAAAAGAGGGATGTCTGCCTGAGCCTTGCGCCGGAGATGCTGGCCCGGGGGAAAAGCGTCCTGGTCCTGGTTCCGGAAATTGCCCTTGCGGAGAACTATCCCTGTACGCTCAAGTACCACAGCGGGCTCACGCCGGCCCGGCGCAAGCTGGTGGAACAGCAGATTAGGACAGGGGAGCCCCAGCTGATTCTGGGAACCCGCAGCGCCCTTTTTCTCCCGTTCCGCAGTTTGGGACTGGTGATAGTGGACGAGGAGCAGGACCCTTCCTACAAGCAGGATTCCCCGGCCCCGCGCTACCATGCCCGGGAAAGCGCCATCATGCTGGCCTCCATCCACAAGGCAGGCGTGCTGCTTGCCGCTTCCACTCCCTCCCTGGAATCTTACTACAATGCCTTGAACGGCCGATTTATCCGGCTTGGGCGGAAGGAAGATGCCAGCTCCCTTGACAGGGAAAAGTGGGAAATCATCGATATCGGCGCAGAGTATAGGAAAAAGGGGATGGTGGGCAGCCTGTCCCTGAAGCTGCTGGCCCGTATCAAGGAAACGCTGGATGCCGGGCAGCAGGTGCTGCTGGCAGGGCCCAAACGCACTTTCGCCGAAGGCCGCAAACTGGAGGCGGAGGTGCAGGAACTGTATCCCGGGGCCCGCATAGCCCTTTTGGACGGAACGCCGGAAGACCAGGCCGATACCGTCCGCGCCTTTGCCCGGGGAGAGTTTGACATCCTGGTGGGAGACAATTTCACCACCCGGGGATTCGACAGCAGCAACATCGGCCTGGTAGCCCTGCTTGCCGCCGACGGAATTCTCTCGCGCCAGGATTTCCGGGCCGATGAAAGGGCCTTCCAGCTGCTGGGACGCTTCCGCCATCCGGGCCGTCGCTTTGTGATTCAGACAAGGGAACCCGCTCATCCGGTGTTCTCGGCCTTAGTGGAAGGCGGAGATTTCCTCTCCCGCCTGCTGGAGGAGCGCCGCTTCTGCCATTATCCGCCCTATACGCGCCTGGTCAAGCTGCTGCTTAAAGACAGCAACGAAAACAGAAGGGAATACCTTTCCCGGGAACTGATGGCGCAGCTCCAGGGCCTGGGCGTCCCCATGGAAGCCTATAAGCAGGAAATCCGCCTCCTCTTTCCCCGCGACAAAGCCCTTACGGACAACAAGCGGAAGATGGCCCTCACCGTGGCCGCCTTCGAGAAGGCCCGCAAGTATGCAGGCCATA
>CADBHY010000114.1:3353-9034 GCA_902794615.1 uncultured Bacteroidia bacterium
ATGTTGACCCTGCATAAAATGAAACGAATTGTCCTCATAAGCGCCCTGGTGGCCGTTTCCTGCGCTCCTTCCCTTGAGCGTGAGATGGACCGGCTGCTCAAGCCGGTTTTCCCTGCCGATGAACCCGGTGCCGCCGTGCTGGTACTGAAAGGGGAGCAGGTGGTTTTTGACAAGGGATATGGTCTGGCCAACCTGGAAACCGGCGCCCCCATCGACGGGAACACCGCTTTCAACATTGCCTCCGTTTCCAAACAGTTCACCGCGGTGGCCGTGCTCCAACTGGTAGAGAAGGGAAAAATATCCTTGGAAGACCCTGTGAGCAAATATTTCCCGGAATTTGAGAGTGACATCTGGAAGGAAATCCAGCTGAAGCATCTGCTTTCCCATTCCTCCGGCATCCCGGACGAGCGCGGCTATCTAAGCCGGGAAGAGAAAATAGAGGGAGACGAGGCCCTGGCCACGGAATACCTCAAGGCGCTGGATCACAGGAACTTCGCTCCCGGAAGCAGTTATGAATACATGAATCCCACCTTCGTCCTGCTGGGGCAACTGGTAGAAAAAGTGAGCGGGCAATCTTTCCCCGAGTATGTCCGGGAGCATATTTTTGCTCCCTCCGGGATGGAGCGAACCGTCTATTTTGACCGTGATGCGCAGGACCCTCAGGCCGCGCACGGCTATGAATATGCCGATGTTTCCGACATGCCGGAAGAAAGGACGGCGGGGGAAAGGCCCAAAGGCCCGCATGCATGGTACGAATATGACTATGGTGAAGAGACCTTCTTCGCCACCCGGCCCGACGGCGGCATCTATACCTCCACCCATGAATTCGTCCAGTGGGAGAATGCCTTGAGGAAGGGGAGTGTCCTTTCAAATGAACTCCTTCAAGAGGCCATGACTCCGCATATACAGGTTTCAGACAGCCCCTGGAGCCTGTATCAGAACCGGCCTCACACCTGGTACGGATACGGCTGGTTCATCGAATCGGCCCATGACGGAGGGCCCAGGCGCATTTACCATACCGGAGACAACGGCGGCTTCAAGATTCTGGCCGCCCGCTACCCGGAGCAGGACGCGCTGCTCCTGGTTTTCGCCAACCGGGCCGACTGGGACCGCTACCGGCTCATGTTACAGATAGAAAAAATTATCCTTAAATAAACTTAAACCCTAATTTATGATTACAAGCAAAGAGTACTTCGAGTCCCTGCTCACTCCCGAGGAGCTGAGCCGCCTAAAGTATTTACCCACCATGTCCCAGTTTGTGGACTGGTTCACCGCCGAGTATGCCTCCAACCCGGCCGTTTCGCACCGGGGAAAGGTCTATACGTACCGGGAACTGGGCGAAAGGGTGGCCCGCCGCCGCGCCTTCATCGAAGGCCTGGGACTGCCCAAGGGTGCCCATATCGGCATTTTCGACCGCAACAGCCTGGATGCCATCGAACTGTTCCTGGCCATTACATCGGCCGGATATGTGGCCATGAACATCCCCGCCGGCTTGCCGGAGATGGCCCTGGTGGGCTCCTGCATGAAATTTGACATGGCCGCCCTCTTTGTACGCGAGGAATTTATGCCGCTCACCGGCAAGCTGCAGGGCGTAAAGGTTTGCCCCGCCGCCTCCATTGCCGATACGGGCGTGCCTTCCACCCCGGTGGACCCCGAGAGCACGGCCGCCCTCTTCTTCACGGGCGGTACCACCGGCGCCCCCAAGGGTGCCATCCTGAGCCACCGTGCCCTCATGCGCGGCAACTTCAACGCCACCTACCGGCCGGGTCCGGTGATTGGCCAGGACCGCTACCTGGCCCTGCTGCCCTTCAGCCACGTTTTCGGCCTGGTCGCCGGCACCATGGGCTGCTTCTATACCGGCAACCTCATCTTTACCTGTGAAGACATGAAAGCCGCCGTGGGCCAGCTTCCCGCCATCAAGCCCACTGTCCTGGTTATTGTGCCCGGCATCTGCGACATCCTCGCCGGCCTGGTGAAAATGTACGGTCCCCAGTTCCTGGGCGGAAGCCTGCGCCTGATTATCGCCGGCGCCGCCAACGTGCCGCCGCGCCTGGTGGACATCTTCACCAAGCTGGGCGTCAGGTTCTGCTTCGGCTACGGCCTCACGGAAGGCGCCAACCTGACATCGGCCAACAAGGACCCGCTGCCCAATCCCCATTCCATCGGCCGCGTATATCCCGGCCAGGAGACCAAGCTGGTGGACGGAGAACTGTGGATTAAGGGAGACAACGTCTTCTCCGGTTACTACAAAGACCCCGAGCGCACCGCCGAGGCCCTTACGGAGGACGGCTGGCTGCGAACCGGAGACCTCTGCCGCTTTGACGAGGACGGTTTCCTCTATATTACCGGCCGCATCAAGAACGTTATTGTGCTCTCCAACGGTGAAAACGTGAGCCCGGAAAGCCTGGAAGAGCCCTTCTATGCCGATCCTTGCGTCCGCGACGCCATGGTGAAGGAAGACCAGCTGGAAGGCAACAACGTGATTGCCATCGAGATTCTGCCCTTCATGCCCGCCTTCGACGGCAAGCCTTGGGAAGAGGTAGTGTCTTATATGAACGCCCTGGTGGACAAGGTGAACGCCACCCTTCCCACCACCCATCATATCCGCAAAGTGACCGTGCGCACGGAGGACTTCAAGCGCACCGGCAGCATGAAAGTATCCCGTATATGATGAGCCGGGAAGACGTGCTGAACGGCCTCAAGGAGGTTCTTTCGGTGATTCGTCCCGCCACGGACCTGGCGGGCGTAGGCTATGAAACGGAACTTTCGCGCGGACTGGGTATCGACTCCCTGTCCATGCTCCTGCTGGCTCTGGCCACGGAAGAAAAGTTCGGTATGAAATTCCCCGACGGAGAGGCTATGCCCACTACCGTCGGGGAGGTATGCGATGCCGTGCTGAAGGCTCTTTCTTAGAGCTCTTCGGCCCTGATTTCCATTACATAACTGCGGCGGCGTTGATACGGCTGCGGGTCGTAGTCTCCAAAGAGAGTCTGCACCTTATGGTTGTCTTCCAGCTGCGGGTTCATTAACATCCGCTTGATTCCCAGGCGGATGTAATTTTCGTGCAGGTACTTGAGCATCAGAAGGACCGCACCCTTGGCCTGGTATTCCGGCAGCACGCCAATCAGGAGGCCTTCCGTAATGTGGTTCTTCCGGGCATTGAGCTGGGGAAGGATGTGCATCCAGCCGAAGGGGAAGATGCGTCCCTTGGCCTTCCGTACGCCGGAACTGATGTGCGGCATGGTTACCAGGAAGGCCACCAGCTGGTCCTTGTCGTTCACCACAAAGGCCACCAGGTCTTTGTTCATGACGGGCGCATACTGCCTTACATAGTTGTCAATCTGCTCCTCGGAAAGCTTGGTGTACTCGTAGAGGGGGTCGAAGGCGGCATTGAGCACATGGAACATCTCCTGGCCCCTGCGGACCATCTGCCGGTATGTTCCGGGCCGATAGATATGTACGCCGAAGCGTTTTTCCACCAGGTCCGCATACTTGTACATGGGCGGCAGCTTGCCGTCAAAGTCCATGTAGCGCTGGGTCCAGTCGGCATCTTTGGTAAAGCCCATCCGCTCCAGGTACTCCGGATAGTAGGCATAGTTATAGATGACCGTAAAGGGGCTTTCGCGCTCGAAGCCCTCTACCAGCAAGCCTTCGCGGTCCATGTCCGTAAAGCCCAGGGGGCCCTTGATATGAGTGGCTCCGCGTTTGGCGCCCCAGACCATGACGGCCTTGATGAGAGCCTGGGCCACCTCGAAGTCTTCGATGAAGTCTATCCATCCGAAACGGACGGTAACCTCGCCGAATTTCTTGTCGGCCTTGTGGTTGATGATGGCGGCTACGCGCCCCACAATCTGATTGTCCTGATAAGCCAGATAGAGTTCCCTTTCACAGAAATCCAAGGAGGGATTCCGCTCTCCCAGGGACTTGAATTCGTCATCCTCGAAGGGAGGAACCCAGTTTTCACAATCTTTGTAAAGGTCCAGGGGAAAGTGGATAAAAGCCTTGAGCATCTTCTTGTCCTGGACGGGAACAATGGTGGTAATAGGTTTCATTTTCACGTTATTATCCTGCAAATATACGCATTTATTCCTAATTACTGTATTTAACTGAAAAAAGTTGACACTGTATGAGGGAAAATATTAAAAACATACAGTGTTATGAAACCAAAAACAGCGCGTGTCAAGTCATGGGACCCACAGACACAAAGGTACAAGTATGAGACGGTCAAAGTGGAGGGTTATTACTTCACTGACGATGACCGGATGAAGATCTGCTCTGAGTTCCTGGAGTCAGGAGAGCCAATATCCACATTCGTGGAGAAATACCACCTGAATAGCAAAGAGGTGATATACGGTTGGCTTAAAAAGTTCCTGGATGGGAAAAATTGTGTACCTTTGGAGTCGTTTGTAACACATGATCCTATGAAGGAAAAGAGCATCGAAGCCCAGCTTACGGAGTTACAGGCAGAGAACAAGCGGCTTCAAGACGCATTGGATATGGCCAATTTAAGGGCCAAGGCGTACGAGAAGATGATTGAGGTCGCAGAGCAGAACCTAAACATCTCCATAAGAAAAAAAGCTGGCACCAAACAGTAAGTCTGCTTCACGAGAGTTCTCCGGACATCCCGCTGAAAACTCTCTGTGAACTGTTTGGTTACAGCAGACAAGCCTATTACAAACGCGACGATCAAGACTCATTCGCAGAAAAAGCGATTGAACCGCTGATTGTGGAGAAAGCCAGATCATACAGGGAGGATAATCCCGGCCTGGGTGGTCCCAAGCTATACCGCATTGTAAAACAACTGTTTGAATCTACGGGTTGCATGCCTGGTCGCGATGCGTTTATAGAGATACTCCGGAAGAATGGTCTGATGGTAAAAATACGCCGCAGACGTCGATACAAGACCACCGACTCGGGACATCACTTTCATAAATACCCAAATCTCATCAAGGATGTTATACCATCACGTCCTAACGAAATATGGGTATCTGATATTACTTACATTGAAACTCAAGAGGGGGTCTGCTATCTTTCTCTTGTAACGGATGCCTACTCGCATAAGATTGTGGGCTGGTCGCTGGGGCCAACCCTTGAGACCACATATCCGCTGCAGGCCCTTAAGATGGCGCTTTCATCTATTGACAGGTTTGATGCGTGTCGGCTAATCCATCACTC
The DNA here is from genome assembly GCA_902794615.1 of uncultured Bacteroidia bacterium. Taxonomy (GTDB): domain Bacteria; phylum Bacteroidota; class Bacteroidia; order Bacteroidales; family UBA932; genus Cryptobacteroides. The sequence goes on from CADBHY010000114.1 coordinate 8,529, forward strand.
CGACCGCGGAGTCCAGTATTGCAGTAATGCCTACGTAGAAATACTCCAAAACCGCGGAGTTAGCATTAGCATGACAGAGAGTGGAGACCCACTGGAGAATGCCGTTGCAGAACGTGTAAATGGAATCCTGAAGCGCGAATGGATATACAAAATGACTATCCCGTCATTTGATGAATGCAAGAGCATTCTGAAGCGAATCATAAGCTTTTACAACAACGAGCGCCCTCATATGAGCATCGACTGGCAGACGCCAGCCAAGGCTCACGAGCAGATTGGTTTGCAGAAGAGATGTTGGAGAGCACCTTATGCGAGATATGCTATGATGTAATATAAATATATACTATCTTTGCCGGTGCGACCTCTTCGGGTCGCCCTGGCAGATACGCATCCATCGCAAAACAATGACAACATGGTCAGTGATGAATGTAAACTCTTTTAGGGTAAGTGTAAACTCGATTTAGTTGAAAGCCCTCAAATCTGTCAACCTTTTTTAGGGAAGTACATAC
>CADBHY010000115.1 GCA_902794615.1 uncultured Bacteroidia bacterium
GTGGTGGAGGCGTTCACCGGGTTCCGCCACATCGTAAAACGAGAGGTCTACGTCGTGGGCCCGGTCGGTGAAAATCTCTTGCCAACAGGTTTTCAGGGCAGCCGCCACCTCTACGTCGGCCTCCAGGCTCAACTGCGTCTGCAGTTCCGTAGTCATGTTGGTGACCAGGCGCAGCTCGTAGTCCAGCCGGGTGTCGGCCTCGCAGTCGCGCATATCCTCGTCAATGAGGGAGCAGGCTGCCGCCATCAGCAGACAGCCGCCCCAAAAGACGATATGATTCAGACGCCTTATCACGGAATCAGTTCAAATTACCAATTTCCACTTCAAAGGCCAGGCCCGGCTTCCATTCCATATCGATGGACACGCCCAGGGAAATCTGGCTGGAACGAAGGTCGGGAACTGTCACATAAGCATGCTGCAGGGAGGTCTTCTTCAGAATCAGGGAAGCCGTGGTCATATAATCCTGCATGAACACGCGGGGAGCCTCGATGGTTGCTCCGTTTGTCGGATTGAAAGGAGGATAGCAATAGTCCGTGCGGCTGATGCCGGATTTGATAACGTTGAGATTCGTTGCCGCCGATAGGTCAATCTTCCCTACCAGGTAGAACACGCCGCTTTGGCGGATCAGGTTCATCTCGCCCCAGAAATCCTTGCCGGTATTGTTCAGCAGTTCGATGGCAACATATACGTCACTCTGGTCATCCGCAGCCTTGGTGGCATCGTAGTTGTCCCACAGCATCGTATAAATGGGCGTGGTGGCGCTTCCAACCTTATAACCACCCACAACCCTGTCGTACACCATCTTGTCAAAAGCATTGTTCGTATAAACGCCACCGGTAAATTTCTTATCCGTGTCGTCGTAACTTTCGGATACCGTTTCGGCATTGTCGGGACGGCGGACATAGTCCCAGCCCACCACGTCGGGCTGGCCGCCGATGATAATGCCGGTCACCAGCAATCCTTCGACAGGAATCTCGATATTCTCCTCGCCGGGATGCAGATTGGCGTTGTTGTCCTCCAATGTGGTGACCCCGTCGGCATACTTGACATCCGATTTGAGCAAAGCCGTACCGTAATTGATATTGTTGGTCATGGCCACACTGCGGGTGGAGGAAGTTACGGCTCCGTGCTTGGTCCAATCCGTCCACAGCCCGTCGTCGTTCCAGTTTAGCACAGAAGTGGGATAGTTTTCTTTAACCTCATTGGATACACGAATGGAGGAATTGCCAAAGTACATAAGCTCCGGCGGATAGCGGTAATTCTTGATGGGGAAGGTGGCGCCGCCCATGCCGTATGCGGGAATGTCCGTCGTGTAGGTGAAAACATCCACATGCTTCTGTGCTGCCGGTTTAACCACCCCCGTATTCTCTCCGGTTGTAGTACAAGTCATGATGGACGCGCCGTAGGGGAGGCCAACGTTGATGGGAAAGCCGTAGACGATATTTTGGGGATCGGAATTGTCATAAAAATAGTCCTTGTCCAAATACTGATTCACGGCCGGAACCTGATCTGCCCAGGGCGTATTTGCGGTAGCCCTTTCGTTGGCACCCTTTAAGGCACCGATATCAATTCCGTCATTGTTCCGAAGGAAAGTCAACTGCCCTTCCTGCATCATAAAAAAGGTTTTCATGCGAGACTCAAGCTGCTCGGCCATCAACTTTGCACACTGCTCGCTCCAAGAGGTGGGCGTTGCATTGGCGCAACGCTCGGCAATGGCATACAAGTCCTGGCAAATACGCAGCACGGATGAGCAGCTGCCGGCACGGAGTTCCTGCAGCGTCTGTTCTCCCTGCTGTGCTGTTTTAATGGTGGTAAGTGCATTGTATGCGCTGCCCATGGCCTCTACCAGCGGAACATAGTCCATGGCAACGGCCGCAGCGCTCCCACCCTTCGTTTTTACATTTGCATCAGCATAAGTTGTTGACTCAATACCGTCATTTTCATAATAGTACATTTCTCCCATCTGCTTCCAGGAGACCTCTCCGGTGTAGTAAGTGAAACTTTCGCCTTCTGCCGGTGCCGTTTGCTGGTCGGAAGGATTGGCAGGAAGCAGATCCCGCGCCGTATCAGACGGGGTGGGCCACCAAAAACCGTAACTCCTGTCATTGCTGCCAGCCTTCTGGGCCCAGAATGTTTCCTCATTCACAAGACCCGTCGATGTAAAGTAAGTGAGAATGCCGGAGAAGAAAGCCGCTCCCGCCTGGAAGGCCGCAGCGTCCGTCAGCCGGGACTTCAGGCTGTATTTTATGCTTCCGAGATTATGGATGTCCCCCTCGGTCTGGGTATAACCCTGCAAATCGTCGCTGTACGTTTTGGTAGCCTTTCCATAGAAAAGAAGGGCGTTGGTTCCCAGCGGAAGAGCCAGCTCTACAGTACGGGAAGATTTGCTGGAAGAGACCGCTCCCTCGCCAAAAAGGGTACCCAGGTTGAAATCCCGGACAGCCGACATCGCCTGCGCCTGTCCGTCCTTCTGAACAAACGTCTTGAAGAAATAGTGGCCGTGGCCGCCCGTATTGTAACTGTCGTCCAACTGGTAAGCCAGCAGATGTACCTGGTCCATGCCCAAGAACTTGGCATCATCACCCACCTGGGCCATTTCGGCCGTGGTCTTGGTGTCCTTGCCGGTTCCTGTGGAAACACTCATGACAAACTGCGTTTTCACCGTATTCTCCTGCGGATCATACGTGGGGTTGTCGGCCACCTTGGCCTCACGCTGGCAAGCCGCCAGGGCCACCAAGGCAAGCGCACTCAAAACTATAAGTCTCGTCTTCATACTTTTTATGGTTTTATTTGTTATTAATCAACTCTTTCCAGGCCTCATACTCCTTGCGGGCGGGGCCGTAGGTTTCTATTCCTTTCAAATTCTGCGCGGCAGCCTCGGAGCCTTCGCGGGCGGCCTTCTGAAGCAGCTGCAGGGCTTCGCGTTCGGCATCGGGGTCCTTCTTGTCCAAGGCCGTAAAATACAGGGCCACGCCATAGGCATTGGCCGCCTCGGGGTTGCGGGCCACCAACTCCATCACCGCCTTGTCGGCCTGAATCTCCTTCACGGCCTTGTGGTATTTCTTGGCGCCGATAAGCGCGTAAACGAGGCCGTTGAGCTTCTGCGTGGCGGGGTCCGGCTTGTTGCTGTAGTACACCCGGATATAACCGGCGTTGCGCTGGTCTTCGAGGAGGCTGCCAACCACCTTGCGGTACAGGGCGGGGCGGGCGCGGAGAAGCCGCTCGCGCTCGTCCGCGTTTTTCTCGTTGTACACCAGATTCAGCAGCCACGACACGTCCTCCCGGGAAAGGCCCTCTCCCCCATCCGGAATGGCTTCCAACTGGTCTTTGAACCAGTCCCAGGCCTCTCCCTTGCCGATGGTCTCGAAGAACTTGCGGCTCACGAAGGTGCGCCCGTTCAGGTAATCGGCCACGGCGCGGGCACGGCGCACGGACAGGCTGTCGTTCTGCGCCCGGGGGCCCTCGATGGAGGAAAGTCCCACGATGGACACCAGAATCTCGTCGGTAGCTTCGTCGTCACGGATGGTCTCGATGGCGCCCTGCAGCCGGTCCAGCACGGCGGCGTTGCGGCCCATCTGCCGCTCAAGCACGGCGCTGGAGGCAGGGAAAACCACATACTGGATGCTGTCCTTGCCGGGGCGCGTCAGATAATCCAAGGGCCGATATTTCTCAATGGGAATCACCCAGGGCTCCTGTTTGGCCAAACGGTCGCCGGCGCTCTCGGGGCCCGCCACCTCCCTCAGGTTCACCACAAAGGCCACGGGAGCCTGCAGCACCGTCAGGGTATCCGTTTTCTCTATCACGCGCACGCGGGACTTCCGCTTGTCGCGGGCCACGGGGTTGTAAGCGATGTTCAGGCCCAGCTTGGGCACCACGGCGGCACGGCGTACTTCTTCCAGTTTGCTGCCGCAATGGTCGCAGTCATAGCTGTCGTAGGCGGCCAGGCCCACGCCGGCGCCGCCTTCTATCTCGATGCGCCAGTGCTGCCAGGGCCACCAGGCATAACCCACAAAGAGGCCGGCGCCCCACCAGGAGCCCTGCTCCCGCCGGGTGGCCACCTCCGGGTACAGCCCGAAGGGAAGCTTCAAGTTCCCCACATTGAAGTGCGTGTACACGAAATCGGCCCCCACGAAAGCGCCCTTGAACACTTCGCTGAAGTAATATCGGCCTTCCGGCGCCACCAGGAAGTGACGCCAGTGGGTGGTGTTGTTCACATTGTCGTTGTCCCAGGCCAGGAAACGGGGCCAGCTTTTGAAGCCTCCGTTCACACCCACGGAGAAGTGGTCTCCTACCTGGAATTCCAGGCCGGCGTTTACCGTACCGGTAGCGTCGTACAGCAAATTGTTACGGATAGACACTTCCTGCCCTGCCGCTCTGAATGGTAGCAAGGTCAAAAGCAATCCACTAACAAAGCAAAACGCAATGGTTCTCACGCATTTTACCATTCTCAATTTCTCGCTTTATTTCAATTCGCAGTACAAAATTACATATTTTAATAATTCCAAACAAATATTATGCATGGAATAATCATACAAAAAAAGCGGCGGGGGGCATCTTCTACCGCTAATTTTCTGTATATAAATTATTTACTTTAGCAGAAGCTTCAAAATCTTCTGCGCCACCTGCTCGTTGCCCTGAACACCCATGAAGTCCTGGGCATGAGGGCCGTAGGCAAAGATGGGAACGGGAATGGCCGTATGCCAGCCGCTCACATGCACGCCTTCCACCTTTCCCTCGGAGGGCTTGCCGTCCCAAATGACCAGGCCGGAGGTTTCATGATCGGCCGATATCACCACCAGCGTATTGCCGTCCTCGTCGGCAAATTTGATGGCCTCGGCAATGGCCTTGTCAAAATCCAGCAGTTCCTTCACGGCGCTGGGGAAGTCGTTGCCGTGGCAGGCCTTGTCTATGCGGGCGCCCTCCACCATCAGGAAAAAGCCCTTGTCTTCCCGGGTGCGGGCGTTCAGGAAGTCGATGGCCTCGCGGGTGGCCTTGGGCAGGAAGTCTCCACGGCCGTTCACAATGTAGCCGGTCTCCACGGCCGGGGGCAGTACGCCCAGGCGGTCGGCCGATGCGGCGGCGGGGCTGCCCACATAGTGGACCACGGTGAACTTGTCCCGGATGGCCTTCTGGGTTTCCTCGGGACGCTTTTCAAACACTTCCTTGCTGCCGGCCGCAAAATACGTGAGGACGGAGCCGGGGACATCGGCCCAAATCTGGTCTGTCATGCCGCGGTTTTCCTGGTGGGCGAAGAAACTGGCGGGGGTGGCGCCGTTCAGGTCGTCGGTGGAGACCACGCCGGAAATGACGCCGTTTTCAATTACCCGCTCCGGGATATTCGCGATGGGACGCTTCTGAAGGTCCACGCCCACGGCGTAGTTATAGGTCTTCTCTCCGGTGGCATAGGCGGTACCGGAGGCGGAGCTGTCCGTGGTGAAGGAATCGGCACTCTTGGTGGTCACCCAACCCATGTGCTTGAGGTTGAAGTAAGTAAGGTCTTCGTTGTTGGCAAAATAGCCAGCCGCTATCTGCGCCAGGCCGGTGCCGTCTCCAATCATGAGAATCACGTTCTTGGGGGTATAGCAGGCGCCGTCCGAGCTATAGGTGGGATGATAGGAGCCCTGGTAGGGAACGTCCTCGATTTCACCTTTGACAA
>CADBHY010000116.1 GCA_902794615.1 uncultured Bacteroidia bacterium
TTGAGCCGGAGCACATCGACGGAGACATCGTGCGGCTGGCCGGAGGCCAGATTATGCGCTACTCCGAGGACAGCGTGGAAATCAAGGCCCTGGAAAAAGAAGTGAAAGACCTCGCTGTATGGGGTTCTTTTGACAAGGCCATGGTGGAAGAGCTGGCCGGGGCCGGTGTTCCCCTGCACTTCCATGTGCTGACAAGAAAGCAGTTCAAGCCCGAATGGACTCAGGAATATGCCCTCTGCGTGATTAACGAAGGGGAAAAGAACGTCCGCTTTGTAGTGGCGGGAGAAGACAGTCTTCCCGGAGAAGTTCCCATGCCCCAAAGCAGCGCAGAGGAAAAGAAAGCCCAGCTGGAACAGAAGAAAGAGCACTTCCAAAAGACGTTGCGCCGCATAGCCGGTGCCAAGGAGCGGATTCCCGAACTGGAGAAACTGCGCAGGGAGGTCCTGGAGAAGCTGGACCTTTACCTGGCGGGCGTATCGGCCGTCCCTGCCGCGGAAAACAGTATTGTCACGCTGGTGGGCTATGCCCCCACGGAGAACGAGGCGGCCATCTGCGAAACGCTGGACGCAATGAACGTCTTCTACCTGAAGGAAGCGGCCCGGGCGCAGGACAATCCGCCCGTGAAGCTTCATAACAACTGGTTTGCCCGGCAGTTCGAAGTCCTCACGGACATGTACGGCCGTCCCGTTTACGACGAGTTTGACCCTACGCCCATCCTGGGACCCTTCTTCCTGCTGTTCTTCGCCATGTGCATGGGAGACGCCGGCTACGGCATCCTCCTGGTGCTCATCGGCTGGTTCCTCAAGAAAAAAGTCCCCTCCATGGCCGATATGGCTCCCCTGGTGATGATGCTGGGCGTGGGCACCTTCTTGGTGGGCATTGTGCTGCATACCTTCTTCGGCATCAACCTCTATGAGGCCGCCTGGGTGCCGGAAGGGCTCAAACGCTTCATGATTAGCGGCAATATCGCCGGTTACGATGCCCAGATGGTGCTGGCCGTGGGGGTGGGTATCTTCCACATCTGCCTGGCCATGGTGGTGAAAACCATCTGCTACACCCAGCGCTTCGGTTTCCTCAAGAGCCTGAGCACCTGGGGTTGGACGCTCCTGATTGTGGGCACCATCGTCATCGCCGGCCTGGCGCTTCTGGGCGTGATAGACAAGCCGCTGGTCAAGATTCTCATGATTGCCCTGGGCATTGTGTCGGGGCTGGGAATCTTCATCCTGAACGACGTGCACCGCAACCCGCTGCTGAATATCGGCTCCGGCCTGTGGGATACATACAACACCGTTACCGGCCTCATGGGAGACGTCCTCAGCTACCTGCGCCTGTATGCGCTGGGCCTGGCGGGCGGTATGCTGGGCAGCACCTTCAACCTGCTGGCCGGCATGACATTGGACATCCCCCTGCCCGGAGTGAACTGGGTGCTGTTTGCCTTCATCATCCTCATCGGCCATGCGCTCAACCTGGCCCTGTCCTGCCTGGGTGCCTTTGTACACCCGCTCCGCCTTACCTTCGTGGAGTACTTCAAGAACAGCGGCTTTGAAGGGACCGGCCGCACTTACAGACCTTTGAAAATAAACAAACAATAAATAATCAAAAACTATGAACGAAATCTTAGGTTATCTTGGACTGGGCCTCATGCTGGGCCTCTCCGGCATCGGGAGCGCCATGGGCACCACCATCGCCGGCAACGCCGCAGAAGGCGCCATGAAAAAAGCTCCGGAGCGTTTCTCCGGCTACATGATTCTGTCGGCCATGCCGGCCACGCAGGGCTTGTACGGCTTCCTGGCCTTCATCCTCTGGGCCACTGGCAAGGATGTGGCCACCCAGGGCCCCCTCATGTTCGGCGTAGGACTGGGCGTAGGCCTCGTCTGCCTGCTGTCCGGTATCCGTCAGGGCCAGGTTTGCGCCAACGGTATCGTGGGTATTTCCCAGGGACACGAAGTCCAGACCAATACCATGATTCTGGCCGCCTACCCGGAACTGTACGCCATCCTTGCCCTGGTTGCCACCTTCCTGGTGTAAGCCGGTAATTCAGTACCCAAAACAGCTGACTTCCCGGTCAGCTGTTTTTGATTTCACGCAAAGCCATGTCTTTTGATAAAAAAGCCGCGGGGCCCCGCCCTCCCCGCATCGTGAGTGCGGAGACCATGCTGGAGGCCATCCGGGAGCTGGGCATCGTGCCCTTTTTCCAGAATCTCATTCCGGGCTGTTCCATAGAGGAAATGACAGCCCCCGAGTATTGGTTCGACACGCAGGAAAACCTGTCCCGGACGCCCTGGGACTGGAAAATCCCCTGCATTCAGAGCGGAGAAATCGCCTACGGGAAGTTCCTTCTGGGCGGCAAGGCGGCCTTCGCTACCGTAGAATGGTACAGGGAGCTGAGGAACTACCGCCAGGCGCAGCCCAAATATCGGCCCGACGAGGCCCAGCAGAAGATTCTGGCCTTCCTGAAGGAAAACGGCAGCATCGGCATCAAGGACATCCGCGGCCTGCTGAGCATCAAGAAAGGGCAGGCCGATACCCTGGCAAGCCGCCTGATGATGCAATGCCGTCTCATTACCGGAGACATCACCCGCGTGTACCGCGGAGAAGACCTCCATTACAACGGCTGGCAGGTATCCAGCTTCTGCGCCCCGGAGGAGCTGTTTGGCAGCGGAACCCCTTTTGCCGCCTTTCCGGGCTTCCCCTTCCGGGAAGAGACCGGGCTGGAAGTTAATCATTCCCCGGAAGAATCCTTACGCCTCCTGAAAGAAAAAATCCGCAGCCTCTTTCCCGAGGCTACGGACAAACAAATGGAAAAGATGCTGGCCTAATACTCCCGGGGGCCGAAGATGTCCGTGCCGATGCGCACCATCGTGGCTCCGTGCTTCACGGCCAGCGGCCAGTCCCCCGACATGCCGATAGACAAGATATCAAAGCCTTCCAAGCCGGAGGCTTTGATTCGTTTATACAGCGCCTCAATCCTCTCAAAATCCTTCTCCACCACCGTCATATCCTCCGTATTCGTCGCCATTCCCATCAGGCCCCGGATCCTGATTCCTGCCATCGGAGCAGGCACACCCTCTGAAACCCATGGCCACCCTCGGCCGTGTAAGAGGGAGGGGCCCGCAGCCGAAGGCTGTGGGAGGGGCCTGAGCGAAGCGAAGGAGGTTTCAGAGGGTGTGCCTGCTCCGATTAGCAAAGCAAGGATTTCATCCTCCGAAAAACCCTGCTTGGTCTGCTCGGCCCCAAGATGGAGCTCCAGAAGAACATCCACTACCCTGCCGTTCTCAGACGCCCATCTGCCAATGGCTTCCAGCAGATGCAGGGAATCCACGGACTGAACCAGCGACACATAGGGCAGCACCAGCTTGAGCTTGTTGGTCTGCAGATGGCCGATAAAATGCCACTGCACGTCGAAGGGCATCTGCGGCACCTTGGCGGAAAGCTCCTGCGGGCGGCTTTCGGCAAAAATACGCTGACCGGCCCGGTACGCCTCCATGAGCCGCTCTACCGGGTGGAATTTGGAAACTGCCACCAGTTGTACATCAGAAGGCAAGTGGCTGCGAAGTATCAGCAATCTGTCGGCAACGGTGCTCATAGGGGTACAGAAGGAATACAGGAAATAATCAAAAAAGGGCAAAAATGAAGATAGGGGTCCACTGGTTTGGACCCCTATAAGCGTTTAGTGTTTCTTATTCTTTTGCTTTTCCATTTCACGCTGCATGCGCTGGGCCTGTTCCAGGCGCTGCTGCCACTTGCTCTTGGGAGCGGCTTTCCCCTCCTTTTCCGCGGCGGCCACCTTGGCCAGAATCTCATCCGGCTTCACAACCCACTTGCGAATCACGAAGGTTTCCACCATGGTAATGAGGTTGCTAAGCAGGTAGTAATAGCTGAGGCCGCTGGACAGGCCGTTGCAGATGAAGAACATCATGACAGGCATCATGTACAGGCTCATGGCCTGCATCATCTTGGCATTGGGGTCGTTGCCCGTGCTCTGGTTCTGCATGGTGAACTTGGAGTAGAAGAACATCGAGACGGCCATCAGAAGGGCAAAGAGGGAAATATGGTCCATTCCCAGGATGCTGGTGTTCCAGTGGATGATGTCGTCGTATGCGCTCAGGTCTTCGGCCCAGAGGAAAGGCTGCTGGCGCAGCTGGATGGAGGCCGGGAAGAAGCGGAACATGGCCCAGAGAATGGGCATCTGCAAGAGCATGGGCAGACAGCCGCCCATGGGCGACACGCCGGCCTTGCGGTACAGGGCCATGGTTTCCTGCTGCTTTTTCATGGCGTCCTCCTGCTTGGGATACTTGGCGTTAATCTTGTCCATATAGGGCTTGAGCGCCTGCATCTTGGCACTGGAAGAATAGCTCTTGTAGGCAAAGGGAAGCACCACAATCTTGATGAATATGGTCATCAGGAGGATGATGATACCGTAGCTGGAGATAAACTTGGACAGCCAGTCGAAGAGCGGGATAATCACGTATTTGGTGAATACGCCTATCACCTTGCCACCCAGCGGAATCACCTTCTCATAGGCGTGGTTGTACGCCTTCAGGCCCTTATAGTCGTTGGGGCCGAAGTAGAACTCGAAGGGAAGGACCACCTCGCTGGTGCCGCGGGGCGTATTGACGGCCGCACGCATGGCGGCATGGCAGTTCATGAGGTCGTGGGACGTATCCTCCTTGGGAACAAAGTCGATGGAAAAGTCTCCGAAGGTGAAGTTCTGGGGAGCGCGCATGATGGCGCTGAAGAACTGCTGCTGGAAGGCGAACCACTCGATATTGTTGGAGAAACGCTTCTCTCCCTTGCGGCCGTTGCCTATGTTGGCAGGCTTGTTGTCATCCGGAAAATAGTAGTTCAGGCGGGAGTACTGCGTCTCGTTCTTGTAGCCCTTCTCCATCCGGGGCAAGGTGGCGTCAAAATAGACATCCACGCTGCCGGAAGAGCGCTGGAACTGGAGGTTTACCAGCGTGAGGGTTTCATTGACGGAATAGGAATCCTTCAAAAGGGTGTACTTCTGCTCAATGTAGCCGTTTTCCTGCAAGGGCAGGCGCATCACCACCGTAGAGTCCGAAGAAGCCTCCGGAATGTACTGGAAGGTGAATTTGCGCGTGTCGATGGCCGACGGGGCATACACCACATAGCCCAGTTCCGATTTTCCGGGCTGAAGCAGGCAGACCGGCTCCTTCCCGTAGGTAAAGTAATCCTTCACCTTCACGGAATAAGGCTGGGCACCCCGGGTGGTGAACACCACTTCCAGTTTCTCGTTGGAAAGGGTGATGAACTGCTGCTCGGCACGGGCGGCCAGGTTCAAAAGGGAATCCGAATAGACGGGGGCGACGGGAGCGACGCTCTGCTGCGAGAGCGAATCGGCCTTGGCGGCCTCCTGCGGATGCTCTGCCCGCCAGATGCTGTCCTGCTGCCACTGGGCATAAGCCTCGGCGGCGGCGATGGAATCCAACTGGGCCTGGTAGGCCTGCTGCTTTCTCTGCTGACGCGCCTGAT
>CADBHY010000117.1 GCA_902794615.1 uncultured Bacteroidia bacterium
CCGCCCGTGCGCTCCTTGCGGTAACGGCTGATGAACGGAATGGTACAGCCCTCCGCAAAAAGCTCCGCGCAGTTTTCCACCTGCCAGGGCTGGATTTTGAGCAAAGAGGCTATATATTTTACATATAATTTTTTCATACTTCCAAATGTAGCGTTTTTTGCGCATTTCTGCAAAGCTTTTTTGCAGGACTTGACGGAGCGCCCGCGCAAGATTCGGCCCCGCTTGGATTTGTAAAGAATTGTGGTTACATTTGTGAGTAAAACAATTCGGACATGAAACGTATCTTTGCATTGGCCCTCGGGGCCACGCTGGTACTGAGCGCAGCCGCCCAGTCCCGCCCCACTCCCGTAAAGCCGGAGAGCTATACCTTCACGGTGGTGAAGGAGAACCCCATCACCTCTGTCAAGAACCAGAACCGCAGCGGCACCTGCTGGTGCTTCAGCATGCTTTCCTTCCTGGAGAGCGAGGCCATCAAGGCCAAAGGCATAAAGGACGAGTCCCTGTACCCGGACTACTCCGAAATGTTCGTGGTGCGCAAGGCCTACTATGACCGCGCCGTCAAGTACGTCCGCCTGGACGGCAAGCTCAACTTTGCCGCCGGTTCGGACTTCGGAGACGTGCTGGAAGTGGCCAAAACCTACGGCCTCATAGACCAGAAGGCATATTCCGGCCTGCAGTATGGCTACGACCTTCCCGTACAGTCAGAGCTGGACGCCGTGCTCAAAGGCTATGTGGACGCCGTGGTGAAGAACCCCAACCGCAAGCTCACCAAGGTATGGCCCCAGGGCCTGGAAGGCATTCTGGACGCCTACATGGGCAAGATTCCGGAAACCTTCGAGGTAGGCGGCATCACCTATACCCCCGAAACTTACCGTGACGCCCAGGGCCTGAACCTGGACGACTATATCGGCTTCACCTCTTACACGCATCATCCCTTCTACACCCAGTTTGCCATGGAAGTGGCCGACAACTGGCGCTGGACCCCTTCCTGGAACGTTCCCCTGGATGAATTCATGGCCATCATGGACTACGCCGTGAAGGAAGGCTACACCGTGGCCTGGGGCGGAGACGTCTCCGAGGCCGGCTTCACCCGCAACGGCCTGGGCATCCTCATTGACACCGCCGCCTCCACTTCCGGTTCCGACCAGGAGCGCTGGGTGGGCAAGGCCGATGAAAAACCGGCCGCCGAAGCCACAGTCAAGGAAATCAAGGTGACCCAGGAACTCCGTCAGGAAATGTACGACGAGAAGACTTCCACCGACGACCACGGCATGCACCTCTACGGCATCGCCAAGGACCAGAACGGCACCAAGTACTATATGATCAAGAACTCCTGGGGAGAGACCGGGGCCTACAAGGGCATCTGGTACATGTCCGAGGAGTTTGCCAAGGGCAAGACGCTCAATATTGTGGTGAACAAGAAGGCCGTCCCCAAGGAGATTCTCAAAAAGATTGGCATCAAGTAAATGAGCCTCAAGAAATACATTCCCAACAGCATCACTTCCATGAACGCCCTCGCGGGCGGCATAGGAGTGGTGTTTGCTTTGCAAGGCCGTCCGGACTATGCCTTCATCTGCATGCTGGCCGCCGCCGTCTTCGACTTCTGCGACGGCCTGGCCGCCCGGATGCTGAACGCCTATTCCCCCATGGGGAAGGAACTGGATTCCCTGGCCGATATGGTGAGCTTCGGCGTCCTTCCCGCCGTGACGCTCATCGGCACCATGCAGCTCAAGGGAGCGGACAGCTGGACGGAGGTGATTCCGCTGTTCCTGGCCGTGATGAGCGCCCTCCGGCTGGCCAAGTTCAACGTGGACGAGCGCCAGAGCACGGATTTTATCGGCGTGGCCACGCCTACCGCCGCCATGATTTGCGGCTCGCTGTGCTACTTCTCCCTGCATTCCGCAGCCCTGGACTCCCTGGCAGGCACTCCGTGGTTCCTGCCGGCGGTGGCCGTGGTGCTGGGCCTGCTGCTGGTAAGCGAAATCCCCATGTTCGGGATGAAGGTGGCCAAGGGGCACAAACTCATGGATACCAAACGCATCGTGTTCCTGTGCCTGGCGGCGGCCGCCGTCCTTTTTGTGGTAATCGCAGGCTGCAACTGGAGCCTGGCCGTGCTGCTTATTTTTACGCTTTACGTTCTGGAGAACCTGCTTCTCGCGGCCGTCCGGAAGTAAAAAACGGTGCCCGCCCCGGGGTAAAAGGGCCGGCACCGAACGAACCACACTACTTTGACGGCAATCGATCAAGCCCGTAAGTAGTTTTGCAGGACAAAAGTAAAGAGAATACCCAAAAGGCGCAAAGATTTTTGCGCCTTTTTCATTTCATATTAAACAGCTGTATTCCAGGCACTTAATCCTGTGAGAAGTCCCTTAACTCCTGCCGGTATGCATTGAATATCTTGGACTTGGACAGAAATCCCAAATACCTGCGCTCTGCATCTACCATGGGAAGGTTCCAGGCCCCGGTCTTCTCGAATTTGCGCATCACGGAATCCATGGGTTCGTCCGGATATACGTACTCCGGGGCCGTCTGCATGTAGTTGTACACATGCTTTTGCGGGTACAGTTCCGGACTGAACATATCCTTGCGGATGCGGGCCAGCGTCACGAAGCCCTGGAAGCGGCCCTTGGAGTCCAGGACGGGAAAGATATTGCGCTCGCTCTGCTCCACCGCCTTCACCAGCTCTCCCAGCGTGGCGTCAATGCGGACGGTGCAGAAGTCCTCTTCAATAAGGTCGGAGGCGTGCATGAGCGTGAGCACCGCCTGGTCCGAATCATGCGTCAGGAGCTCCCCGCTGGCGGCAATGCGCTTGGTATAGATGGAGTATTTCTCAAAGAGGCGCGTGACCCCATAAGAAACGGCCGATGTAAGGATGAGCGGCACCAGGAGGTCGTAGCCGTTGGAAATCTCCGCAATGAGGAAGATGGCCGTGAGGGGGGCCTGCATCACTCCGGCCATGAGCCCCGCCATACCCACCAGCACAAAATTGGAGACCGGCACCAGGCCGGGCCTGAGCAGATTGAGCGAATAGGCCACCACGAAACCGGCGATGGCACCCACGAAGAGCGTAGGGCCGAAGGTTCCGCCCACATCGCCACCCGCGTTGGTGAAGGTCATGGAAAAGACCTTCAGCAGCAGTACCAGCAGGAAGAAGAAGGGAATGGACCACTTCCACTGCAGGAAAAACTCAAGCGGCGTATCTCCGCCGAAATCCAGGTTCTGCGCCCCGTTCAGCAGCGGGCCCAGGAAATTGTACCCTTCTCCGTGCAGCGGCGGGAAAAAGTAAATCAGCAGGCCCAGCGAAACGGCCGACAGGAACCATCTCAGATAGGGATTCCGAAGCCTTCCCAGGCGGTCTTCCATGGACAGGGTGGTGTGGATGAAGTAAAGGGCCGCCAAGCCGCAAAACACCCCCAGAAGCACATAGAAAGGAATGTTCTGCATGGAAAAGGGCGTAACGGACGCGGCAAAAGGGCTCTGTTTTCCCAATATCAGATAGCTCACCAGGGTGGCCGATATGGAACTGAGCAGCAGGGGCAGCACGCCGCTCATGCTCAGGTTGAAAAGAAGGATTTCCAGGGTAAAGAGCACGCCGGCCAGGGGGGCGTTGAAGATGCCCGCCACGGCCCCGGCGGCCCCGCAGCCCAAAAGGAGCGTCATCCCGCGGTAGGACATGCCGCAGTATCGGCCCAGGTTGGAGCCGATGGCGGCGCCGGTATAGACGATGGGCGCCTCTGCACCCACGGACCCGCCGAAGCCGATGGTAAGGGCGCTGGTTACGAGGGAGCTCCAGCAGTTGTGCCGCTTGATGCGGGATTCGTTCTTGGAAACGGCCTGCAGCACCTTGGTGACGCCATGGCCGATATTGTCCTTGATTACATAGCGGACAATCAGCAGGCTCAGGAGCATGCCCACGCCGGGGAGCACCAGATAAGGCCATCGGCCCGGAAGAATCCCGGCCAGACCTTCCTGGATGGCATGGATGGAAACTTTGAGGAGCACGGCGGCCAGGCCGCAGAGGATGCCGGTCAGGATGGACAGGCCCAGCAGCACATTGCCTTCCGGAATGTTACGCAAAAGGGCCCGCACGGGGCCCCAGAAATGTTTTATGCCGCTGCGGGTGGCCATTTATTCGTCGTCTGAACCGGTAGAGTACTGGGCGATGTTGTCGTCCGGGAGGGTTTCTCCGCTGGCGTCGGAGGCGTCGGCGCTGCCGCCGGCCACGGCCTCGTTCTCGGCGTCTTCTTCTCCTTCCAGCCAACGGGCCACGTCTTCGAGGTCGTCCGTCTTCACGTTGATTTTAACCAGATAGATGGCATCCGGCACTTCCACCGTTACGGCATAGAAACTGGTGCCGTCCGGCTTGGGATATTTGACCAAATCGTTCAGGTAGTCGTTGAAGCCCTTGGGATATTTGAGGGCAAAAGCCTCTGCCAGGTCCGGATGGGCATTCATCTTCTCATAGCTCACTACATGTCTTTTCTTGTCTGCCATAATAGGTTTGGTTTTTTCCTTATTGTTGTTTTTTCTTCTTGGAGTATCCGGGTGCAATATTAGTGGTTTGTTTTGAACTCTGCAAGGGCTTTGTGTATTTTTTCGAAGAATTTTTGAAGAAAAATGATTTTTGCAGCTGTTTCTTCTGTGGATTGCGCTCCGTAAACACCGGCGTCATGTCCCTGGGATCCAGTCCGGTATAGAACATGACGGAAGAGGTGGTCATGGGCGTGGGGGTGAAATCCTGCACCTGGTCCATCCATATCCCCTTCAGGGCGGGATGGTTGGCCAGGCGCTCCATGTCTTTCATGGTGCAGCCGGGGTGCGAGGAGATAAAGTACGGCACCAGGCCCACATGGGTGCCGGCCTCGCGGTTAATCTTGTCAAATTCCTTCCTTAGATGCTCGAAGAGGCGGAAGCTGGGCTTGGCCATCTTCTGGAGCACGTGGTCTTCGGTATGTTCGGGGGCCACTTTGAGCCGGCCGGAGGTGTGGTCCAGCACCAGGGTTTTCAGATAGGGCTTGGAGCTGGAATCCACAAAACCGTCCTCCGTGAGGAAGAGGTCGTAACGGATGCCGCTGCCGATATAGCTGTGCCGGATGCCCTGGGTGGCGTCTATGCGCTTGTACAGTTCCATCAGGCGGGTGTGGTCGCATTCCAGGTTGGGGCAGCGCTGGGGGAAGAGGCAGCTGCGGCGCCTGCATTTGTCGCACAGTTCCAGCTTCTTTCCGTGCATGCCGTACATATTGGCCGTGGGGGCGCCCACGTCAGAGATATTACCGGCAAAGCCCGGCAGGGCGTTCAGGGCCGATACTTCCTTCAGGATGGATTTCTCGCTCCGGCTCTGGATAAACTTGCCCTGATGGGCAGCGATGGTGCAGAAGTTGCAGCCGCCGAAGCAGCCGCGGTGGGTGTTCACGGAGAACTTGATCATGTCGTAGGCCGGGATGCGCTTGCCCTTGTAGCGCGGATGCGGCAGCTTG
>CADBHY010000118.1 GCA_902794615.1 uncultured Bacteroidia bacterium
GACTATGGCTAAAATGATTTACACAATGGGCGAGGTGGCGCAGCTGCTGGGGGAGAACCCTTCGGCCGTGCGTTACTGGAGCAATTATTTTGAGAAATTCGTGAAGCCTCAGCGCAATGCCAAGGGGAACCGGCTGTATCATCCGGAGGACATTGACACGCTCAGGCAAATCCAGTATCTGCTCAAGAACCAGGGGCTTACGCTGGAGGGTGCCGTGCAGCGCCTGACGGAAGACCGCCGCACTGTGGACAAGCGGGTGAAGGCTATCGAGAAACTCAAGGACATCCGCGCCCAGCTGGTGGCCGTCCGCCAGGGGCTGTAGGTTTTGGCTTTTTTATGAGATGGACGTTAGCTATAGCTTAACCCACATTGCAGCTATTTGGACGCTAACCGCCTGATTTTGAGGGCGGGTGTTTTTCGGGAGGTCGTTCCCGGAGCCACACGGATTTTATTGAGCAGACCGGATGGGCGGAGATGCCCAGCGCCGCTTTGGCTGTCTCGCGCCGTTATAGCAAGTGTTGCAGGTGAAGGGCCGAAGTGTCGCAGGTCCCCCAAAAATCGTTTTCCCGCGACACTTTTTTGCCCAGAAGGCCGATAAGCGTCGCAGGACAGCTCCAAAATGAGGACCGGCAACGAAAAACCCTCACACCTGCGACGAAACTCGGCCGCACCTGCAACGGAAAACCTTCGCACCTGCAGCACCACCCACCGTGTCCGCGTCGTGCTCGCACCTATGGAGACAGCGAGTGTAGCGATTTTGGATTTGTGGCAAAGGATTTTTATCTTTGTACGAATAAGGTAACGCGTTATGAAAGTAGGAGAGATTACCGCGGCGCTGGAGGTGTTCGCACCGCTCCGCATCCAGGAAAAATGGGACAACAGCGGCCTTATTATCGGCAGTGCCGATGATGAGGTGCATGGGGTCATGGTGGGCTTCGACTGCACGCCGGACCTGATTAGGGAAGCCGTAGAAAAGGGCTGTGACATGGTTGTCACGCACCATCCGCTCATTTTCAACGGAATCAAGCGGATAGACAGCAAAGACCCCGTGGGGGCCGCCATCATGCAGGCGGTGCGTTCCGGGGTGGCGGTGTATGCCGCCCACACCACGGCCGACAAGGTGATTGCCGGGGTGAGCGGGGCCATGGCCCGCCGCCTGTCCCTGCAGAACGTGAGCATCATGGTGCCGGAAGAAGACGGCACCGTGGGCCTGGGCTGCGTGGGAGAGTTTGAAAAGCCGATGACCGGCCCGGAGGCCCTCGCTTTCGTGAAGGAGCGTTTCCATCTGGGCGTGATTCGCAGTTCCAAGCCCCTCATGGAGCCCATCCGCAAGGTGGCCCTTTTGGGCGGAAGCGGCGGAGGGGAGATTCAGCTGGCCCTCTCGCGGGGCGCCCAGCTGTACATCACCGCAGACATTTCCTACCATAATTTCTTTACCCCGGAGGGCTTTATGGTCATGGATATCGGCCATTTTGAGAGCGAAGTGGAGATTGTGGACATTTTTCTGACTGAGTTACGGAAAAAATTTCCTACCTTTGCAAGCTACAAAAGCGCTCACCTGGGCAGGAGCAACCCTGTCCACTATTTTGGGTTGTAAATAATAAATCGATTTATATTTTATGGCAAGTACCAAGAAAACCCCCGCCGCCAAGAAAGTGGAGGCCCCTATTGACCAGAGGGAAACTTTTGTGTCGCTGCTCAAAAGTTTCGCCGATTCCGATATGCCCGTAGAGGAGAAGCTCAAGACCCTCTATCAGCTTCAGGCGGCCGATTCCGAGATTGACAAGATTATCCAGCTCCGCGGAGAACTGCCCGCCGAGGTGGCCGCCCTGGAGGATGAGATTGCGAACCTCAAGGAGCGCAGCGCCGCCATTTCCGCCGTGATTGACCAGTTCAACCGCAACATCGCGGATGCCAAGCTGTCCATCGCAGATCACGAGAGCACCATCGAGAAGTACCAGCGCCAGCTGGAGACCATCGCCAACTCCCGCGAGTACGATTCCCTGAACAAGGAAATCGAGAACCAGGAGCTGCTCCGTCAGATTGACGAGAAAACCATCAACGACACGCGTTTTGAGATTGGCAACAAGAAGGCCGAACTGGACGAGCTCAAAGACCGTCTCGCCATCCGTACGGACGACCTCAAGGCCAAGAAGGAAGAACTGGAGAACATTGTGGAGGAAACCGCCAAGGAAGAGGCCGTGCTCCGTGCCCGCCGCGACGAGTGCGCCGCCAAGATTGACGCCCGCACCATGAGCGCCTACGAGCGCATCCGCGAGAGCGTACACAATCACCTGGCCGTGGTGGGCATCTACAACGGAGATTCCTGCGGAGGATGCTTCAACACCATCACGCCCCAGCGTCGCGTAGAGATTGCCTCCAACCGCAAGCTCATCATCTGCGAGCACTGCGGCCGTATCATCATCAATCCGGATTTCGAAAACTAAGCGCGTATGCCGGAGCCTTCTCGCAAGAGAAACCGTAACGCGGAGCCGCAGGACCTGGAAACCCTGATGGGGAACAAACCCCCTCAGGCCATCGATGTCGAGGCTGCCGTGCTGGGAGCCATGCTGGTAGAGCCCGCCACCATAGACGAGTCTATGGAGGAGTTGTCGGCATCGTGTTTCTACGACCCGCACCACCGCATGATTTTCGAGGCCATGTCGGAGCTCGTGAACGAGCACGTGTCCATAGACCTGGTTACGGTGAGCGAGAAACTCCGTTCCAAGGGAAACTTGGAAATCATCGGAGGCCCCGTGGTGCTGGCCGGCCTGTCCCAGAACATCGCCGCCGCCGCCCATATCGAGTATTACATCAAGATTCTCAAGCAGAAGACCATCCAGCGGGATTTGATTACCGCCTCCTACGAGATTCTCAAGCAGTCCTTCGACGAGTCCACCAACGTGGACGACCTCATAGACAACGCCCAGACCAAGGTGTTTGCGGCCATCCAGAACAATGTGAAGCGGGATGTCCAGGATATCGGCTCCATCATCAACGAGGTGCTGGACAACCTGCAGGAGCTGCAGAACATCACCGGCCCGTCCGGCGTTCCTTCGGGCTATCCTTCCATAGACCGCGTAACCCAGGGCTGGCAGAAGAGCGACCTCATTATCCTGGCCGCCCGTCCTTCCGTGGGTAAGACGGCCTTCGCGCTCAACATTGCGCGCAACGCCGCCGTCGATGCCAACATGCCCGTGGCCGTGTTCTCCTTGGAAATGAGTGCCGACCAGCTGGGCAAGCGCCTGATTACTACGGAAAGCGGCCTGTCCGGAGAAAAAATCAAGGGCGGGGTGAAACTGGAACCCTTCGAGTGGATTCAGCTGGAGGACACCCTCCGCCGTCTGGCCAAGGCGCCGCTGTACATAGACGATACGCCCGGCATTCCCATCATGGAGTTCCGTACCAAGGCCAAGCGCCTGGTGAAGCAGAAGGGCGTCCGCCTCATTGTAGTGGACTATCTGCAGCTTATGCAGGGGCCGGTGGAGCTCCGGGGCCTGCGCGAGCAGGAGGTGGCCGCCATCTCCCGTACCCTCAAGGCCACGGCCAAGGAACTCAATATCCCCATCATCGCCCTGTCCCAGCTCAGCCGTAACGCCGTGCAGCGCACCGGTGGCACCGGAAAACCCCAACTGAGCGACCTCCGCGAATCCGGCTCCATCGAGCAGGATGCCGATATGGTCATCTTCATCCACCGCCCGGACTTTGTGGGCATGAGCGATAATCCGGAAGACCGTGAAAAGGCCTACATCGTGATAGCCAAGCACCGTAACGGTGAGGTCTGCGACATTGAGATGAAGTACAAGGCCTCCCAGGTGAAGTTTGTAGAGCCGGACCAGAGCCTGGACGTGTATGCCCGGCAGGGGCCCGTGGCCAGCGCCGTGAACGAGCCCTTGGCCGGAGAATCCCAGGACAATTACAATTTTGACAATCAGCAGGATTTCTGACCATGCGTAAAGCCTTGCTCATACTTGCAATCCTCTTGACCTCATGGGCAGCCATGGCGCAGGAGCATCCGTTCATGGACGGAGAGGAGGTCCGCTGGTCCGTCATGTTCAAATGGGGCGCCTTCAATACGGAGGTGGGCAAGGCCCAGTTTTCCGTGGATTCCCTCTTTTTCCGCGGCAGCGAGGCCTACCATATCGGCTGTACGGTAAAATCGGCCCCTTTTTTTGACAGATTTTACAAAATAAGGGAAGACCTCCAGAGCTGGGTGCGGGCCGATGACTTGCGCCCCATCCGTTTTACGCGTGACACCTACGAAGGGGGCTACACCGCCACCAACGACTACAATTACAATTGGGACAAGGGCGTCATTGAGGCCGATGTCAACTTTGGAAACAAGGGGGAGCAGCGCATGGAAATTCCGGTGAAGGAAGGGGAGTACGATTTGATTTCTCTGGTCTTCAATATCCGGAGCCTCCCGGAAAGCGCATACCGGAAGGGTGAGACCACCCTGGTGCGTTTTGCCATAGACGACGCCGTTTTTGACGTACACATCAAATCCTACGGGGAGGAGGTAATCAAGGTGCGGAAGATGGGGAAGATGAAGGGCTGGCACCTGGCCTGTTCCGTGGTGCAGGGGGCCCTTTTCGAGGGCGACGAAGACCTGCATCTCTGGCTGTCGGCCGACAAAAACCGCATTCCCATTGCCGCCAAAGTCCCTTTGAGGGTGGGTGCCGTGCAGGCCTGGCTCTGCGCTTACAGCGGCCTCAAGTACCCTTTTGAAGCGTATGCCGATGGCCGAAAGCGTTAGTCATAAGGGAAAGGTGCTGCGCATGACTCCGCAGCTTACCACCGTGTCCATTCTCCAGCACGCCGCGTGCGGGGAATGCCACGCCGCCGGCCTTTGCGGCATGGCCGATATGGCCGAGAAAACGGTGGAAGTGCCCACGGACCCGTATGCCTCCTACAGCGTGGGAGACGAGGTGGAAGTGGTGCTGAAGGCATCCATGGGCATGAAGGCCGTCTATCTGGCCTACTTGATTCCCCTGGTGGTGCTCATGGCCGTTATCCTGGGACTGAACGCCCTGGGAGTGGGGGAGCTTGGCGCCGCCCTTTCCGGCGTGGGCGCCATCGCCGTGTATTACTTGGTGCTGTACCTTTTCAGGAACAGACTGAAAAACGAATATATATTTACAATAAAAGGATAAACTATGTCATCTATCATCATTTGGACCATTGCGGTAGTGACTGTCCTGGGCCTGGTTTTGGCCCTGGTTCTCTACCTGGTGGCTCAGAAGTTCAAGGTGGAGGAAGACCCCCGCATTGACGAGGTGGAGAAGGTGATGCCGGGCGCCAACTGCGGCGGCTGCGGCTTCGCCGGCTGCCGTGCGTTTGCCGAGGCTGCGGTGAAGGCCCCCAATCTGGACAACAACTA
>CADBHY010000119.1 GCA_902794615.1 uncultured Bacteroidia bacterium
CGTGGAAGCGGAAACGCTGGGCAGCGGCGCCGGCACGTTCATCACCGTGGGTCTGATGGGCATTGCCTTCATGACCTTCATGGGCATAGCACTGTAGGAGGGAAAGATTATGGGAAATACAATTTTATTCTCTATCCTGGTCATCACGGTGGTAACCCTTGTCCTGGTTGCCCTGCTTCTTTGGATTAAGACCGCCCTCACCCCTTCCGGTACCGTCAAAATCAATATCAACGGCGGCACCAAGGAATTGGAAGTGACGCCCGGCGGTGACGTCATGCACACCTTGGCCGACCACGGCATCTTCCTCCCCTCCGCCTGCGGCGGCAAGGCCAACTGCGGCCAGTGCAAGCTCCAGGTGATTGAAGGCGGCGGGACCATCCTTCCCACCGAAACGGGCTTCTTCTCCCGCAAGCAAATCAAGGAAGGCTGGCGTCTGGGCTGCCAGGTGAAGGTGAAAGACAATATCCAGATTGCCGTTCCGGAAAGCGCCCTCAGCGTGAAGAAACTCGAATGCGAGGTCATTTCCAACGATAACGTGGCCACCTTCATCAAGGAATTCACCGTGCGCCTGCCCGAGGGCGAGCACATCGACTTCAAGTCCGGTGAATACATCCAGATTGACATCCCTGAATACGAGGCCGATTTTGCCGACATGAACGTAGGTCCCGAATACATCGGAGACTGGGAGAAATACGGTATCACTTCCCTGAAGTACAAGAACACCGTCCCCACCATCCGTGCCTATTCCATGGCCTCGTATCCGGCCGAAAAAGACCTCATCAAGCTCAACGTGCGCATTGCGACGCCTCCGTTCGACCGCAGCCAGCCTAAGGGCGTATTCAAGTTCGTGCCCGGTGTTCCTCCGGGAATCGCCTCCACCTATGTGTTCTCCCGCAAACCCGGTGACAAGGTGATGATTTCCGGTCCTTACGGCGAGTTCCTGCTCCCGAAGGACGACCCCGACACCCAGGAATACATCTTCGTGGGCGGCGGCGCCGGCATGGCTCCGCTCCGCAGCCACATCATGCACCTGTTCAAGACCCTCAAGACCAAAAAGCCCGTGCGCTTCTTCTACGGAGCCCGCGCCCTGGTGGAAGCCTTCTACCTGGAAGACTTCGCGGAAATCGAGAAGGAATTCCCGAATTTCCACTTCACCCTGGCCCTGGACCGTCCGGACCCGGCAGCCGACGCCGCCGGCGTGAAGTACACCCCCGGCTTTGTACACAACGTGATGTACGAGACCTACCTCAAGAACCACGAGGCTCCCGAGGACATCAAGTACTTCATGTGTGGTCCGCCCATGATGGTCAAGTGCGTGAACGAACTGCTGGACTCCCTGGGCGTAGCTCCCGAGAGCATCCTTTACGATAATTTCGGAGGTTAGCGGACGTAACGCATCAACAGAATCCTTACACAATCGGCCACGTGCTTTTCGGAGTCCGTGGCCTTTTCGTATAGTTCCGCCAGGTTCTTGTACTTGGTCATCTCGCGCAGGTCCGGTTCCTGCTCAAAGATATGGCCGATATACTCCTCATAGGCCTCGTCGGCGTCGTGCTCCAGTTCCTTGACGCGGTCGGCCAGGAGGACGATGGCGGAAGCGCTCTTGCGAAGGTCCGACAAAAGGGGGAAGATGTCGCCCAGGGCCCGGGCTTCTTCCAGGATGATGCGGGAAAGGTCCAGAAGCTGGGAATCAATCTTGGCGGGCTTGTAGATGGGAAGGGCGTTGGCGGCATCCTTCACCACGTCCAGACAGTCTTCCAGGGCCATGGAGATGGTGGTGAGCTCCCGGCGTGCACCGGCTCCCAGGGGCAGGCGGGCCGACTGTTCCCGGAATTCCGTGAGCATGGCGTCTCCCTTGTGCTCGTTGCTGCGGATTTCCGAATACAGCTGCTTCCAGCGTGCTTGGTCCGGGGTTTCAAGCATCGAGCTCAGCAGTTCGGTACTGGAAGAAAGCAGCAAAGCCTGCCGCTCCAGAATGGGCAAAAGTTCCCGCATGGGGAAAAAGAGACGTCCAAAAATCATAAGAAACAATATTTTTTCAACCGATTTTTCGGTTAAAACATAAAAATTTTCTCCAAAACCACCGCAAACAGAAATATCTTTTTTACGATGCTTGCTTTTGTGCCCGGCCCTGTTGTAGCTTTGTCCACAACAAAAAACCGAAACCATGTCACGAAGAAAACCCACAGGCCGGACTTCCACTATCGTACCAAACCATCTCTCCCGGCATTTGCACGCCCGCTACGTCTCTGTAGCATTCATTACTGCACTCCTGCAGGTTCCGGCCTTTTTTTCTTCGTGTGCGCGTCAACCGGCATCGACCGAATACACTACCAAAACGCGAATATATATAAAATGGACCAAAATTG
This sequence comes from uncultured Bacteroidia bacterium, assembly GCA_902794615.1. Classification (GTDB taxonomy): domain Bacteria; phylum Bacteroidota; class Bacteroidia; order Bacteroidales; family UBA932; genus Cryptobacteroides. The sequence continues at coordinate 2,370 of CADBHY010000119.1, forward strand.
CAACACCCAAAGCCCTGGACCTCTTCTTTTTCGAGACCGGCGGAGCCCAGCGGCTGGACGCCTACCAGCAGCTCACAGACTTGGAGGGCGAGGGCCGGCACTACGGCCTGTCGGGGCCGGGAGCGGGGCGGCTGGTGGTTTTGTCGGCCCGGCCGGGCGCCACGGACTCCTGGATGGACATCCAGAACTACGGCAGCCTCTGCAAGAAAACTTGGCGGATAGAGGAAGAAGAGCTTGAAGAACCCCAGCTGGTGGCAGAAGCGCTGCTGGAAGACGGGGCCTCGCGGCTCAGCCGGCTCAACCTCCTGCCCATGCTCACGGAAATCCGCCTCAGCTCCCTGAAGGCCGATTTTTCCGGCAGGCCATACGCGGGGAAAAAATTCCAGTGCCACCGCATCTACCTCAGCTATGCCGCCGTCGAATACAAGCCGTTGGGGCCGGAAGGCGGCCATCCGGTTTCCTGGATTAACCCGGGGGCGCTTGACAGCCTGGCCACGGCGGCCCTCCCCCACCCGGAATGGTTCCTGAAAGCGGGCTCCTCCTCCATGCCGATGTCTTTTTACTGCTATGCCAATCCAGCCTCCGGGGCCGGCGTACCGCGCACCCGGCTGGTCATTGAGGGCTCGCTGGACGGAACCTTGTGTTACTACCCCGTCGAAATCCCCGACCTGGCCCCCGCCCGGGTGTACGACCTGCGCCTGACGCTCCGCCGGATGGGCTCTCCGGACCCGGACTTCCCCACGGAAAGCGGCGCCGTGCTGGTGCAGACCAACCTTCTCCCCTGGGACCTCCCGGAAGCATATACCGTAAGCTACTGATATGAGAAAATACCTTTCATACTTGTTATTGCTGTTCATCGTTCCGCTCGCCTGCACACAGGAGCCTTCTCCCTATGTTCCCTTGCGTGTTATCCTGACCCCATCGGCCCTGAACCCGACCCGTGCAGGCGATCCGGACGATGTCAAGCTCACCGACTACAACCTCTACATCTTCAACGCCTTCGGGGTGCTGGAGGAAAGGGTATATGTGCCCGCCCGCTCCCTGAAGCTGGTGAACGGGCGGGCGGAATACCGCACCACCCTGCTCAAGGACGTGCCTTACACCATTCTGGCGGCGGCCAACCTGGGCTACGAACTCCCCTTCCGCAGCTTGGAAGAGGCACGCAGCTACCGCTACCACCTGGCCTACCCGGACGAATTCACCCAGGGCATCCCCCTGGTGGCCTTTGACCAGCTGGCCACCGTGAACGACGACGGGGTGCTGGAAGTGCCGCTGGAGCGCCTGATGGCCCGGGTGGAGCTTTCCGTCGACCGCAGCCGGCTCCGCTCGGACATCCAGTTCAAGGTGACGGACGTGCGGGTGGGCGCCTGCCCTTCATCGGCCCGGCTCATCGGCCCCAGCCGCGTGAGCGGAAAACAGGAAACCTTTGCCGTCGGCTACGGAAAAAGCGGGAACCAGGTGAGCGCCCTCAACGAGGGCTCCACGGGCAACCTGAGCCGCAGCGTCAGCGTGTACCTGCTGGAAAACTGCCAGGGAGACCTGCTGGACAACGTCCTCACGGACAGCGGAAAAGTCTTTACCGACGGCCGGTACGAGGAAATCTGCTCCTACATAGAGCTCAAGGCCGAATACCATTCCCCGCAGCGCAACACCCGCGTGGGAGAGAGCCTGATTTACCGCTTCTACCTGGGAGAAAACCGCAACAACTTTGACGTAAGGCGCAACACCTGGTACCGGATTACGGTGCAGCCCACCGGCGACGGCCTGTCAGAAGAAAGCTGGCGCGTGGACCAGGGGGGAATGGAATGAGCCCTTGCTTTTCGGGAAAGAAGTGCTATCTTTGTATCTATGCCGGTCATTTCCATCATCATCCCCTGCCACAATGTGCAGAAATACCTGCCGCGCTGCATAGACAGCCTGCTGGCCCAGTCTTTTCAGGATTGGGAAGCCGTCTGCGTGGATGACGGCAGTACGGATGCCACGGCGGCCATCCTGGATGCCTATGCGGCCCGGGACGGGCGCCTGAATGTAATCCACCAGCCCAACGCCGGGGTGAGCAGCGCCCGGAACCGGGCGCTGAAGGAAGCCCGGGGGGCGTATGTCCTCTTTGTGGACAGTGACGACCTCCTGCATCCGCAGGCGCTCGAAATCTGCCTGAAGCTGGCCCGGCGGGACGGAAGCGACCTGGTCTGCTTCACCTATGACCACGCCTGGCGTACCCGTCTCATTGTACGCCATGCCCTTCATCTGGGAGACCCTCGCAGCATCCGTTTCCCGAAGCTGGGAGAGTTTGAATCGGCCGTCACGGAAAACATCTTTGACCATGCCACGGAGCGGTCCGGGCACGAAGACCCGCTGGCCACGCGGCATTGCCAGCCCTGGAGATGCCTGTACAAAAAGGAAATCCTGGAGGGGATTGACTTCATTCCCGGCATCATTTACGAAGACTTTCCCTGGTGGAGCCGGGTACTCTTGAGGGTAAAGAAAGCCACCCTCACCCGTCTGCCGCTTTACTATTACTATCCCAACCCGGGAAGTTACATCCTCTCTTCCAGGGAAGAATACAAAATCCGGAGCCTGGTTACCGCCATTGCCGCCGCCAAAGAGGCCTATGCATCGGCCCAAGCTTCTGTCAAGGCCAAGTGGGAAGAGAATCCGAACACGAACTATCTTGAAATCATGATGACGGCAGAAGCCGCAATCAAGAAGTTCGTCATGGACTACATTGATCTCATCGGCTCAGCAAACCGTTATGGCTACGGAGCTACGTTCTCCGACAGCCAGGAGTAAGTTTCGCAATCCATTCGGGCCGGGGTTTTCCCGGCCTTTTTTACAAAGGAGCGAATGATGAATTCATTGTTTCTACCCCGCGTATCGGTCGGTACGGATGCCTATGATGCCTTTGCGGATATTCTCCTTGTGCTCCTCGTCAGTCAGTGTCGAAACCACGTCG
>CADBHY010000120.1 GCA_902794615.1 uncultured Bacteroidia bacterium
TCTCTGCAAAGGACAAGGGGCCTTCTTTATGGCCGTGGTGCGGGCGCACCGGGATTACCGCAAACTGCGCCGCCCCGGCGAACTCCTTCCCGACGCCCCCGCTCCCGACGGCCTGTACCGCGGCTGGATTGTCCCTGTAGGACTATTCAGAAAAAAATAGTAATTTTGTCGGATTAAAGGGAAGTCTTATGAAAATCATCATCGAAGGCGCCGGACAGGTTGGAACGCACTTGGCAAAGATGCTGAGCGCAGACGGAGGCGACGTCACCATCATCGACGACGATGCCGAGCGTATCCGCATCCTCTCCACATCGGCCGATGTAACCACCCTCCAAGGGCCATCCAGCTCCATTTCCCTGCTCAAGGAGGCCGGCTGCGACCACGCCGACCTTTTCATCGCCGTGAACCCCTTCAAGAACCAGAGCGTGAACATTGTGAGCGCCCTGCTGGCCAAGAAGCTGGGTGCCAAACGGGTGATCGCCCGCATCGACGACGAAGACTACCTATTCCCGGAAAACAAGCTCCTGTTCAAGGACATGGGGCTGGACCTGGTATTCTACCCGGAGAAGAGCGCCAGCGACGAAATCCTGCAGCTCCTGAGCCACACGGCCGCCAACGATTCCCTGGACTTCGCCCGCGGAAAACTGCAGCTGGCGGTATTCAAGCTGGAGGAGGACTCTCCCCTTCTGGACATGAACGTGGCCGAGTTCTCCCGCGCCGTCAAGCAGCTTCAGGCCGATGCCGATTTCCGCATCGTGGCCATCTCCCGCTCGGGAACCACCCTGATACCCAAGTTCGACACCGTCTTCAAGGACTACGACTACCTCTATGTCATCAGCAGCCGCCATTCCCTGCCCGCCCTCATCAAGTTCCTGGGGAAAGACCAGGTGGACGTCCGCCGGGTCATGATTCTGGGAGGAAGCGAGATTGGCGTGATGGTGGCCGGACGCCTGGCCGCCCAGAAGGTGGACGAGGTCAAGCTGGTGGAGATAGACCCCAAGCGCTGCCTCAGCCTGTCGGCCGCCCTGCCCAGCGAGGTGAACGTCACCTGCGGAGACGCCCGCGACTCGGACTTCCTCCTGGAAGAGGAAATCAAGGGCTACCAGGCCGTCCTGGCCGTGACCGGCAACGACGAGGTGAACATCCTCACCTGCGTGGTGGCCAAGAAGATGGGCGTGCCGCGCGTGATTGCTCAGGTGGAGAACCTGGACTACATCCGCCTGGCCGAGGAGATGGGCGTGGACAGCGTGGTGAACAAGAAACTGATATCGGCCAGCCGCATCTTCAAATTCACCCTGTCCGACAAGGTGCGCTCCGTGCGTTACATCAGCGGAACGGACGCCGAGGTGCTGGAATACACGGCGGCACCGGGCTCCCGCATCACCAAGGGCATCCTCAAGGAGATTGACTTCCCGGCCAACGCCATCATCGGCGGGGTTATCCGGGGAGGAGACAGTTTCATCGCCGTGGGCCATACGAGAATAGAGCCCTACGACCGCGTGGCGGTATTTGCCCTGCCCGACGCGGTGAAAGAAGTGGATAAAATGTTCAAGTAGGAGGGTAACGTAAAATATATTTCTAAAAATATGAGTATTCAGAGCGAAAACGTTGAGAAACTGGTCGAGAGACGCGCCAAGGCCCGCCTGGGTGGTGGTCCCAAGCGCATCGAGGCCCAGCATGCCAAAGGCAAGAAGACGGCCCGCGAGAGGCTGGAGCTCCTGCTGGACCCCGGCAGTTTCGAGGAGTATGACATGTTTGTACAGCACCGCTGCACCAACTTCGGGATGGAAAAGAGCCACCCCGACGGTGACGGAGTGGTCACCGGCTGCGGCACCATCGACGGCCGGCCGGTCTATGTCTTTGCCCAGGATTTCACGGTGAGCGGCGGGTCCCTCTCCAAGACCATGAGCGAAAAAATCTGCAAGGTGCAGGACATGGCCCTGCGCAACGGGGCGCCCTGTATCGGCCTCAATGACTCCGGCGGCGCCCGCATCCAGGAAGGAATCGACGCCCTGGCCGGATACGGAGAAATCTTCGAGCGCAACATCCTTTCCAGCGGTGTGGTGCCCCAAATCAGCTGCATCATGGGTCCCTGCGCCGGGGGTGCGGTGTATTCCCCCGCCCTCACGGACTTCACCCTGATGGTCAAAAACAGCTCCTACATGTTCCTCACCGGCCCGGCCGTGGTGAAGAGCGTCACGGGAGAGGAGGTGAGCCAGGAAGACCTGGGCGGCGCCTCCGTCCATGCCTCCAAGAGCGGCGTGGCCCACTTTGCCGCCGATACGGAAGAGGAAGCCATCGCCACCGTCAAGGAACTTTTGGGCTACCTTCCCCAGAACAACCGCGAGGACGCTCCCTTCAAGGAGAGCGCAGACCCCGTGGGCCGCGTGGAAGACGCCCTGAACAGCATAGTCCCGGACAATCCCAACAAGGCCTACGACATGTACGCCGTGATTGGAGCCATTGTGGATGAAGGCAGGTTCCTGGAGATACACAAGGAGTTTGCCCGCAACATCATCGTGGGCTTCGCCCGCATGGGAGGCCGCAGCGTGGGCATCGTGGCCAACCAGCCCGCCGTATTGGCCGGTGTCCTGGACATCAATGCCAGCCGCAAGGCCGCCCGCTTCGTGCGCTTCTGCGACGCCTTCAACATCCCCCTGGTCACCCTGGTGGACGTGCCCGGCTTCCTGCCCGGCACCCAGCAGGAGTACGGGGCCATCATCACCAACGGCGCCAAACTCCTCTATGCCTACGGAGAAGCCACTGTTCCCAAGGTGACGGTCACCCTCCGCAAAGGCTACGGCGGCGCCCATATCGTGATGAGCTGCAAACAGCTCCGCGGAGACATCAACTACGCCTGGCCCAGCGCCCAGATTGCCGTCATGGGGGCCGATGGCGCCGTGAACGTGCTCTACGCCAAGGAGATGAAGGAAGACCCCCAGAACGCCGGGGCCCTCTTCGACCAGAAGAAAAAGGAGTACGAAGAACTCTTCTCCAATCCTTATCAGGCCGCGCAGAAAGGCTATATCGACGACATCATCGAGCCCCGAAACACCCGTTTCCGCGTAATCCGCGCCCTGGACCAGCTCGAGAAAAAACAGCAAGAAATCCCCGCCAAGAAACATGACAACCTGCCTCTTTAGTTTTGTACTCACCGCGGGGGGAGACCGCATGATGCAGACAGACCCTCACGGCTGGACGCTCACCCTCATCAGCGTCTCCGTAGTGTTTGCCGCCCTCATTGTGCTGTACTTCATCTACAGCTTTTCCGGCAAGCTTTTCTCCGGCGCCATCAAACTGCCCCGGAAGCCCCGGAAGGCATCGGCCGATGCCGAAGTGGCCGCCGCCATCGCCCTTGCACTGGACATGGAACAGTCCGGTGACGAATACGCCGCCATTGCCGCCGCCGTACACCTGTACCTCAGTGACACCGCCCACGACGTGGAGCCCGGCTTTATCACCATTGTCCGGAAAGAATCCGGCTGGAGCGACAAATCCCTCAATTTCAGAAAATTACCCAGATTATGAAAAATTACAAGTTCAAGATTAACGGCAAAAATTACGAAGTAAACATCGGTGAAGCCGAGGGCAAGACGCTCCATGTGAATGTAAACGGGGCCGATTATCAGGTAGAGATGGAGAATGCTCCCGCCGCCGCAGCCGTGCAGGCCACACCCGCCGCCCAGACGGCCGCCCCCGCCCCGGCAGCGGCTCCCAAGCCCGCCGGCGCCGGCGTCACCGTCAAGAGTCCCCTTCCCGGCATCATCATCTCCGTAGACGTAAAGGAGGGACAGGCCGTCAAGCGGGGCCAGAAAGTGGCCGTGATTGAGGCCATGAAAATGGAGAACGAAATCCTGGCCGAAAGCGACGGCACCGTTACCGCCGTCTTCGCCCGCAAGGGTGATTCCGTTCTGGAAGGTGCAGACATTGTAACCATCGGCTAATGGATACCATTTTAGACAGCCTTCAGCAGTTCTGGCAGTTCACGGGATTTGCCAACTGCACCTGGCAGCACCTGGCGATGATTTGCATCGGCCTCATTTTTATCACGCTGGGCATCGTGAAAAAGTGGGAGCCGCTGCTGCTGGTGCCCATCGGCTTCGGCATCATCATCGGCAACATTCCCCTGTTTACGGACCCCGTCACCGGCGTGGGCCTCAAGATTGGCCTCTACGAGGAAGGGTCCGTGCTCAATATCCTGTACCACGGCGTACGCAACGGCTGGTATCCGCCCCTGATTTTCCTGGGCATCGGTGCCATGACGGATTTCAGCGCGCTCATCTCGCAGCCGCGCCTGATTCTGATTGGCGCCGCGGCGCAGCTGGGCATCTTCGGAGCCTATCTGCTGGCCCTGATGCTGGGATTTGCGCCCAACGAGGCCGGTGCCATCGGCATCATCGGCGGAGCCGACGGCCCCACGGCCATCTTCCTGAGCTCCAAGCTGGCCCCGGAACTGATGGGCGCCATCGCCGTATCGGCCTATTCCTACATGGCGCTGGTGCCGGTTATCCAAAAGCCCATCATGCTGCTTCTGACAACCAAGAAGGAACGCCTTATCCGGATGAACAAGCCCCGTACGGTGAGCCAGCGGGAGAAGATTGTCTTCCCCATCGTGGGCTTTATCTGCACGGCCTTCATCGTCCCTTCCGGCCTGCCGCTCCTGGGCATGCTCTTCTTTGGTAACCTCCTCAAGGAGAGCGGCGTAACCAAGCGCCTGGCGGCCACCGCCGGAGGACCGCTCATTGACATTGTGACCACCCTTATCGGCCTTACCGTGGGCGCCTCCACCCAGGCCGATGTCTTCCTGAGCGGCCGCAGCGTCCTTATCTTCGGCTTGGGCCTGGCCTCGTTCGTGATTGCCACCACCTTCGGCGTGGGCTTCGTGAAATTCATGAACCTCTTCCTGAAGGAAGGCAAGAAAATCAATCCGCTTATCGGCAATGCCGGCGTGTCGGCCGTGCCCGACGCCGCCCGCGTGTCCGAGACGGTGGGCCTGGAATGCGACCCCTCCAACCACCTCCTCACCCACGCCATGGCCCCCAATGTGGCCGGCGTCATCGGCTCGGCCGTGGCTGCGGGAATTTTGCTGGGATTCTTGGGTTAAACAACTTGAAATCATAGCCTTATGTTTAAAAAAGCCTTATCATTTCTGGCCCTGGGCGCAGTCCTGGCGGCCGCCTGCTGCCCCAGAGAAAGCGGTATCCGCCGCGCCTCTCCCCTCTCCCAGGGCATGAATCCCGTCCGGCTGGCCCTGATTGACAGCACGGTACAGGCTTCCATCGACGCCGAGGAGATTCCCGGCGCGGTGGTGGG